>JBBQVX010000160.1:0-5340 GCA_038211115.1 Elusimicrobiota bacterium | reverse complement strand
TGAAGAGCTGCGTCTCACCCGACATTAAGGAGGGCGACGGCGCGACAGCCGGCGGGGCGTGAGGGACACGAGTGGACGGTATTGGAGTGTCCCGTTAGAGGCGGGTCCATCCCGCCGTCCCCGCCGGATGTCGCGCCGTCGCCCTTCTCACGTCAGGTGGGGGGGGCTCACCCCTGGAAACACGAAACCCCCCGCTTTGCTCGCGGAGGGTCTAGGTCCCGACATTTCTAGTTACGGGTTCGAAAGCGACATAGACATTGTAGCACGGATACGGCCGCTTGTCCAGGGGAAAATAAGCCGCCCCCGGAACCTTTCGGTTCCGGGGGCGGCAGTCAGGTCGAAGCTCTATTAGAGCTTACGAACGTTCGCGGCGCGCGGGCCCTTGTCGGACTGCTGCACGTCGAACTCAACGGCCTGATTCTCAGCCAAAGTCTTGAACCCTTCGCCCGTGATGGACGAGTGGTGGACGAACAGGTCCTTGGACCCGTCATCCGGCGTGATGAAACCGAAGCCCTTCTGATCGTTGAACCACTTCACTTTGCCCGTAGCCATTCTGTTTACTACCTCTTTTCTTACGTATTGCTCACGTACGTCTTTGTGGCGAGACCGTCGCCGGCCTCTAAACACATTATACCACGAAATCGTCGTCGAGGAAGGCGGAAATGACGCGGCCGGGCCCCCCCTGAAGGGAGGCCCGGCCGCCGGAGAATTACAGGCCCTGCCAGAGCTCGGGAGCCCGGAGGGAGGAGACGAGCGCGGGCGTTTTGGGGTGCTCGCGCTGGACGACGGCCGGCGCCGGAGGCACGCCGTCGGCGCCCGGCTTATACCAGCATCGCGGGCGGAAGCCCGAGGCCTGGCCGCCGGCCTGCGTGCAGGTGCCCTGCGCCGGGTCCGTCTCGCCGACCTGATCGCCGACCGCGCGGCCGCAGATCGAGCCCGCGTAGTAGGTGTCGAGCCGGCACTGCGTGCCGGGATGGCCGTCGTACATGGCCGCCACGACCGCCGGATCCGGGGTGTCAAAGCGCGGCAGCACCGTTTCGTGGCGCAGCATGCGGAACAGGGTCGTCACCGACATGCCCGCCATCGAGCCGCGTACGCACGCCGCGCGATCCGCTCCCGCGGGGAAGGACGCGGCGCAGGCCGCGGCCGGGCCCGGGTCCTCGCTCTTGGGCCGGGTGAAGGCGGAGCCCTCGTCCGCGAACATGCGGCGCAGGCACTTCAGGTTGGCGAAGTAGTCTGCCTGACCCTCGTTCGAGGCCCAATCCGAGCCGCCGTCGTACTTCGGCGCGCCGCCGATGTGGTGGCCCATCTCGTGGCAGACGACGAGCGCCATGCCGTCCTGCGTGATGGACTCATGGCGGGCGAGACCGCCGTACATGTTGAGGATGTAGTCATTCCCGGAGCGTTCGGCCGACGCGTTGACGGTCGCGTTGTCCCACAGACGCTTGAGGACGAGGCGGCCGCCGCGTGCTTTGATCTCGGGACCGTAGAGCTTCTCCATGCGGTCCATCACCTGATTGAACTGCTTTTGGCTGATGCCTTTGGCCTCGAGTGAGCCGACCTCGATCTTCATGTCGTTCTGCGGCAGGAACCCTTCTTCCAGCACGACCGTACGGGGGACGATGGACAGGACGACGAGTGCGGCGCTCACCAGGATGCTTCGGATCATGGACCACCTCCTAACGGGTCCATCCTGGCATAACGCTCTTTCGGGAGGCAAGGGAAATCGGGCCATAAGGCCCGGGTATTTTATAGGCCTTTTGGGTAAGCCGTCCGGCCGGGCCTTCCCCGGGAACACGAAGCCCCCGGGCGGAAAGCCCAGGGGCCGGTCCCGACATTTCTTGTCTCGGGTTCGATGCTCATACGATAGCGGACATCCCGTGATTCGGCCATGACGGGCGCGTCACGCGCGGGTAACGGCTATTTCGCGGCTTTCGGCTTGCCCGACGCGGCGAGCGCCGCGAGCACTTCCTCGGCGTGGCCTTCGGGGGCGACCTTGAGCCAGCGCGCCGCGATCATCCCGTCCGGCTTGATTAGGAACGTGTTGCGCGCGGACAAGGGACGCTCGGCCATCATCGAGCCGTAGCTCTTGGAGACCTCGGCCTTCGCGTCGGAGAGCAGCTTGAAGTTGAGCCCTTCCTTGGCGCAGAAGTCCTTGTGCGACTCGGCCGTGTCCACGCTGACGCCGAGCACGACCGCCTTCGCCGACGCGAAGCGCTTGAGGTTCTTCTCGAAGCCGTGCGCCTCGAGGGTGCAGCCGCCGGTGAAGTCCTTGGGATAGAAATAGAGGACGACCCACTTGCCCCGGTAGTCCTTCAGCGCGACGGGCTTGCCGTCCTGCGCGGGCAGAACGAACGCGGGAGCCTTCGCGCCTACCGCGGTGGCGTCGGAGGCGAACGCGGGGGACGCGAGCAGCAGGAGGGAGAGGAAGGTCTTCATTCGCTCATTAAACACAATACGGTCGCGCGAAGGCCATTGCGCGGCGGGCCCCGGCGGGCTATCATCGCCTCATGAGCGAACTCGAGAAAATGAAATGCGGCCCCTGCCACGGCGGGACGCAGGCGCTGAAGCCCGCGGAGTCCCGGAAGCTGGTCAGGAAGCTCCGCGGCTGGAAGCTCGTGAAGGGGAAGGCCCTGCGCCAGGAGCTCGCGATGAAGGACTTCCTCGCGGCGGTGGACTTCATCCGCGCGATCGCGCGGGCGGCGGAGTCGGAGGGGCACCATCCCGACCTGCACTTGACCGGCTACCGAAATCTCGCCATCGAGTTGTCGACGCACGCGATCAAGGGGCTCTCGATCAACGACTTCATCCTCGCGGCGAAGATCGACGCCCTGCCGCGCGGGCTCAAGAAGCCCGCGCGGCGGGGCTGATCGTTACGCGCGCTTGGTGACTTCGATGAGGTGGTAGCCGAACTGCGTCTTCACCGGGCCCTGGACCGTGCCGACCGGGGCGCTGAAGACGACCGTGTCGAACTCGGGGACCATCTGGCCGGGGCCGAACTCGCCGAGGTTGCCGCCCTCGCGGCCCGACGGGCACTTCGAGTGCTTCTTGGCGAGGTCGGCGAAAGACGCGCCGCCCTCGATGTCCTTCTTGAGCTTCGCGCACTCCGTCTCGGAGGGGACGAGGATGTGACGGGCCTGGGCTTTGGGCATGGGATCTCCTATGTTGCGGCTGCCCTGATTCTAGCGAACCGTCGTGTCCGCGAGCAATGAGCTCGCTTCCCGCGCCGCGAGGGCGTCCTGCGTCTCCACCTCGTCGCGCACGCGGAGCATCGTCAGACGCTCCACGGCTTCGGGCGTCGCCTGGACCGCTTCGGACTCGAGGTTGACCTCGAAGGCGTAAGCCGCGGCGCCCTTGGGTTCTCGGAAGATGACCAAGTACGTATCGTCGTCCGTCTTCTCGGCGCTCCAGGCCCGCGGGTACGCGGGGTTGCGGACCGCGCCGGCGAGGCGAAGCAGCACCGGCTTCTCGTCGCCCGCCGGTTGCCAGTCCTGGACCATCGCGATCGCCTCGAGGCCGTCCGGATCGGCCGCCGCGACGCGCGTCGCGGCCTTCGGCCGGACGAAGCTGAACTCGCCGGCGGTCTCCACGCAGGCCATGAACGTGAGGAGGAGGACGCCCATCGAGAGCGCCGCGCCCATGTGCCGGCGGTAATCGTCCGGGCCGGCCGCGACGCTCACGCGAGGAAGCGGCGAGGCCAGCTCAGCGTCGAGCCATCGGGGGACGGTGCCGCCGGTCGCGGTCAAAGCGCCGGCGATCGCCCGGAGCTCCGCGTCGGTCCGCTGGGTTTCGCAGATGGTAGCCATGCGGATAGCTTAGGTCCGCGGCCGCGTTTCGGCCACGAAACATCGCGTGAAGCCGCGGGAAAGGGAAAGTGTACGGGGGGCTTCAGCCGAGGCCGGGCGGGAAGGCGTGGCGCCCGTCGGGGCCGAGCGGAAGGGGCCAGGTCCGCACGACGGCGCTCATCGGCAGGGGGGCGTAGAGATGCGGGAAAAGGGCTCCGCCGCGGGAGGGCTCCCACTTGAGCTCGGCTCCGAGCTTCTCCGGGTCGATCTCCGCCAGCACGAGGCCGGTCTCGCCCGCATAGTGCCTCGCGGCGGTCTCGGCGGCCTGCGCGGCGGTGGAGAAATGGATGAAGCCGTCGGCGGCGTCGGCGGCGGAGCCGTCGAAGCGCGGCGTAGCGCTCGCGGCGGCCCATTCGGCGGCACGGAAGAGCTTATAGATCAGCAATGACTTTTTTCTTGCGTTTGGTCTTGTACAGCTTGACGCCCACGGCGACGTTGAGGTTCTGGTAGCTTAGATTTTGATGGGCCGTGCCGTCGAGTATGCCGTAGTCGAGCTCGCCGCCGGTCAAGGTATGGGTGAGCGAGAGGTTGACCCGCTCGCCGGGGATCGCGTAGGTCAAGCGGTTGGTGAGGCTGACGCTGGCGCCGATCGGCTTCAGGTGCTGCGCGCGGAACTCCTTGAGGGTATTGGCCTCGGCCGGGTCGCGCAGGACGGCGTCGCTGGAGCCGATGAACACGCCTCCGGAGACGCCCGGCGCGTAGACGAGCGAGCCTGCCTTGCCCGAGACGAGCGGGATCACCTTCTCCGCGCCCGCCGAGATGTTGACGAGGCCGTACGTCAGCTGATATTTAGGAAAGACGGTGTTGATATCCAGGGGGCCGTCGACGGCCTTGCCCTGGACGGTGCCCACGGCGGTGACGTTCTCGTTGAGCCCCGGCGCCGAGACGAGGAACTTGGGATGGAACAACTGCAGATAGACGGTGTAGCCGTGCCGCTTGTTCTCCGCCGTGAGGCGGAAGGCGTTGGTCGGCTCGTCGAGCGCTCGCAAGGGCTGGGGGTTCGTCGTGAAGTCGTAGTACTCCATGCTGTGGCGCTCGCGAATCTCCACGTGCTTGAAGACGACGTCCATGTCCGAGGTCTTGACCCGGATGTCGGTGGGCATGTAGATGGTCCGTCCGGGCCCGAACGACAGCGAGAAGTCCCAGCCCTTGTCTTCGCCGTCCTTCGCCGCGCGCGGCGCCGGCAGCAGCGCCTCGCGCGGCTGCCGGTGCAGGCTGTAGCCGCCGTCGAAAAAAACGCCGGTCACCAGGTACCGTTTGAAGTCGACGGCGGGCGCGGGCGCGGCACCCCCCGCGCGGGCCCAGAGGCTCCGCCAATCCGCGTCGGCTCCGGCGACGACGATGTCCTTGGCCCCGGCCCACGTTCCGCTCGAAGCCGTCCATTCCTCGTTGAGTTGCGCGCGCAGCGGAGCGGCGCCGAGCAGAGCGAGCGACAGGAGCAGGACGGCGCATGCGGGGGTTTTGACGTTCATGAATAGAGGATACCGAGCGCCCG
>JBBQVX010000159.1:0-5494 GCA_038211115.1 Elusimicrobiota bacterium | reverse complement strand
AGTGGACTATTACTGGGACAAGCTCTCGAAGGACGGCAAGGAAGTGGCGTGCGGCTGGCTCGAGGATAAGTTCGGCATGTCGTGGCAGATCGTCCCGGCCGTTCTCCCCAAGATGCTCGTCGACAAGGACGCGAAGAAGGCCGATCGCGTCATGCGAGCCATGATGCAGATGGTCAAGCTCGACATCAAGAAGCTGACGGACGCCTACCGAGGACGCTGACGAACGGATCGAACCCGCGGCTTGACAGAACTCATTGCGCGCGCTATAATAAACTCTAGATACCATTTGAGTTTCCGAGGTTTCCACATGACACCGCCCGCCGCCGTCCAAGAGAACGCCGCCGAGACCCGCCTGCGCATCGTGCTCGCCGCCAAGGATCGCTTCGTGGCCGCCGGTTTCAGCGTCGTGACGATGGATGAGATCGCCCGCGACCTCGGCATGAGCAAGAAGACGCTGTACCAATTCTTTCCCGGCAAGCTGGACCTGCTCCTGGCGACGACGCGGCAGAACGCGCAGGCGTGCGAAAGCGAGCTGGACGCGATCGCGGCCGAGAAGCTCGACTTCTTCGAGCGCGCGCGCAAGACCTTCGCCCACATCTCCCGGATCTACTCGCGCTTGAGCCCCGCGTACATGACCGACATCCGGCGCAACGCGCCTCAGGTCTGGGCCGAGATCCAGACGTTCCGCCGGGAGCGCGTAGGCCGGCAGATGCACGCGCTGCTCGAGCAGGGGATCAAGCAAGGCGTCCTGCGCAAAGACCTCGACCGGGACACCCTCGTGCGCCTCTACCTGACGATGACGAGCGCGCTGCTCAACCCGGAGATTTCGGGCTGGGCCCAAGGCGAGACGATCACGCCGGTCTTCGAGACGTTCGTGCACGTCTACTTCGAGGGGCTCATCACCGAGTCCGGCAGGCGCGCGGCGGCGGGCAAGAGGGCCCGGTGATCCGCCCGCTGCGCGCGGCCGCGACACTCCTGCTGGCGGCGGCTTCGGCCGCCGCGGCGGGCGAGCCCGCGCGCGTGAGCCTGCGCGACGCGGTTTCGGCCGCGATCGGCAGCCGGCTCGACTCGGTGGCCGCCGGGGAACGGACCGCCCAGGCCCGCGCCCGCGCCGTGCAGGGCGTGTCCGCGCTCCTGCCGCAGCTGACCGCCTCGGTCTCGGAGTCGCGCACCTTCAAAGTGAACCTCGCGGCGCAGGGCCTCGATTTCCCGGGTTTCCCCTCTTTGCTCGGGCCGTACAACACGTTCGACGCGAGGCTGCGGCTGACCCAGAAGCTGTTCGATCCGGGCGCCGCGCGCCACGCCCAGGCCGGCAGGGCCTCGGCGCGGGCCGCGATTGCCGAGGAGCGCGCCGCGCGGGAGCAGGTCGCCGCCGCGGCGGCGCTCGCGTACCTCGAGGCGCTGCGCGCCCAGCGCGCGGTCGCCGCCGCGCGGGCCGACAAGAAGGTATCCGCCGGCCTGTTCGCGATCGCGCGCGACCGCAAGGATCAAGGGTCCGCGACCGGCCTCGACGTCGTGCGCGCCCAGGCTCGTGACGCCGACGAGGACGCCGCCGTTCTGCGCGCCGAGGTCTCGGAGCGCGAGGCGCAGCTCCTCCTGAAGCGCGTCGCCGGCTGGCCCTACGAACGGCCCCTGATCCTGACCGACGACTTCACGGCGGTCCTCTCGAGCGCCCCGCCGGTCGAGGACTCGATCGCCGCGGCGCTGTCGGGGCGCGCGGAGATCGCGGCGTCCGAGGAGCGCGCCCGCGCCGAGGAGCTGGCCGCGAAGGCCGCCGTCGACGACCGGCTTCCGTCCGTCGTGCTGACCGGAGACTACGCGAAGAGCGGGAGCCTGCCGTCGGACTCCAAGAACGTCGGCGCCATCGGCGGCGCGCTGGTGCTCCCCGTGTTCAGCGGCGGCGCGCTCAAAGGCCGCCAGCTCGAGGCCGAGTCCCGCCGCCGCGAGGCGCTCGCCGGCCTCGACGACGCGCGCCGTCAGGTGGAGTTCGACGTGCGCACGGCGCTCGAACGCCTCGCGGAGTCCGCCGAGGAGGAGCGCGCCGCGGAGCTTTCCTTGAGCCTGGGCGAGCGCGAGCTCACGATGGTGCAGGATCGCTATTCTTCGGGCGTCGGCGCCTCGATCGACCTCATCGTCGCGCAGGCGGAGCTCGCGCGGACCCGGAGCGCCCAGGTGACGGCGCTCGCCCGCTATCACGCGTCGCGCGTCAACTACGCGGCCGCCGTCGGCCGCGCGTCGGAGTTCTCTTTCTAAGCCATGCAGGAGCAGACCATGACTCTCGATACGAAGCACGCCTCCGAGGCGCCGAAGCCGGGCCGAGTCGACGCCGCGCGCTGGAAGTGGATCGCCGGCGGCGCCGCATTGGCCGTCCTCGCGGGGATCGCCGTCTACCTCCTGGCGGCGACGCCGTCCGTTTCGACCGATGACGCGGCCATCGAGGCCCACGTGATTCCCGTCAGCGCGAAGGTCTCGGGCCACGTAGACCGCGTGCTCGTCGAGGACAACCAGATCGTCAAGAAGGGCGACGTCTTGGCCGAGCTCGGCGCGCGCGACTTCCAGACGCGCCTCGACCAGGCCAAGGGCAAGGCCGCCTCGGACCGCGCCCTCGCGGCGAAGACCGCGTCGGACTACAAGCGCGCGCAGGCGCTGTTCGCCCGCGACGAGGCCTCGCGCCAGGAGCTCGAGCACTCGCAGGCGTCCGCCGACGCCGCCCAGGCGGACCTCGCTCAGTCCGAGGCCGCGATGCGCCAAGCCGAGTTCGACCTCTCCTACACGCGCATCACCGCTCCCGAGTCGGGACGCGTCACGCGCAAGTCCGTGGAGCCCGGCGCCTACATAGCGCTCGGCCAAGCCGTGCTCGCCCTCGTCCCCGAGGACGTCTGGGTCGTCGCCAACTTCAAGGAGACGCAGCTCGCCAAGATGCGCCCGGGCCAGCGCGCGGATATCCGCGTCGACGCCTACCCGGAGCAGCGCCTGCGCGGCCGCGTCGACAGCATCCAGGCCGGGACCGGCTCGCGGTTCAGCCTGATGCCCGCCGAGAACGCGACCGGGAACTTCGTCAAGGTCGTGCAGCGCGTGCCGGTCAAGATCGTCCTCGAAGAGAAGCCGACGAACGGGCGCGTCCTGGCTCCCGGCATGTCCGTCGAGGCGCGGGTCGAGCTCCGTTAGGAGCCGCGCATGAGCGCCCAGGCCGCCCCCGCCGCGCACTGGCGCCCGCGGCACTCGCCGTGGCTGGTCACGATCTCGGTCATGCTCGCGACCTCGATGGAGGTGCTCGACACCTCGATCGCCAACGTGGCACTCCCCCACATCGCGGGCAACCTGTCCGCCACGACCGAAGAAGCGACGTGGGTGCTCACGAGCTACCTCGTCGCCAACGCGATCGTGCTGTCCGCCTCCGCCTGGCTGTCCACGTTCTTCGGCCGCAAGCGCTACCTCGCGGTCTCCGTCGTCATCTTCGTCGTCGCCTCGGCGCTATGCGGCATGGCACAGAGCATGCCCCAGCTGATCGCCGCGCGCGTCCTGCAGGGCATCGGCGGCGGCGGCTTGCAGCCGCTCGCGCAGGCGATCATGCTCGAGTGCTTCCTCCCCGAGGAGCGCGGCGTCGCGATGGCCGCCTACGGCATGGGGATCGTGGTGATGCCGATCATCGGCCCCACGCTCGGCGGCTGGATCACGGATAACTTCTCCTGGCGCTGGATCTTCTACATCAACCTCCCGATTGGCATCGCCGGCCTGATGATGCAGCAGGTGTTCGTCGAGGACCCGCCGTGGATCGTCCGGAACATGAAGGCCTCGATCGACTACGTCGGCTTCGGGCTGATGGCGATCGGCCTCGGCTTCCTGCAGATCGTGCTCGATAAGGGGCAGGAGGCGGACTGGTTCGGCTCGACGTGGATCTGCTGGTCCTCCGCGGTCGCCGTCGTCGCCTTGGCCGCCTTCGTGATCTGGGAGCTGCGCCAGGAGCATCCGATATTGAATCTGCGGCTCCTGACGAACCGCAACTTCGGCACCGCGACTTTCCTGATCAGCGTCCTCGGCGCCGTACTGTACGGCTCGACGGCGATCCTGCCGATCTTCATGCAGGCGCTGCTCGGCTACACGGCCTTCGACAGCGGGCTCGCGATGACGCCGCGCGGCATCGGCTCGTTCCTATCGATGATCACGGTCGGGCGCCTCGTCAAGCGCGTCGACAACCGCCTGCTGCTGATGCTCGGCTTCATCGGCCTCGGCCTCGGGACCTGGCAGCTGAGCCTGCTGAACCTCGACATCAGCCCCTCGAACATCTCCTGGCCGCTCGTCTTCAGCGGCATGTGCATGGGCTTCATCTTCGTCCCCCTCACCACGCTCGCCGTCGCGACCCTGCGCCAGGACCAGATCCAGCAGGCGACGGGCCTGTACAGCCTGCTGCGCAACCTCGGCGCGGGCATCGGCATCTCGATCATGATCGCGATGCAGGCGCGCTGGGCTCAAAGCCACCAGGCGGCGCTCGTCTCGCACCTGACCCCGTACGATCCCGCGTACCGGCACGCCGTCGACGCCATCGCGGCCGGCGCGCGCGGCCTGGGGCCCGGCGCCGCCCAGGCGCTCGCCCAGCGCGCGATCTACGGCAAGCTCGTCCACCAGGCGATCCTGCTATCCTTCATGGACGCGTTCCGCGTGATGGCGCTCATCTGCATCGTGTGCGCGCCCCTGGCCTGGGTCCTGAGCAAGGGCCGCAAGCCCGTCGGCCACGTGATGATGGAATAGCAGGGCGCATTCATATCGTTACGGAGCCTCGATATCCGGACTTCTCGAGATAAATTCCCATAAATAACGAAGGACGCCCTTTTACAAACGGGCGTCCTTCGATTTCTTTCGGCGTGATTACTTGAGCTTGGCCAACTCGGCCTCGAGCTCCTTGTAGTCGCGCTCCTTGGTGATGTCGCCCTCGACCTTCACCCAGGCGACCTTGCCGTCCTTGTTGATCAGGACGGTGGCGCGCTGCGAAATGTTCCCGCCGGGATGGAACAGGCCGTATGCCTTGATCGCGGCGCGGTGCATGTCGGCGAGAAGCGTGTGCTTGAGGCCCATCTGCGCCTTGTACGCCTTGTGCGACCAGACGGAATCGACGGAGATGCCGAACACCTGCGCGAACTGCTCGTAGCGCGAGAGGTCCTGAGAGAAGCAGACGTTCTCCTTGGAGCACGTCGGGGAGAAATCGAGCGGGTAGAAGAACAGGGCGACGGGCTTCTTTCCCTTGAACTCGGAGAGCGTCCAGTCCTTCTTCTCGGAATCGGGAAGCTTGAAGTCGGGCGCGACGGCTCCGACGGCGATCGGGGTGGTTTCCGGCGTGGCGGTGGCGGTGGTCATGTTGTCTCCTGTATCAGGGTGTCAGGCTTGCCGGTTGCCAGTTATTTTGAAAAAACTGGCAACCGGCAAAACTGAAACCAAAATAAGATTTGACGATCTTTATTTAGAGCGGCTTGGTGGCCCCGTTAAGGATTAATAACAT
>JBBQVX010000158.1:0-5555 GCA_038211115.1 Elusimicrobiota bacterium | reverse complement strand
GGCGCGTCGTCGATCGCGGGCGCGGAGGGAAGCGGGCTCGAGCCGTCGTAGAGGGCGCCGAGCGCCGCGAGCGAGGCCGGGGTCTTGGCGGCGGGAACCGCGGACGCGGCCTGCAGAAGCGGCGTGGAGGCGGCGACGCGCACGGCGAGCGGTCCGGCCAACGCGACCGGGGCGAGGCGGACCGGCGCTACGTCGACGGCGGCGACCGAGATCGGGGAGACCTGGAGCGCGGACGGCGTCAACGTCGGGGTCAGCGCGAAGGCGGAAAAGCCGCCGAAAACGGGCGCGCCCAGGACCGTATTCGTCAGCGTAGGGATCGCGACCGGGCCCGCGCCGACCTTCAACGATACGGCGAGCGTCTGCGCCGAGGCGGTCCGGGCGACGATGAATGCGGCGAGCAGCGCGGCGAGCCGACGAGATCGGCCGGGAGTCATGCGCGCATTCTAGCGCCCTGCGGCGACGCCGGTATGGGCCGCTGGACCCAGGGAAAGGCGAGTATGAGGACTAGCCGGACCTGGGTCCTCAGCGCCGCCATCTCCGCCTGCCGCGGCCGGGCAAGATGACCACGGGGGCGACGACGACGGGGGGCCTAACGACGACCACGCCGGCGGGTTGCGCGGGCGCCGGAGCCGGCGAGGGCGCCGGGTCGTAGTAGTACCGGCGGCCTCCGTAGAAACGCCGGTTGTAGCGGCGGTAGTAGTAGCCGCCCTCGTAATAATTTCCGTAGTAGTAGCCGCTCGACACGTACACCGGCTCGGGCCCCGTCTCCACGTAGCCGACGCAGCTCGTCAGGGCGACGGACATCGCCAGCCCCGCGGCGAGACGAACGACCCGGCTCATGCCGGTCACCGTGCCTTCTTGCCGGAGAACGTCGCCAGAACGCGGCGGTTCGCCGCGAGTTCGGCGACCGAGCCCGTGCCGATCAGGGGGCGCTCGCCGTAGCCGGCGGAGCTCAGGCGCGTCGCGTCGCAATGGTGGCGCTGCACGAGCGCCGAGCGCACGGCTTCGGCGCGGCTCAGGGACAGCGCCTTGTTGGACTCGGCGTCGCCCGTCACATCGGCGTAGCCCTCGATCTCGGCGCTCGAGTCCGGGTACATTTCCATGAACTCTTTGACTTTCAGGAGCTGGTGGTCGTACAGCGGCGCGATGTCGGCTTTGCCCGTCTCGAACTTGATGTCGAGCTCGATGGTCTGCCGCTTGGAGCCGAACGTGAAGGCGTACGTGGCGCTCTTGGAGGAGACCGCGGTAGTGGAAGAGGAGGAGCCGCCGGAGGCTTCGCCCGAAGAGCCGATGCCGAGGCAGGCGCAGCCCGTCAGGGCCGCGGACGACAGGATGAACGACAGGGCGAGAAGCTTCTTCATGTTGGTCTCCATAGAGCCTCTTGGCTCCGATGGCATGATAACTCGCGGGCCCGCGACGGCCTATGAGGAGTTCTACGCGGCCATCCGTAACGTTACGGAGTCGGCACGATGTACGCGTCAAAGGAGGAACGGTCACTTTTATATTACATGTCGGCGGTAGCGACGAACGTGGCACTCGCGCATAATGAAGGCGACAGGGAGATTTTCATGATCACTCGAAAAAGACCAGGTTCCTCCGCACGGATGCGCGGCCGTTTTTCCGGGCGCTTGTCGGATAAGCCCTCCGCGGGCCGCCACAGAGTCTTTCGGCGCACTCCCGAATTCTACCGTCTGGTCGTCGAAAGCCTGACCGAATACGCGGTGCTCACGACCGACAAGGAGCTGAAGATCAGCAGCTGGAGCAAGGGTGCTGCCACCATGTTCGGCTACAAGGAGTCGGAGATCATAGACGAGAGCATCTCGCGCCTTTTCACTCCCGAAGACATCGCCTTGCGCATCGACAAGTCGGAATTCGAAGAGTCGTTGAAGAGGGGCCGCATGGACGACGAGCGCTGGCACGTCTGCAGGGACGGAAGCCGCCTCTGGTGCTACGGCTTATCGTTTCCCCTCAAGGACGATGACGGCACCGTGCGCGGCTTCGTGAAGCTCATAAGGGACGACACGGAACGCAAAAGGAAAGACGACACGCTGCGCGAAAGCGAGGAGCGCCTGCGTCTGGCGACGGAGGTGACCGCTCTGGGCACCTGGCACCAAAATCTCGCGACGGGGAGGCTGACGCTGTCGAAGCAGGCGCGGCTGCTGTTCGGCCTGAACGGCGGCGGGACGAGCTATAAGAGGCTCTTCGATGCGGTGGACCCGGAGGACCGCGTCCACTTCACCGAAGGCTTTCGCGGCTCGTGGATGAAGAAGAACGGCGGGAGCTCCTCGATCGAATTCCGGGTCAATCGGCCCGACGGCTCCCTGCACTGGATGCGCACGGTGGCGAAAACATTTTCCGATCCGAGGGGCGAGGACAAGCCCATCCGGATCATCGGCACCATCGTCGACGTCACCGCCGCAAAACAGACGCAGAGCGACAGCCAGAAGATGAATCAAGAGCTCGAGAAACGCGTCAAGGAGCGCACCGCCACGCTCACCGCCCTCAACAAGGAGCTCGAAACCTTCGCCTACTCGGCGTCGCACGACCTGCGCGCGCCGCTGCGTAAAATACGGGCTTTCAGCCAGGCGATCCTCCAAGGCGGCCAAAGCAAGCTCTCCGTGGACGATCACGAGTATTTCACCCGCATCCGGGTTGCGGCGAGCCGCATGGATCGCCTGATCGACGACATCCTCAACCTAGCGCGCGTGACGCAGCAGCCGATCACGATGACCGCCGTCGACCTCAGCGCGATCGTGGGCAAGGTCGCCTCCGACCTGAGAAAGGCCGAGCCGCAGCGCAAGGTCAAGTTCGTGATCCAGCGCGGCGCGCGCGTCCACGGCGACCGGAATCTCCTCCTGATCGCGCTTCACAATCTTCTCGACAACGCCTGGAAGTTCACGAGCAAGCACCCGCACGCGCGCATCGAATTCGGCTCCAAAGTCGAAAACGGCCAGATCGTCTACTTCGTGAGCGATGACGGGGCGGGCTTCGACATGAAGCTCGCCGGCAAGCTCTTCGGGGCGTTTCAGCGGCTGCATAAAAACGAGGACTTCTCCGGGACCGGTATCGGCTTAGGTCTGGTCGAGCGCATTATGCGCCGGCACAACGGAAGGATTTGGGCCGAGGCCAAAGTGGAGGGAGGTGCGACCTTCTTCTTCACGTTCAACACCGAGGATCAATGAATACGACTCTGCTCTTCGTCGATGACGACGCCGACGACGTCAAGCTGACGCTCCTGGGCTTTCACAAGCAGGGCTTCAAGCCGCACATCGTCCTCGCGGGAGACGGCAAGGAAGCCCTTGACCTCCTGGCCGAGGACTATGCCGCCGCGCGTCCTCTGCCGCACGCGATCTTGACCGATATTAAGATGCCGCGGATGGACGGGCTCGAGTTCCTCCGCCACCTGAAGGAGGATCCCCGTCTGCGGGAAATTCCGGTCGGATTTTTGACCTCTTCGGGCAACGAAGAGACCAAAACCGAGGCGCTGCGCCTGGGCGCCAGCTTCTACATCCTCAAGCCGTCGAACCTCGACGATTATTCCGGGGTCGTGCAGGTGATCAAGAAGGCGATTCTGCCTCGCGCGACGACGCGTTGACGTGGCGCTACGGCGCGCGCCGCGCGGCGCGCGCTAATCGATTCAGCTCTTGCGCCATCCTGTCGGGAGGCAGAACGAAATCGATGCAGCCCGCGGCCTGCGCGCTGCGAGACATCCCGCCGACTTCCGCGGACTTGTCCTGAGCAAAGGTCGTTCCTCCCATTTCCTTGATGCGCAGGCAGCCCCGCGTCCCATCGGTGAGCCCCCCGGAGAGGATGACGCCGATCGCGCGCGGCCCCAGCGCCTCCGCCAAAGACGTCAGAAAGAAATCGATCACTTCATTTCCGCGAGAGCGCGGAGAAACGACGACAAACGCGCCGTCGGCGATGAGAAGATCCACGTTCGGAGGGGTCACGTAGACGTGGTCGGCCGCTATCGGCATACCCGCGAAGGCCACCAGCACCGGCATTTTCGTGCGGCGCGAGAGAATGTCGGCCAATTGGCTCGTCGCGGTGGGGAGAATGTGAGTCACAAAGACGAAGGACATCCCCGTATTCGACGGCAGGGCGTCCAAGAGCGCCTTATAGGCGTCAAGGCCTCCGGCGGAGCCGCCGATGCCGACTATGAAGTTAGGGTGCAAAGCCCCCCCCTTGCGCACAACCTACTCCGCGTCGCCGAACTTACCAGCCGAATTGGGCCGCATTTTTTCCGACTCCAAGCGTTTGTCGGCCGCCTTCGTTTTCTGAGCGGGAACTACGGTGGGTCCACCTGGGTCAAGATGATTCCATCATCACTCAAAACCAGCTTATGGACGTCGCTCGAGTGGGCCATGCCGCGAGACTTTACGATATAGAGCCCACGAATGCGTCTTTTCCCCGCGTCCTCTTCGATTTCCCGGACGACGAGCCAGGTGTCGATGAGAGACGAGACGCCGACTTCGCCGCTCGTGTAGTTCTGCGCGGTGGAAGAAACGAGGCTCGTAAAAAACCCGGTGATGCCGTTGGATTTCAACAGATCGATCGTGCGGGTCACCATGGATTGAATTTCACGCTGGCTCCCCTCCGCGATGAGGCTCGTCAGTGGATCGATCACGACCGCGTGCGGCTTGAACTCCTTAATGGTTTTGTACAAATCGAGCAGATGCATCTCGAGGCCGAAGAAGGAGGGCCGCGTCGACACGATCTTGAGGAGCCCTTTTTTCACCCAGGGCTTGAAGTCGATGCTGATCGAGCTCATATTTTGAATGAGCTGCCCCGCAGATTCCTCGTAAGACAACATGAGGCACCGTTCTCCCCGCTTGACTCTTTCCAGAGCGAACGCGGACGCGAGGCTGGTTTTCCCCGTCCCCGCGGTGCCGGAAACGAGGATCGTGCTGCCTTTGGTGAAACCGCCGCCCTGGAACATCTTATCCAGCGACGGAATTCCCGTCGACACTCTCTTGCTCGTACCCGGCTGATCGAGCCCCGCAGAGGTGATGGGGATGACGGAGAGCCCGGCTTTATCGATCACGAACGGATACTCGTTGGTTCCGTGATTGGAGCCGCGGTATTTAATGATCCGAACTCGACGCACGGACATCTCCTTGCTCACGCGGTTATCGAGCACGATGATGCAGTCGGACACGTACTCCTCCAAGCCGTGGCGGGTAAAACCGGCCCGGCCCGGCTCGCCGGTGACGATCGCCGTCACTTGCTTGTTCTTGAGCCAGCGAAACAGCCTTTTTATCTCGACGCGGAGAACGCCGGCGTCCGAGATGCCCGCGAAGAGAGATTCAATGGAATCGAGGACGACGCGTTTGGCGCCGTTGGTGTCGATGGCATGCTCCAAACGGACGAGCAGTCCTTCAAGATTAAAGCCGGTCTCTTGAATATCTTTGTGCTCCCCGACATCCAGTAGCTATTGCAACACCCGAGGCAAGCTGACGTCTTCGTCTTGATCCGTATTCCTTGCCGTGATCGTAGCTGTTGCCGTTAGGCCCAATCCAGAGAAATGTCGTTGCCGTTGGAGGATGTGGCCGTTG
>JBBQVX010000157.1:0-5658 GCA_038211115.1 Elusimicrobiota bacterium | reverse complement strand
GCCTCAATGGCGAGCGTCCCCGTGGACATCCCGCCGCCGGCCCGGCCCATTTCCCCTCCTCTGCCGCAACTCCGCATTCTTACGCACCCAATAGGCCCGCCAGATGGTGGGTCTAAATCGCTCGGAAAGTTGGGTCCTCGGTCCCTATTGATTCAGATCAACTCCTCCGTATAATCGGGCCTGTCCTCATATAGTTGCGCGCTGTAGTGGTACTCAGGAGAGAGAACCAATGACATCGTTGCGTATGCCCAAAGGGTTGAAGTCCGCCGTGGCCGTGATCGTGAGCGGGTCGTTGCTCGTTACCAGCGCCGTGATGCCCGTCGCCGCGCAGAGCTTCCGCGCGGGACAAACCGGCGAAGTCGGCTCCGCTTCCCGCGTGAGCTTCACGCCCTCGACCATCAACGGTGTTCAGGCTCTTCCGAACCTGCTCCTCGTTTCCGCCAGCCTCGTCCCGGCGCTCTCTCCCGCCGCGGCACCGTCGGCCTTGACCCTCGCGATTCCCGCCGCCGTCAAAGAGGGCGAAAAGCCCGTGACGCCGACGCCGGCCGCTCAGCCCGTCAAGATCGATCCCGCCGCGAATCCGTCCGAGAGCGACGCTGGTCCCCGCTGGGTGAAGCCCGTCGCGGAGGGCGATTCCAAGCCCGTCATCACGGCGTCCGACTCCGGGCCTCGCTGGGTGAAGCCCGCGAAGACGACGGTGTCCGATGCCGGCCCTCGCTGGGTCGGTCCGCAGAAGGGCCGCATCCGTTCCTTCTTCTCGAAGTTCCTGCCGTTCCTCGGGAAGTCCGGCGCCGAAACGTTCGATGGCTCGGCGTCCGGGAAGGGCGAGCTCGAGGACTCTTCCGTCGCGGCGAAGGGGGAGAGCGCCGCCGTTTCCGGCCTTTCGAAGTCCTCGACCCGCGCGTCTACGATCATCAACGACAGCGCGATCTCGACTCCCGAGGCCGCCCGCCGCGTCGGCGAGATTCGCCAGCAGAAGGGCACGCCGCTCTGGGCGAAGGTCGTCGCCCCTCTGTCCGTGATCTCCGCCGTCGCCGTCGCGATTCACTTCGGAGCCGTGCCGGTGCTGACGCTCGCGGTCGGTCTCGTCGTCTCCGTGCTCGCGCACGAGATCGCGCACATCGCCGTGCTCCACCGCCTCGGCGACCACACCGACGAGCACGCCGGCTCCCACAGCCTGAACCCGTTCAATCACATCGACGCGGTCAAGACCGTCATCATCCCGGCGCTGTCGTTGGCCATCTCCAGCATCTTGCTGCCGTTCCCGATCCTGCTCGGCGCGGGCAAGCCCGTCGACGCGGACTTCAACAACCTGCGCTCCCCGTTCGGCGGTCCGCGCTCGGCGCGCAACGCGTTCTGGGTCGCCGCGGCCGGTCCCGCGACGAACCTCCTGATCGCGGGCCTCGCGTTCGGCGCGGCGGCGCTGCTGCCCGCGGGCGGCGTGCTGGCGCTCGTAGCGCTCGGTCTCGCGAAGATGAACTTAGCGCTCGCCGCGTTCAACATGCTGCCCCTGCCGCAGCTCGACGGCGGCAAGATTCTCGCGAGCATCCTGCCGGAGCGCTTCTACGCCAAGTGGGTGTTCAACCCGAAGGTGGAGCGCGGCTACCAGGGCGTGTTCCGCCGGCTCTACGAGGGCCCGTCAAATGTCCTGAGCTGGCTCGCCGACGCGATGGGCGTGCGCACGCAGAAGGGCGTCAACCGCCTCGCGAACACCCTCACGTTCACCGCGCTCGCGGCGTTCTATGCGGCCGCCTACTTCCACTTCGCGGTGGCGCTGCCGCTGCTGTTCTTGGCGCTGCCGTGCTCGTACGACTACTGGTGCATCCGCGAGAAGGTCCGCTCCGAGGCCGCCGTGCAGGACCTCATGGAGCTCATGAGCCAGTGGAGTGCTGTGATCGTGCAGATCGCCGAAGACCTCGGCCTCGAGAGCGAGGTCTCCGCGTACGAGACCGAGCACGCGATGAAGAACGCTCTCGAGACTTTGGTCGACGAGATGATGGCCAAGGAGGAGTTCCGCGCGCTCTCCGACGACCAGAAGCTCGAGGCCCTGATGAAGGAGTATCCGGACAAGGCCGCCGAGTACCTGAAGGACAAGGCGATGCCCGAGGACTCTCTCGAGAAGATCAAGGCCGTCCTCGCCGATCCCCGCAACGGGCCGTTCTACGACCGGCTCCGGAAGTGGTTCAAGGAGCACGAGATCTTCGCGCGCTGGGACAACAAGCACGCCCAGGGCAAGCTCAAGGACGCGCTGAAGGACGCCGACAAGGAGAAGGGCAAGGGCGCCGGCGGCCTCGAACTGCCGGAGAACCTCGTCTCGCGCGGCGTGACCGCGCTCGTGAAGCTCCTGAGCGCCCCGGCAATCGGCGATGGCCCCGGCGATCCCGCGTCGCCGGATCCGATGAGCAAGGTGACCGCCTGGGACGGCCGCTCGGCGTCGGGAATCTCGATACAGCTCGTCGCGGGCGCTACACCCGAAGACGCTGCGCGCCTGTTCGCGGGGCTTGAGTACGAGGCGATCTCGGAGGCGAACCGCTATTACCAGGTCATCATCGTCAACCGCACCGACGGCGCGCTGCTCGCCCGCCGGTTCGCGCGCAGCCCGATGGTGGTCACGATCACCGTGAACCCCGCGCTGCGCGAGGCGATGGACCTTCCCTTGCCGGACCCCGTGTCGACCGTCGACATCCGCGTGCCCTCGTGGACCGACAAGATCAAGCTCAACAACGGTTACCCTCAGGCGCGCGTGCGCGCCGTGTTCAAGTCGGCCGAGCTCGCGCGCCGCGCATTCGCCCAGCTGTCCGCCCCGAAGGAGATGAAGGGGACCACCGTCCTGGAGGCGACCGCCCGGACGCCCGTCGAGGCCGCCGAGCTCGCTCGCGCCTTCGCCGACGACGCCGACATCAAGGTCGTCGTCGTGTCTCAGTCCGTGCACAACCTATTGATGTCGCGCGGCCGCCGGACCGCGGCCGCCGGTCCGCGCCGGACCGAGGAGACGGATGAGTCGGAGCCGAATCCGAATCAGGGCGCCTTGCCTTTCCCCGAGGACTCCGCCGCGCCGATCCCGGAGCCCGAAGCGCTGCCCGTCGTGCCCGACCTTCCCGTGCCTCCGGTGAAGCCGGTCCTGCCCGCGAAGGTGTCGAGCCACGGCAAAGCCGAGTTCGGGACGAACGTGGTGCTTGTGAAGTTCGCCGCCGGGACCTCCGAGGCGGATATCCGCGCGGCTCTCTCCCGCCACGGCCAGGAGACTCTCTATCACCACGGCGATATGTACACGCTGTCCGCCGCGAACGCCGCGGACGCGGGCGTCAAGGCCGGGGCTTTGGCGGCCGAGGCCGTCGTCGAGCTCGTCAAGGTTCACCCGAACGTCGCCGCGAAGCTGATCGAGGACGCCGAGCCGTACCCCGACGCGAAGGGCTTCGATCACGAGCGCGCGATCCTCGTGAACTTTCGCGAAGGCGCGACCGAGGAGACGATCAAGGATTACGCCGAGGTCCGCCGCCTCCAGCTGATCTACACGGATTTCCGCGGCGCGGCGCGCGTCGCTCTGCTCGAGGTGCCGAAGGGCGCCGACGTCGTCGCGACGTTGCAGATGCTCGTCGACGAGACCGCGGCGCCGCACTCCGCGGCGGAGGGCGCGAGGCCGTTCCAGGAGCAGCCCGGAACGCAGCCGCTTAAGCCTTCCGAGAAGGCCGTCGCCGCCGTGGAGGCCCCGGCCGAGACGGCCGCCGCGCCGCGCCGCGACCCGGCCCAGGCGTGGCAGGAGTACCTGCAGAATGTGGTGCTCAGCGACGGCAAGAGCAAGCTGACCGACAAGCAGATCCAGCTTCTGACGGTCATGCTCAAGCCTCTTGCCAAGCAGCCCGATGAGAAGCGCCCGCCGATCGTCGGCCGCGGCGACGAGATCAAGCGCATGCTGCCGATCGTGACGTCTCCGCGCGGGATGCGCAACTCCGTGATTCTCGTCGGCGAGGCCGGCGTCGGCAAGACCGCCGTGCCCGAGGGCTTGGCCGAGATGATCGAGGACGCTGAGGCCGCGACCGCCGCGGACAGCCAGGCGTTCCTGCAGTTCGAGCGCCTCAAGGGCCGCTGGCTCGTCGAGCTCGACATCAATAAAGTCCTGACCCAGGAGGATCCCGTCGGGATCCTCGGCGCGATTCTCGACCTCCTGCCCCGCTTGAACCAGGGCGGACCGTCGCGCGGCAACGACATCATCGTCCTCATGGACGAGATCCAGAAGTTCTTCCTCGACAACTCCGGGCAAAAGATCGCGAACACGCTGAAGGGCCCGCTGCGCGACGGCAAGATTTCGGTCATCGCGACGACGACGCGCGCGGAGTTTAAGAAGTTCATCGAAGGCGACGACGCGTTCCGCCGCCGCTTCGAGAAGATCGACGTCGAGGAGCCGACCGTCCCGCAGACGATCGCGATCCTTCGGGCGATGAAGGCGTGGCTGCAGAATCTGCACGACGCCGTGATCCCGGATCAGGCGCTGGTCGACGCGGCGAAGCTCGCCGACCAGTTCGATAAGACGAACTTCAACCCCGACAAGGCGATCAAGGCCGTGCAGGATGCGGCCGAGCTCTCCCGCCCCGACAACCTGCGCGCCGCGATCACGCTGGACCTGCGCGAGACGTGGGGCGAGCTCGTGGTCGCCGCGAACGAGGCGCGCCAGGCGCTCGTGGACAAGGGCATCGCGTCGACGCTCGCGCTGCCCGTGGACATGTACAACAAGATCGCCCAGCTCGTGCAGAAGGCGGAGTCGCTCTATGCCGAGCGCGAGGCCGTCTCCGACGGTAAAGGCAAGGTCACGACGGACGTCGTCAAGCGCGTGATCGCGGCCAAGACCGGCATCGCCTCGGGCCAGCTGAACCTGGGCGAGGACGACGCCGCGCGCTACACGAAGATGGAGGAGGAGATCGGCAAACGCGTCGTGAACCAGGGCCCGGCGCTGACGGCCATCGCGAACGCGGTGCGCCGCAATAAGGCCGGCCTTTCGAATCCGAACCGGCCGATGGGTAAATTCCTTCTGACCGGCCCGACCGGCGTCGGCAAGACGTATCTCGCGAAGGAGCTCGCGCGCTTCTTGTTCAACGATCCCGAGGCCATGATCCGCATGGACATGTCCGAGTACATGGAAGAGCACACGGCCCAGCGCCTGACCGGCTCGCCTCCCGGCTACGTCGGCTACGGCGAAGGCGGCCAGCTCACCGAGGCCGTGCGCAAGAAGCCCTACTCCGTCCTCCTGTTCGACGAGGTCGAGAAGGCGCATCCGAAGGTCTTCGACGTGCTGCTGCAGATCCTCGACGACGGGCGCCTGACCGACGGCGAGGGCCGCACCGTGGACTTCAAGAACACCGTCATCATCATGACCTCGAACTCCGGCATGTCCGGCGTGGACGGGGAAAAATACGCCAAGATGCTCGCCAAGATCGACGCCCACAACGCGGCGATCGCCGCCGGCAAGCCGGTCGACCCCGAGGCTAAGCCCCTGCCCACCGCCGAGGAAGTCAACCAGCTGTGGGACGAGGAGATCGACCTCATGGTCGGCGCGGCCCTCAAGGAACGCTTCCGCCCCGAGTTCTTGAACCGCCTCGACGAGGACCCGCTGTCGAAGAACAAGTGGATTCGCGTCAACCGGCTGCGCCCTCAGGACATCGC
>JBBQVX010000156.1:0-5746 GCA_038211115.1 Elusimicrobiota bacterium | reverse complement strand
CCATCCTCGACGAAATCTGAAAAGCTGTCGTAAATCCTGCCGACTGACCTGGTCCTGCTGTCGTTAGCAAGAACGGGTCAGTTTTCGTTGGTGCCCGGGGCCTTCAGTACCCCCGCATCAATTAAGACGCGCGAGGCCCGGCTTTTAGACAGGCCCGAGGCCCAGCTTTTCAAGGCGCATGCGGATGCGCGCGACCTGCCGTGCGGTCTTGCGTTGGGGCTGACCGAGTCGGCGGGCAAGCTCCGACACGTTGCCGCTGCACTCCGCGAGCGGCCCAAGGAGCGCCGCCAGCTTGTTTGGCAGTCCGGCCAAGGCGCGTTTGATCTCAGCTTGCCCGAAAGTGCGCTCCGGCCTATCCGCGTCTGCCGGGACCATTAAGGCCCTGCCCGCGCCTGATTCGCCAGCGGCCTCGGCTCGCTCCATGAGGGCGTCCAAGGACACGACGCCCCTGTTTCGCACCTGCCTGCGGCGCCACTTGTCGCGCTTCTTGTTGCCGACCATCGCGCCCAGGTAGGCGGCGTCTCGGGGCGTCAGGTCCAGCGTCAGGATGGTCGTAGCTGGGGCCGTGGCGGGCAGCCCGCGAAGCGAGGTATCCAAGGTTTCAAGCAGACGGGCAAGGTCCGGGGCGGGCTTGGCGGTCGAGGGTTTAGGTCGCGCGGCGAGGCGGGTTTTCTCGCTCAGAAGCGCGTAGAGAGTGCCTGCATCTTCAATGGTTAGAGCGAGCTTAGAGCGACTTTGCTGAGGCCGTGCGGCAGGTGCTTCGGGCGTGAGGACGGCGGGTTTCCAACCGAATCTCGTCCAGTCAAGGACGGGCGGGGTCGCGGCAGGAACGGGAGCGAGGGATGGTTCTTGGGAAACGGATTCCATAGGGCGGGAGTGGATATCCACTTCCTACCCAAAACGGATCAATTTTTATGCCGCTCGGGATGCCGCCCGCCGAGGTCAAGCGATCAGCGCAGTTCAGGACCCTGCCGCTTGAGGCCGCGTCCGTCGTAGACGACAAGCGTCCCGATGTTGCCCAGCGCATCCCGCTTGCCCTCCCAGTATTCCGGCGAGTCCTCGCGATCCAAGAGGCGATGGACGTAGGCCGGAGCTTCGGCATGATAGCCCGGAATGCGGGGCGGCCCGTTTTCGCCGTCGCGCGGGTCGCCTTCCGGCGGCGGGGGAATCTCGCTCCCATAGTATGCGGTGATGTAGGCGAGAAGACCCTCAGGCCCGGAGGTATATGGACAGCAGATGAGACAGGAGAGCGGATTGCTGATCGCAAGGAGAGCCGCGCTCTTGAGCGGCACGGAAGTGGCCGTGACGCTCGCGCCGAAAACTCTCATAGCGCCCGCGAGATAGACCCCTTCGTCCGTGAGCTTGCGCCCGCACATCGCTGCCGGCGCTCCCGACGAGTAGAAGGCGTAGAGCGGCAGATAGTTGTTCGCCTTCGCGTCGTCGAGCAGCTTCTTGATCTGGTCGCAGGAGCCGCGCGGATACAGTATCGCGGGACGGCAGTTGCCGGAGCCCTTGAGCCTCTTGGCTTGCACGCGGATCTGAAACGAGAAGCGGTCGAAGACGAACCACCAGTGCCAGTCGGCGCCGGTGACGCGGGACTCCTCGTGCCGGGAGAACGACTTGTAGCGGATTCGCGGGATTCTCCGCGAGAGCTCGAAGAGAAGCCAGTCGGTCAGCGACTCCTCTTTGACCTCGGGCTGCTTCTCGATCCATTGGCGGACGTACAACGAGCAATGGCGGACCTGCTCGCAATCGGTCGGCGGAGACTCCGGTTGTGTGCTATCGGGCATGGCGCAAGACCCCGCTGCCGGCGTTCAGTTGTGCGCCGGGTTCCCGACCTCGATCGCCGCGACCGTGCGCTGCAAGGCGTAGGTAGCGAAACGGTGGAGAGCGGGATGGCTCGTCGCCAGATCATCGAGGATGACGGAAGTCAGCCTCAGCACGTCGCCGTCCCAGCTTGCTCCTTCTTCTCGGATGGAGTAGTCGGCGACGGCGCCGCGCCGCTTGAGCCATTCGAGGCAGAGCCAAGTTGCGCAGGTGCTGACCCAGTCGGACAATTTTTCATGCTGAGGGTCATCAAAGGCGTTGCCGGACATGGTGAGCATGGCGAAAAGCACCATTGGCTCGGTCGAGGCGTCCGGGTAGCCCCACAAGATCGTCTCGATCTCGGCGTCATCGAGCGCTTCGATCAAACGAGCGCCGTTCAGGCCGTCGTTCCTCTTGAGGGAAGCGAGCTTCCAGGTCAGGTGATCTTCAAGAACGGCGCGGGTCGGCAGGTGCATTCGCGTCACCAGCGCGTGCTCAAGCTGAACCTGTGCGAGCGACCGAGCTCGCCCGAGGGAAGGATCGCGTAGTCGAGGCTCCACTTCTCATTGCGGAAGCCCAAGCCCATCGTCAGGCCGCGCGCTACGTCGAAGCCGGAGCCGCCGGTGATCGCCGTCTGGGTCGTGTAGCCCGCGCGCAGATAGAGAGCCTTGACGGCCTGGAACTCGCCGCCGAAGGAGGCGTCCGTCCCCGCGCCGCGCGGGCCGTTGACCAGTTCAGCAGCAGCTGTGTGCCCGCCTGCGAACTTGTAGGCCGCGCCGACGGCCAGCCGCAACGGCAGGTCGTTGCGCTGATCTTGGAACTTGAGTCCGGGGCCGAGGTTGCGCAGCGCCGCCCCGACGCTCACGCGGTCGAACGCGCGCTTGGCTCCGACATCCACGGCCACGCCCTGCGCCTCCGTCGAGCCGATATGGCTGCGTAGGTATTTGAAGGTCGCGCCCAAGTCGGCGATCTCAAGCTTGCGGGCGTAGCCCAGGCTCAACGCCGCGTCTGAGGCGTCATAGCCCGCCGTCTGACGGCCCAGGCTGTCGCGGCCGTCGATCTTGCCCTGGCTTAAGTACGTCAGCCCCGCCGCGAACGTACCCTGGCTCGTTGGATGCGCGTAGGCCAGGAAGTCGAGGCGCGTTCTCTCGAACATCTCCGCGTGGCTCGCGGTGAACTCGCGCTTTTCGAGCTTGGCGAGCCCGGCCGGGTTCCAGTAGAGAGCGTTCGCGTCGTCTGCCAGGGCCGTGTAGGCTCCACCCATACCCAGGCCGCGCGCGCCCACGCCGATGTTCAAGAATGACGCGGTCTCGGCCGCCCAGGAGCCCTGGGAGGCGAGGACGAGCAGCGCGGCGAGCTTCAGGGTTCTCATCTATTTGATGACGCCGACCTTCCCCGTCTTGCGTATGTCGGATTGCCCGGACTTCTTCGCCGTCATCACGAAGGTGTAGACGCCCGATCCGACACCCGACACGTCCCAGGCATGGTCGTAGGTGTTCTGATTGCCCTTGCCGTTGCCGTCGTCGATGGCGCCGCGGAAGCGGAAGTCCGAGGATGAGTGGATCTTGCGGCCTGACACGTCGTAGACGCGGACCTCGATCGAGTCCACCGAGCCCGGCTGCATCCGGAAAGTGACGGCGGAGCCGCTTCGAGAAGGATTGGGGAAAGCGTAGCCGTCACGCAGCCCGAAATCGTCAATCGCGGCTACGCCGATGCCGCCGAGTCCTCCCACCTGGTAGGCCGAGAAGTGCGTGGTCTGGGCATAAACCACCTTGGCGATCTTGTTCACCGTCGAGGGCATGGCTTGCCAGTCCTTGAGGGTCGGGTTCCAGTAGTAGACCTTGAGGTCGTCCTCCTTGACGCCTTGAGAGGCGACGAGGTTGGCGTCATAGGGGATAGTGAGCGTAACCGGCGTGTTGAAGGTCGTGCCCTCGGGGCCGTACTGGACTTCCTGGGAGACCGCCGCGACCTTCTTCTCGAGGCGCTTGGCGTTCTTCTGCTCCTTGTCCATGTTCTCATCGCCCTTCTCCACCGTGATTTCGAGGTCGGCCGCCAGCGCGCCCTCGGGCACCGTGACGCCAGCGCCGTCGTCGCGCTCGACCTTGGCCCCGTCCTTGGCGTCCACGAGGCGCTTAGCGGGCTCGACAGACTCTGAGGAAGCAGTCCCGCCGCCGGCGGAGTACGCGGCCACGCCGAACCCGCCCGGCACCGGGAGCGCGTAGCGCACGACGCGGTCCTTGCCCGTGTCCGTGATCCAGATCGAGCCGTCAGGAGCCACCGCCGCGTCGATGGGCTGGGTCAGGAAGCGCTTGGCGGCCTTCTCGGCGGGGGTCGCTTGCTGCTTGGTCCCGAACGCCAGCAACCCTTTGCCTTGCGGGTCGAACTTCTGAACGCGATCCCGATTCGGCTCGATGACGTAGAATCCGCCCAGGCGGTCGGAGGCCAGGCCGCGCGTGCGGGAAATCTCGCCCACGACGGACTCCGCGTCGCCAATGGACTTGATGAGCACGCCGGCGCGGCTGAACAAGTAGACGCGTTCGCTCTCCTTATCCGAAACCCAAAGGCCGTCCGCGACAAGCGCGATGCCGCGCACGTCGGAGTTCGACGGAAGCACTCCCGGGCCGAACTGGCGCAGGAAGGTTCCCGCCGAGTTGAAAACCTGGATGCGGCGATTGTCGGTGTCGGCCGCGTAGATGTCGCCATTGGCATCCACGACTACGTCCCACGGCTTCTTGAACTCGCCGGGCCCGGAGCCGGCCTTGGGCTTGCCGTGGCTGTCGAGCTTGGCCAACTGGAGCAGGACCTGCGTTCCGTCCGGCGAGAGCTTGACGATGCGGTCATTGCCGCTGTCGGCGACGTAGAGGTTGTTGGCCGCGTCCACGGCAAGGCCCTGGGGCTGCTTGAAGTTGCGGACGCCTTCCTCGATGATAGAGACGACCCCGCCGGCGGGGGTGAGGAGAGTAAGCTGGTCTTTTTCCACGCTCGCGACCCAGATCAGCCCATCCGAACGGATGGCGATCCCGGTCGGGTTTTTGATCGTATTGACGATGACGTTTGAGTCCTTGCTGCCGATGGCGAAGTTAAACACCGGGTTGCCGACGAACACGGTCGTCATGATCGCAGACTCGTTGCCGAAGGAATCGACCGCCGAGAGCCGCAAGGTCTGGAAGCCCGACACCGAGGCCGTGTTCCAGGCGGCGAGCAAGCCTGAGACGTTCCCGCTTCCCGCCGCGAACTGGACGAAGCCCGTGGACGCGCCCGCGCCGGGGGCGACCGCGAGCTTCCAGGTCAGAGAGCTCGCATCCGAGACTTGGCCCCGGACGTTGACCAACCCGCCGATCGCCTGTTCGACGTTCAAGGCCGACAAGCCCGGGAAGTCGAGACGAACGAGCGGCGGTGTCGTGTCGGAGCCGGGGCTCGGTACGAAGATCGAAACGCTCCGCGCGGACTCGGCGTTGCCCGCGCGGTCGATGCTGCGGAACACAAGCGAGTGATTGCCGGCTCCCAAGGTGAAGGTCGAGACGAATACCGCCTCAGGGCCTCCGTCCAACGCATAGCGCGTCTCGAGAACGCCGACGCCCGAGTCCGCGGCGGCAAAGCCAAGGGTGCTCGTCGAGGCCAGGACCAAGCTGGTAGCCGACGAGGCTAAGCCGTTCACCAGGAGCGTCGTGGCAGGCGGGATCGAATCGATGAAGAACGTAGAGGAAGCGAAGGACTGGTTGCCGGCCAGGTCGGCGACTTGCGCCGTCGCGGTATGCGTGCTCTGCGCCAGCGCGGCGGGCGTGAAGCTCGCCGAGGAGGCGGTCACCGCCGCCAGAGCGGTCACGTCCACGCCGTCGAGCGCCAGCCTCGCCGTCGAGGCGTCGATCCCGCGGCCCGAGTCCGAGTACGAGGCGAGGAGCTGCGGCGTCGTCGTGGTAATCGTGCTGCCGGCGGCAGG
>JBBQVX010000155.1:0-5900 GCA_038211115.1 Elusimicrobiota bacterium | reverse complement strand
GGCGGGAGGGCACGTCGCCCGCACGCGCGGGGAAATACGACGCGCCGAGACAGAATACCGTCATGCATGCCGCTCGCTTGCTCCAGTTCATGGACATCCTCCGCAGTCGCCGGTAGGATAAGCGCGCGCTTAAATTATGTCAAGCCCGGCGGCCCTAATCTCCCAGCAGGCTCAGATACAGGTGCGGCTCGGAGACGGCCTTGCGCGCCATCTTCAGGACGCGGGACAGCGCGTGCTGCGTGTTCGCCCCGGCGCCAGCCGACAGGCGCTCGAGTTCCGGGATCACGACCGCGAGCTGCAGGCGGTTGAACGCGGTCACGCCCTCCACGTCCACGTAGCGCATCATCGGATAGTCGGGGTTCCCGTTCGGGATCACGGCGGCCAGGATGCCGCCGTCGTCCATGTACAGGTCCAGCTCCTCGCCGAATTCGTCTTCAAGATACGCGTCGAGTCCCATGCTACCTCCCCGGATACATCGTCACGACCTCGCCGTCCGGCTCCGAGATCACGACGTAAGTCTTCACCGGCCGCCCCGTGCGCCCGTCCGAGCCCACGACGGCCTTCGCGTCGATCACGCGCTTATCGCGACCGTTCTTCTCGCGGCGCGGCTTCGCCGTTTCCGCCGCTTTCAAGAGTGCCTGGAGATCCGTGCCCGCGACGAACACGCTCTTGCCCCGGATATTGCGGCCCTCCGGGAAGTGCCCTTCGCGCACGTGCTTCTCGGAGCGCGCCGACAGGTGGAACGTCGCCGCCGCGCAAGGCAAGGCCATGAACAGCGCGAGCGCCAATCGGAGCATGGGCGATTATATCCTAACGCAGCGCGAATCCGAGAAAACGCTCGACGGCGTAGGTCGAGAGCTGGCCGCACGGGCCGTTGAAGTTGTAGTCGCAG
This sequence comes from Elusimicrobiota bacterium, assembly GCA_038211115.1. Classification (GTDB taxonomy): domain Bacteria; phylum Elusimicrobiota; class Elusimicrobia; order UBA1565; family UBA9628; genus GWA2-66-18. Next base: position 5,008 of record JBBQVX010000155.1, on the reverse strand, counting down.
CCGTGCGTGGCCCACGGCATGTTCAGGAAATAATGCGGCACGCCCGCGGCCTTGAGCTTCGCGGCCAGGCGGTACTCGTGCAGCGGCCAGACCATCTCATCCCGGCCGCCGTGGATCATCAAAGTCGGCGGCGAGCCCTTTCCCGCGCGCAGCAGCGGCGAGGCGCGCTCGTAGCGCTCGGGCTGCTCGGCGGGCGAGCCGCCGAGGTACTGGCGCAGCAGCCGCCTTGAATCGATGATGCGCTTGGGGCCGGGCACGCGCCATGCGAGAAACAGGTCGTTGGGGGCGTAGAACAGGACGACGCCCTTGACGCCGGGCAGGGGCTCGGGGTCATGCGCGGCCGCGAGCGCGATCTGCCCGCCGGCCGAGCGACCGAGCAAAACCACGCGCGACAGGTCGAGCGACAGCTCCGGGGCGTTCTTCTTCAAATACGACAGCGCGTCGCGGATATCGTCGACGGGCCCAGGAAAGGTCGAGCGCGGCGCCAGGCCGTAGTCCACGGACGCGACCGCGTAGCCGCGCGCGGCGAGGTAGCGCGCCAGCGAGTCGAGCTCGAGGCGGCTGCCGCTCTGCCACGAGCCGCCGTGCACGACGATCACGACGGGGGATGGCTTGAGCGCGGAGACGGGACGATAGAGCTCCAGCAGCAGGTCCTCGCCGCAGGTGCGCGCATAGAGATGAGTCGTCTGACGGACCGGAAGCAAGGGAACGCCTAACAGAAGTTTTTTCAACGACAACGGCGTGGAGAGCGCATCGGACGAGCCGAAAACGGCCGTGAGCTCCTGCGGAAGAACGGCGGCGACGTCTCTTGAACGAATTAACGGCGTTAGGAACAAAAACGCGGAGACCATCGATAGGACGATCGCCGCCCTTCCCCCTTTCGTGCTCGACCACCCGGGCGCGAACGGCAGGAGCGCTAAAACCGCCAAGACATGGCCCCATTCCGTGGCGATGATCGACACCATCCACAGGTGATACTCCGGCGCGCGGAACACGGCGAGAAGGGCGAGCGGCACGAACGCGCACGCGTAGACGAGCCGCCCGCGGCCCGTGCGGACGGCGCTCATCCCCAGGCGCCTTTGAGCGCGCGGAAGCCGGCCTCGTAGCTCAGGGGGGCCACGCCGATCGCGGCCGCCAGGCGCGAGGAGTCGAGGGAGCTGTCGCGCGGCCTCGGCGAGGCGAACTTCGCGTCCACGGCGCGGCCCGGGTGCACGAGGGTCTCGTCGAAATCGAGAGCGCGCGCGAAGGTCACGGCGGCCGCGAAGCGCGTCGCACGCTCGGCTCCACCCCAGTGGAACACTCCCTCGAGGTCGGGATCGGCGAGGAGCTTGGCGAGCACTTCCGGCAGCTGGTCGGCGGCCGTCGAGGTGCGCCACTGATCGATGAAGGCCGTCACCGGCTCCCCGTGGAACAGCTTCTCGCGCATCGAGTCGACGAAGCCCGCCCGCCCGCCCATGGGCCGGCCGTACGCGCTCGAAATCCGCAGCACCGCGGCGCCGGGGGCGCGCACCAGGGCCGCCTCCTCGCTCGCGAACTTGCCGCGCGCGTAGACACCGGCCGGGTTCGGAACGTCGTCCTCGGTATACCAGCCGCGCTCGCCGTCGAAGACGAGGTCGGTTGAGAAGTGGATCAGGCGGGTCCCGGAAGCGCCGCACAGGCCGGCCAAGGTTTTGACCGCGTCCACGTTCACGCGCTTGGCGCGTTCCGGATCCCGCTCGCAGGCGTCCGGGTCGGCCTCCCCCCCGGCATGGACGACGACCGCCGGAGCGGCGGCGTCAAAAGCGCGTTTTATCGATTCATTTTCAGCCAAATTCAGATCGACTGCCCCTTCGCCGGCGGACGTCCGGGAGGCCCGAAGCACGTTCCAGGACCCCGAAAGCCCGGCCGAAATACGCCGTCCGAGGTACCCGGTGGCGCCGGTTAAAAGCAGGGTTTTGAGCGGTTTTATCACCTAGGTCCTTGGGCCCAGACGAGGACGGCCCCTATGCCTCAGGCCGAATCGAGCCGAGTCGACTATACTGGTTTTATGACGAATCGGACAGCCTTAGCCGCCCTCATCCTGACCCTCGCGGGCCCTTCTTGGGCCGGCGGCCAGGCCCTTCAGGACGCCCGCACCATGGCCGGCGGCAACGCGGCCGGCTACGACGGCGGCTGCACGGCCGGCTCCTGCGGTGCCCAGGTCTCCGAGTGCCACGACGAAGCGTGCCGCATCCAGCACGCCTCCGACGGCGCCATGAAGACCGGCGGCCTGACCGTGGTCCCGGACAACGGCGTCCGCCCGGTCATGAGCGCCGAAGTCCCCGCGCCCTCGCTGAACCCCGACAAGGAAGGCGCCAAGAACAAGCCCGGATTTTTCAGCAAGCTCATCAGCGGCAAAGGACTGATTTACGGCCTCGGCGGCGCCGCGATCGGAGCCGGAGTCGGCTGGCTGATCGGCGGACCGATCGGCGCCGTCATCGGCGGCCTGCTCGGCGCCATCGGCGGGTTCTTCCTGTCGAAGTTGCTCGCGAAGTAGCCGCACCCGATATCACGCAAGAAGGCCGGCCCTCGATGGGCTGGCCTTCTTAGTTCAAGTCAGCTTGTAAAGCGCCGCATTTGGAGATACACTGGATCATGGTCCGCCTCCCCCTCCGGACTTTCCTCCGCATGGCCCTGCTCGCGGCTCCCCTCGCGCTGACGCTCGCCTGCGACAACGATCCGCCCAAGCAGCCGCCCTACGATCCCAACTTGACCGGCCCGTGCCAGGAGAACAACCAGCGCTGCCAGGAAAGCTACGAATGCTGCGGCGTGCTGACCTGCAACGCCAACAAAGTCTGCTCCGGCGGCGGCTGCCAGGGCGCCGGCACCTTCTGCTCGAGCTCGTCCCAGTGCTGCGGCACTTTGACCTGCACGAACGGCGTGTGCACCGGCAGCTCCGGCTGCAACGGCTCCGGCGCCTCGTGCACGAGCACCAGCCAGTGCTGCGGGACGCTGTACTGCGCGAGCGGCGTGTGCACCAGCGGCACCGGGTGCTTCGGCCAGGGCGTCAGTTGCGGCTCCTCGTCGCAGTGCTGCTCCGCGCTCGTCTGCCAGGGCGGCTACTGCCAATAGATTTTGTAGTATTGGCCCATGCCCAAAGTCCCCAAGAAAGCGCCGAAGAACGGAATCACGAAAGAACTCTTCCCCAGCGGAAAGGTCTCCGCGGAAGTTCCCTACAAGAAGGGCCTGCGCGAGGGCTCGGGTAAGATGTTCTACGAGACCGGCGAGGTCTACGCGAAAGAGACCTACAAGGCCGACAAGCTCAACGGCACCACCACCACCTACTACGTCTCGGGCAAGGTCCAGTCCGAGCTGAGCTACAAGAACGGCATGCTCGACGGCGTCTGCAAGGAGTACTACCTCAGCGGCAAGCTCGAGTCCGAGACGGCCTATAAGGCGGGCAAGAAGGACGGCGTCGCCAAGGTCTACAGCGAGGCCGGAGCCGTCGAGAAAACGCTCACCTACAAGGACGACAAACTCGTCCCTTGATTTAGGCGGCCGTCCGGCTATACTCCTGATTGCAGGAATGCATCGGAGCCCCATGAAACCCCTCGCCCTCCTCCTCTGCCTGGCCGCGCCCATGGCGCTTTACGCGCAGGAAGCGTCCCAACTCTCGCCGAAGCAGGACAAGAAGGGCTGGTATCGCGTCGTGCGGGAGTTCCAGGAAGCCGGCGTCGTCGGTCGTACGAGCTTCCCCTTCGAGCCTCCCACGGACGCCAAGGGCGTTTTCCTGTACTGCGCGATCCCGCCCGCCGCCGACTGGGTTCTCGATTCCGGTGAGGAGAGCGTCGAGGCGCAGTACCTCGAGCTCGTCGACTCGGCGCTGAACCTCGACCGGCGCTCTGCGCCCGAGAGGCCCGTCGACACCGGCGTGATCGGCTTCTGCGGGAAGCTGCATTCCCCGACGCCGCAGTCCGACCTCGATCGCCTGGACGCGAGCTGGCGGGCCGTCTGCAAGTACTACCAGCCGGCGTCGCACGCCGGCCGCTACACCTGCACGGAAGGCTCCGGCGCCGGCGGCACGCCTTTTCCTCCGAAAGAGGCCGTCGTCCAAACGCTTAACGCCCTGGCGCGGTCGCCTCACGCCAAGACGGCGACGAAGGCCCTCGGCCTCATGGAGGAGCTCAAGAGCCGCGATAAGCTCTTCGCCAAGACGGTCAAGGAGGTCCTGCTCGACCCCAAGACCCCGCTCGCCGCGCGCGAGCGCGCCGCCGAGGTCCTGGCCAGCATCCACACCCACGACCTGTCCGCCCACACCCTCGCCGCGGTCTGGGGAGACAAGTCGAACCCCGAGAGCCTGCGCCGCGCGGCTCTGCGCGGCTACTCCTTGGTCATGAGCTTCGGCGATCCGCGCACGAACGGAAGCGCTCCGCCGTCCAAGAACGCGGTCCGCGACCGGCTGCACCAGTACCTGCATCCGCTGGCGGGCGTCATCCAGGCGGAGACCAAGGACGGCAAGGATGGGAAAGGCGGCAAGGATACGCTCACCCCCCTCGGCGAAGAGGCCTTGTGCGTCGCGGAGCAGTACTCCAAGCGCTGGATCTGCTACGCGAACCAATACGGCTCGAAGTGGTACGCGGAAGTGAAGAAGGACGACGCCGCCGGCATCGACTTCTGCGGCTCCGACGGCAAGCCCAAGCACTGAGATGGTGTCAGGCCTAACGCTTTAACTCTTTGTCCCGATACCGCGCGATGGACGTCACGGTCGTGTCCAGCCATGCCGCGATAGCGGTCAAGGTGTAGCCGTTTACGATAGCTTCGCGTGTGAGCTCGCGCCTGGCCGCGACGATGCGACGCGCGCAATTCCCGGATTGTATCGCCTCAAGCGATATTCCGCTCCCGGCGGCTATCCGCGCGCAGAGGATATTCAAACTAAGTTTTTCAACTTCGGGTTCACGCGTCAGGTCCAGCTCATGGTCCGTCGCCTTTGGCCAAGGGTCGAAGCCGATAAGGTCGTCGGAATCGGATTTATGGCTGAGGGCGCTCGACC
>JBBQVX010000154.1:0-5944 GCA_038211115.1 Elusimicrobiota bacterium | reverse complement strand
CCTCCCCCGCACCGAGGTCGTCAAGAAGCTCTGGCAGTACATCAAGAAGCACGACCTCCAGGACAAGAAGAACCGCCGCAACATCAACGCCGACGCGGCGCTGAAGGCCGTGTTCGCCGGCAAGGCGACGGTCAACATGTTCGAGATGACCAAGCTCGTCTCCAAGCACCTGAGCTAAGTCTTTGACGCTCCGGGGAAACCCGGAAAGTCAGAAGGCCCCCGCGCGAGCGGGGGCCTTCTTCGTTTTGGTTGGTGTCAGGCTTGCCGGATTCCAGTATTTTTGAGGCGGCCCGTCAGAAATACTGGAATCCGGCAAGCCTGACACCAACTCGCGGGTGATGCCAACTCGGATTTAGTAAACTGGCCGCGCGATGAGCGCGAAACTCCTCAGGGTTCTGGTGGCGCGTACGGGATTTGAACCCGTGATCTTCGCCTTGAGAGGGCGACGTCCTAGGCCGCTAGACGAACGCGCCACCAGAACCCCGAGGACGGAAGGAACCTCATCTTACCAATTCCGGCCATGCTGAGGCAACTGATCCTCGCGGGACTGACGGCCCTGGCGGCCTCGTGCGGCTCGCTCGAGCGGGCCTTCGCCCCGGCGTCCAACCCCTGGCCCATCCCGAAAGAAAGCCGCGTGCGCCGGGACGGCCGCCTTCTGCGCGTCTACGGCGCTTCGTTGAAGAGCAGGGCCGAGGCGGAGACCGACGCCCGAGCCTCGCTCGAGGCCTGGCTGTGGGTCCTCGATCTCGGCGACGACGTTCCCGAGCGGCAGGTGATGATCGAGTCCGTGCTGAAGTCCCCGGAGGCCAAGCCCGTCCCGTCTCCGGTCCCGGAAAAATCCGGCTTCACCTCGATCATCGAGCTCGATCTTCCCATCCTCCAGAAGAAGCTCGGGACCCACTATGAGTGACCGGATTCCCCGCGAGCTGCTTTTCGGAAACCCCGAGAAGGCCTCGCCGAAGATCTCCCCGAACGGGAAGCTCTGGGCCTACCTCGCCCCGGACGAGGGCGTGCTCAACATCTGGGTCGGCGCCGAGGCCCGGGACGCCCGGCCCGTGACCAAGGACCGGGGCCGAGGCATCCGCGTGTTCCTGTGGGCCGAGGACGAGAAATCTCTCCTGTACGTCCAGGACCGCGACGGGGACGAGAACTGGCATCTCTACCAGACCGACGTCGAGTCGGGCGACACGCGGGACCTGACGCCTTACCCCGGCGTCCAAGCCCAGATCGTCGCGACCGAGCCCCGGTTCCCCAACGAGATCCTCGTCGCGCTGAATGACCGCGATCCGAAGCTCCACGACGTGTGGCGGCTGGACCTGAAGACGGGTGAGCGGACGCTCGAGGCGACGAACCCGGGCGACGCGATCGGCTGGCTGCCGAACCACGATTTCAAGATCGGCCTGCACAAGGCCATGACCCCGCAGGGCGGCACCGTCCTGCGCGTGCGGGACGGCGCCGGCTGGAAGGACTTCCTGTCCTGCGGACCCGATGACCAACTCGGCGCGCACGGCTTCACGCCCGACGGCGCGGGCGTCTACGTCGAGTCCTCCGTCGACCGCGACACGACGGCGCTGCTCGAGGTCCCGCTTTCCGGCGGGCCCGGCAAGGTCCTCCTCGAGCATCCGGAGTCCGACCTCGGCGCCGTCCTGATCCACCCCCGCCGCCACCACGCCGAGGCGGCCTCGTTCGAGGTCGACCGCATCCAATGGCGGGTGCTCGACGCGTCGCTGAAGACCGACTTCTTCGCGATGGCGGCGCTTCAGGGCGACGCGACGATCGTCTCGCGCAACGACGCGGACACGGTCTGGTATCTGCTCGTCAACAAGCCGGACGCCTCCCCGACCTTCCTGCGCTGGAACCGCGTCGGCCGTACGGCGAAGCCGCTGTTCACGACGCGTCCGCGCCTGGCGCCGTACAAGCTCGCGCCCATGGCTCCCGTCTCCTACGCGGCACGCGACGGCCGGACGATCCGCGGCTACCTGACGACGCCCGCCGGCGTCGAGGCGAAAGGCCTGCCGCTCGTGCTGTGCGTCCACGGCGGCCCGTGGGTGCGCGACCACTGGGGCTTCCACCCCGAGGCGCAATGGCTCGCGAGCCTCGGCTACGCCTGCCTGCAACTCAACTACCGCGGCTCCGCCGGCTTTGGCAAGGCGCACCTGCACGCCGGCGACCGCGAGTGGGGCGCCAAGATGCAGGACGACCTCACCGACGGCGTGAAGTGGGCCGCGTCCCAAGGCACGGCCGACCCCGCGCGCGTCGCGATCTACGGCGGCTCCTACGGCGGCTACGCGGCGCTCGCAGGCGCCGCCTTCACGCCCGGCGTCTACCGCTGCGCGATCGACGTCGTCGGGCCCTCGAACCTGATCACGCTCATCAAGTCGATTCCGCCGTACTGGGAGCCGATGAAGCGGATTTTCGACCTGCGCCTCGGCTCGGTCGAGACCGAAGAAGAGTTCCTCAAGTCGCGCTCACCGCTGTTCCACATCGACAAGATCGAGATCCCCCTCCTGATCGCCCAGGGCGCGCACGACCCGCGCGTCAAGCAGGCGGAATCGGAGCAGATCGTGGAGGCGCTGCGCGCGAAGGGCAAGCCCGTCGAATATCTTCTCTACCCCGACGAAGGCCACGGCTTCGCCAAGCCCGCCAACCGCCTCGACTTCTACGCGAAGGCCGAGGCGTTCCTCGCCAAGCACCTGGCCTAGGCGCCCGCTGGGCCTTTGGAACGAATATCGCGGGGGCCATACGCCGGGGCCTCACTGGGCCCTCCGGCGCTGATTCCCTTCCCATAAAGGACCTATCATGAGGTCATGAAGATCATAGTGCTCGTTCTCGCCGCCCTCGCCATTTTCCCCCTGGCCGCGCTCGCGGCGCCCGGCGACGGAAGCTTCGACGCCGCGCTCGAGGGTCCGTTCACCGATCTGATGCCGTCGGCCCAGCAGAAGGCCCAGAAGCAGCAGCCGTCCGCCGCGAAAGGCCCGACCGCTCCCGACGACGCCTGGAAGAAGACGCTCGAGGCCGTGAAGCGCGACGGCAAATACAAGGCGGGCCTGCTCGGCCTCACGCCGGACATCTTCTCGATCAAGGACGTCGTCGGCGACGCGAAGGCGGCCCATACGACGCAGGAAATCCAGGTCTTCGGTATGCTCAACGACGACGGGAAGTTCGAGCCGATGGGCGTGTCCATCATGACCCGGACCTATACGCTCGACTCGAAGGACGGCAATTGGCATATCGAGTGGTGGGGCGTGCAGACGGACATCTACGGCGAGGCCGGCGAAGCCGGCCACGGAACCATCGTCGAGTCCCCCGCGGGCAAGACCGTGTCGACGGCGCCCGAGAAAATCGCCGTGACCGACCCGCGGATCAAGATGCAGTTCGACGCGATGCTCAAATACTGGTCCGAGCGGCCCTGAGAAAACCATGAATATTAAAAACGCTTCGCTCGCCCTGGCCTCGATCATCGCGCTGACCGTCTCCGCCGCCGCACAGTCGAGCGACTCGACGTTCGCGACCCAGCTGAACCTGATCAAGGACGGCTTCGCGAAGCAGCACGAGGCGCTCAAGGACAGCGCCCGCTACCAGCTCACCACGCAGGAGACCGGCCCCAATGATCCGATCCTGCTCGCGCAGAAGCCGCTGATCGACATGATCAAGAAGGTCCAGCCCTCGGTCGTCTTCCTCGTCATGGCCGTCCCCAACGAGGACATGCCCTCCAAGCCGGGGCACGCGACCTGCACCGGCTTCTTCACGGACTCGGCCAAGGAGCTCGGCCGGCCGAGCATCATCACGACGAACGCGCACTGCGTCGAGCTGCTGCCGGTCGGCGCCGAGATCGAGATCGGCCTCTACGACGGCAACGACAACCGCCCGAAGATGACGAAGGGCCGGATCCTCGCGTACGGCGGCAGCCGCGTGGCCAAGGACATCGCCTTCGTCGAGCTGGCGGACCAGACGCTCAACCGCCGTCCGCTGCCGGTCTGGACGAAGCTCGACAAGGGCGAGACCGTCGTCGCGATCGGCAACCCGCTCGGGATGACCTTCTCGGTCTCCAAGGGCATCGTCAGCGCGCTCGGCCGCGACCATCTCGGCGACACCTTCGTGCTCGACGCGAACCAGTCCGACGTCGCCGTCAACCCGGGCAACTCCGGCGGCCCGCTGTTCAACATGTGGGGCAGCGTCGTCGGCATCAACTCGATGATCGCCTCCCAGTCCGGCGGCTTCGAGGGCATCAGCCTCTCCCTCCCCGCCGGCTACATCACGCTCGCGATGCAGCAGTATAAGCGCACCGGCAACCTCAAGCCCGGCGCGATGCAGCTCGAGATCTCGGCTTCGACGACGACGCAGAAGCTGACGGCCGGCAAGGCGACCCCCGGCGGCCCGGCCGCGAAGGCGCTCGTGCAGCCCGGCGACCTGATCGTCAAGGTGGACGGCCTCGACCTCGGCGCGATGGATCCCGCGGAGGCCCTGAAGACCTTTCTCGTGTACGTGAAGTACCGCTCGCCCGGAGAGACGGTGACGATGACCGTCAGCCGCGGCGGCAAGGACGTCGTCCTGCCCGTGACGCTCGGCGAGGCGAAGCCGCCGGAGCCGCCGCGCCCCGAGTGGGCCCCGATCCCCCCGAAGGAAAAGACGAAGAAGGACAAGTCGGGCAACATGAGCTGGACGGAAATTTAAGCCCCGAGTGATCAAGACCGTCGGCGTGCTCGGCTGCGGCGTGATGGGCTCGGGCATCGCCCAGGTGTCGGCGACGGCGGGCTTCAGGACGATCGCCTGGGAGACGACGGAGGGGCTCCTCGAGGCCGGCCTCGGCAAGGCGCGCAAGCAGGTCGAGCGCGGCGCCGCGAAAGGGAAGATCACGGCCGAGAAGAAAACGGAAATCCTCGCCGCGCTCTCGGGCACGACGCGCCTCGAGGACCTCGCGGACTGCGACCTGATCATCGAGGCCGTCGTCGAGGATCTCGCGGTCAAGAAGGAGGTCTACGCGCGCCTCGACGCGATCTGCGCGCCGAAGACGATCTTCGCGTCCAATACCTCGAGCCTGCGCGTCGCCGACATCGCGGCCGCGACGAAGCGCGCCGACCGCTTCTGCGGCATGCACTTCTTCAACCCGGCGCCCCTGACGAAGCTCGTCGAGGTGATCAAGGCGGACGGCACCTCGGACGCGACGCACGCAGCCGCGCTCGGGCTCGCGCGCGCGTTCGGCAAGACGGCGATCTCGGCGAAGGACAACAGCGGGTTCGTCGTGAACTTTATCCTCGTGCCCTACCTGCTGGGCGCGGTCCGCGCGCTCGAGAAGGGCTTCGCGTCGATCGAGGATATCGACAAGGCGATGACCCACGGCTGCGCGCACCCGATCGGCCCGCTGTCCTTGATCGACCTGATCGGCATCGACACGATCGTGAAGATCACCGACATCATGAAGGCCGAGTACCGCGACCCGATGTACGAGTGCCCGAAGATGGTGCGCCGGATGGCGGAAAAGGGCTGGTTCGGGGCCAAGTCCGGCAGGGGCTTCTACGACTACACACCTTCGGGCGCAGTGCCCAACGCGGCCGTCCTCGACCTCCCCGGCCCGCTCTGATCGCGCGCGATCTGACGACGGCCCGGCGGGGAGTATTAGGACCTCCGGGGCCGTTCGGATTGACCTCACTTGGGTCCGTCCGCGACGTATTAAGGGACCCGAGTCGCGGCGCCCCTACTCCCCAGAGGTCCTAACACTCCCCGCCGGGCCTTATCAAAGGATCGCTCTCACCCGATTCCTCCCTCGTTGCGACGCAACGAGGACGCCGTCGCCCCCGCCGTTGCGTTGCCTTCGCCGTTGCGTTGCCTTCGCCGTTGCGTTGCCTTCGCCGTTTCGTAGCGTTCAAGCGAATTGGAACGGGGCGGGGGAATGATTTCCGCCGGGCCTTGACCCTCGACTCTTGCTGGATCACGAGCTACCTGG
>JBBQVX010000153.1:0-6121 GCA_038211115.1 Elusimicrobiota bacterium | reverse complement strand
CCCGCCCGCGAACGATCCGACTCGCTTAGAGCGTCGCGAGCTTGGGGTTGACGGCCATTTCCGCGCGGAGAGTGCGCAGCATGGTCGCGGAGTCCGTGTTCGCCGTGGGGAACAGGACCTCGTACTTCTCCTGGGTCAGCGAGATGAAGGCCTTCTTCGAGGCCTCATCGGTCGCACCCATGAGCGAGGCGAACGCGTTCAGGTATTCTCCGCCGCCCTGGGCCATCTCGGTGGAGAGCTTCTGCAGGTTGACTTCGGCGAACGCCGCCTGCTTCTTCTCGTTGCGAACCCAGCCGCCTTTCACGTTGCAGCCGGCGGTCTCGGAGGAGATGCCGAACGACTGCGTGTAAGTACCGTTGGTCGTTCCGGCGAACAGCGCGAACAGCTTCTTGTCGGTCTTGCCCGCGAACAGATCGCTGCCCCAGCCGCAGCCGACGTTCGGATCGCTGGCCCCGAGCGCCTTCGCGGTGGAAGCCAACGACGCCACGGCCAACATCACAAACAATGCCTTTTTCATGATTTCTCCTTTGTCTGACTCTACAGCCGGGTTAAGTCTAACCCCCCGGCCGGAGCTTGTCAATAGAGGATACGTTACTTCTTGGCTTTCTCCTTCTTATCGCCCTTCGGCTTGGCGGCGGCCTCGACGTCGAGCGCGATCGAAATGTCCTCGCCGAGCATCAGCCCGCCCGCGTCGAGCGTCTTGTTCCAGACGATGCCGAAGTCCTTACGGTTGAGCGTGCCGGTCGCCGTGAAGCCCGCCTTCGCGTTGCCCCACGGATCCTTGGTCGTGCCGCCGATCTCGAGGTCGAGGACGACGGGCTTGGTCACGCAGTGCATCGTGAGGTCGCCGTGGAGCTTCGCGGTTTCGCCCTTGACGTCGGTGACCTTCGTGGACTTGAAGGTGATGTCGGGGCACTTCGCGGTGTCGAAGAAGTCCGGGGTCTTCAGATGGCCGTCGCGCTTCTCGTTGTCGGTGTTGACGGAGTCCGCGGCGATCTTCGCCTCGGTCTTCCACGTATCGGGCTTGCCGGGCTCGTAGGTGACGGTGCCCTCGAACTTCGTGAAGCGGCCGGGGACCTTCCCGACGAGGTGCTTCACGCGGAAGCCGACGCTGGAATGGCCGGAGTCGATGATGTAAACCTCCGCGCGAAGCGCGGGCGCGGCGGAGAGGACGACGGCGAGTGCGAGGATCATACGCATGGGGAAAGCCTCCTTTACGACAGTGGTGATATGTAACAGGATTGATTACAGCCTGTCAAGCGACGGTCTTGCGACCGAACGAGCGCGCGCCGGCGCGCAGCGCGAAGCCCGCGGCGAGGACGAGCGCGGCCGCGACCACCTGCTTGAAGCCGCCCTGGGCGCCGAGCCAGACGGTCGCGATCATGCCCGCGACGGGAATCAGGGGTCCGCCCGGCGCCCGGAAGCCGGCCTTGCGGCCGCGCGAGCGCTCGACGAGCACGACGGCGCACGTCGAGAGGTACTGCGCCCCGATGACGACGTTGCCGAAGTCGATGAGGCTATCGAAGTTAAGCGCCAGCGCGGCGACGCCGGCGACGGCCGCGGTCCAGAGGACGGCCGCCCGCGGCGCCCCGGTGCGCGGATCCCGCGCCGCGAGCGAGGCCGGGAGATTCTTCTCCTCGGCGAGCGCCACGAGATAGCGCGGGCCGCCGAGCGCGCAGCCGGCGACGAAACCCACCATCGAGACCAGAGCGCCGGCGGCGACGAGCCTCTCCCCCGCCGGGCCGAACAGCGCGAGCCCCGCGTCGGCGAGCGGGCGTTCGGAGCCCGCGAGGCCGGGAACGCTGGCCAGCGCCGCCGCCTGCACGAACGCGTACAGGACGGCCGCGAGCCCGAGCGCCGTCAGGACGGCGAACGGCGCGTTGCGGTGCGGGTCTTCGACCTCGCCGGCCGGGACCGGGACGACTTCGAAGCCCTGGAACGCGAAGTAGGACAGGAAGCACGCCCGCGACAGGCCGGACCAGCCGTGCGGGGCGAACGGGGCGAGCCCCCCTTTGACGACCAGCGGCAGGCCCGCGAGCGCGATGGCGGCCAGCGGAATGAGCTTCGCGGCGGTCAGCGTCGTCGAGATCCTCGCGCCGGCCTTCGCGCCGCGGAGGTTGGCCGCCGCCAAAGCGGCGATCGCCGCCAGCGCCGTGAGCTTCGAGGCGGCCGGCCCCTGGAAGCCGGACCAGAACGGCGCGGCGTAGGTGGCCAGGCCCGACGCGACGGCCGCGAAGCTGACGATCTCGGTGATCCAGCACAGCCAGCCGATCGAAAATCCCATCGTCGGACCGAACGTCTCGTGCGCGTACAGCGCGGGCCCGCCGGCGGCCGCGCGCGTGGACGAGGCCTCGGCGAAGCACAGCGCCACGGGTGCGAGCAGCAGGGCGGTCAACAGAAACGCGGCGATGGACGCGGGCCCGAGGAGCGCCGCGAGCTTCCCGGGAAACAGGAAGATCGAGGAGCCGACGACGGCGTTGACGCCGATCGCGGCGAGGTCCAGCCGGGTCAGGGGGCGGCCGGCGGGCCGGCTCAAGGCTTGGGGCCCTCGAGGAGTATCTTCGTGCCGACGAAGCTCTGGCTGTAGAGGCGGGCCGCCGCGGCCCGGGGAAGGGCGAGGCACAAGTGCGGGAAGGCCTCGTGCTCCGCCGCCTTCAGCGGCGGGCCGTGGATCACGAGCCCCTCCTTCGTGAACAGCACGAACTCGCCGAGAGCGCTCGCGCGCAGCGAAGTGCCGACCTGCGGCGGCTCCCACTGGAGCTGGCCTCCGACCTGGTCGGATTTCGGCCGTTCGGTGCTGGCGAAGCGCTCCTTCGTCACGATCGTCGCGGCCTTCGGCAGCGCTTTCGTCTCGCCGCCGACGGCCCGCGGCCGGGCGCCGGCGAGGAGGAGGCTCTCCGCGATCTGGTCGCCGCGGACGAGATGAACCTTGTCGCCGTCCGCGTCGAGCTTGATCCAGAGGCTCATGATCTCGAGCTGCTTCTCGAGCAGGCGCTTCTCCTCGGACAGCGCGAGCCCGCCCTCGTACAGCGCCTTGCGCGAGCGAGACAAGGTCGCGGCGTTGACCTTCGCGCGCGCGAAGTCGCGGGACACGAGGTCGCTGAGCGCCTGGCGCTCGTTCAAGTCGAGCGTCAGGTCCTCGCGCGCGACCGACAGAGCCGTGCGCTCGTCGGCGGCGATCCCGGCGCGCGTGGACACCCAGCGGCCCAGCATCCACAGGCCCGCGAGCACCAAAGCGCCGGCCGCGGCGAGCTCGATCGCGCCGACGCGGCGGTCCAAGGCGTTCAGGCGCTCCTCGAGATCGCTCATTCGAAGATGAACACCCGCGTCCCGTTCGGAACGGACGAGTAGAGCTTCTCGAGGTCCGCGGCGCCGACGCGCACGCAGCCGTGCGAGGCCGGGCGGCCGAGAAGCTCCTCGCGCTTCGTGCCGTGGATCAGGTAGCCATCGCCCAAGTTGAGCACGTAGGCTCCGAGCTCCCCCGGCACCATGCGCGACGGATCGCCGGGCGGCGGGACCGGCTCGCCGGCCTCGACGTAGGCCCAGTCGGGCTTACGCCACTGGGGGTTGAGCGCCTTGCCGATCACGCGGAACTCGCCGCGCGGCGTCACGAACTCCCATTTGCGGCCGCTCTTGGCGTCCTTGAGGACGCCGCCGCGGCCGACCGACACGTCGGCCTGCCAGAGGAGCTGCGCGCCTTTCTTGTAATAGAGCTTGTTGGCCTTCGCGTCGATGACCAGGTGCACCTGGCCTTTGAGGCGCTTCGAGAGCTTCGCGCGGAGGATTCCGACCTCCCCCTCGATGGCCTTCTGCGTGCGCAGGTAGCCCTTATCCTCGGGCAGCGGGATATCCTGGAGGAACCGGGCGTCGCCGGCCCGCTCCCCGGACTCGCGCACGAGCGCGCGCAGGCGTCCAGCGCCGGCGTCCAGCGCGCGCGACTCGTCCTCGAGGCGGTCCGACTCGCGGCTCAGGGCCCCGGCGTCGCGAGCGATCGCGCATGCGCGCCAGCCGAACGCTCCCGTCCACAGCGCCAGCGCCAGCGGATAAACGGTCCGGCCGAAGCCGTTCTCGCTCACGGGAGCGGGATCTCTTCCGTCGGCTCGTCGGGGCGGGACGCTTTAGGCGCCCGGCGCACGGCGGACAGCGTCGAGAGGACGCGCGCCGCGGCGTCGGCGATCTCGGCCGGGCTCGCGAACGCCTCGCCCTTCGGGTGCGCGACCGAGCGGAGCACCCCGTCACCGGTACGCGCGTCGAGCGCGGAGATATCGAGCGTCCGCCAGCTCGGGTCGAGGGACAGAAAGGCGATCGCGTCGGCGCCGGTCGCGCGCCGGATCTCGTCGAGCACGCGCGGGTTGCGCGCGGACTCGAGCTCGAGCGCCGAGCCCGCCAGCACGCTGTCGGATTCCTCGAGCGCGGCCGCCTTCAAGCCCCAGTCCTCGAGGCGCTTGACGAGCTCACGGGAGATCTCGACGCCCTTGCCGCGCGCGCCGCGCGTCGCGGCGACGGCCAAGGCCTTGGCGCGGAACGAGGGGGAGTTGGAGAGCGCGTCGTTGCGCTCCGCCGGGGCGCAGGCGGCGAGCAGAAGACCCGTCAGCAGGAGCCGCCTCAAGAGCGGCCGCTACCAGCCGGCGTCGTCGTCGTCGTGATTCTTGCCCTTCTTGCCGCCCTTGCCGCCCTTCTTATCGAACCCGTCGCCGCGGGGCTTCTTCTTGTTGTCGTAGCGGTTCTTACGGTCGGCAAAGGCCTTGCTGTCCGCGCCGAAATTGGGGTTGCGGTCGCCGAACCCGCCGGAGGGCTTGGAGGGCGCGCCGCCGCCGCCGCCACCGCCGCCGAAGCTCGGGCGGGGAGGATAGCCGCCGGCCGGGCGCGGCTCCATCGGACGCGCCTCGTTGACCATGATGCGGCGCGTGCCGAGCGTGAAATTGTTGTACTTCAGGAGGGCGGCTTTCGCCTCGTCATCGGTCGTCATCTCGACGAAGCCGAAGCCTTTCGACTTGTTGAGGGCGCGGTCGATGATCACCTTCGCGCTCACGACCGAACCGCAGGCGGCGAAAAGCTCCTTCAACTGAGCGTCGTTCATCTCATACGGCAGGCCGCCCACGAACAGCTTCTTACCCATTATCGATGTCTCTCCTTGCGTTTTACTTCGGGCTCATCAGTCCGGGAACGACGGGATTCTGCTTGCCGAAAAGCTCGAGGACGACGGGGTCCGTCTTCGGGGCCTTGTTCACGAAGCCGCGGATCTCCTCGGGGACGAGGTCGGGCTGCTGGAAGACGAGGTGATCCTGCTTGAGCTGGGAGTCGAGCGAGGTCTGGTCGCCGGCGACGGAGGCGGTGGGCACCATGCGGATCGTGTCCCACGGGCAGTCCTTGGCGCACAGGTTGCAGCCGATGCAGATGTCGTAGTTGACGTAGACGCCCTTCGCCTCGGGACCGGCCTCATCGCCGAACTTCTCGATGCACTGCGGCACCGGGCACACGGCGATGCAGACCTCGCAGCCGGTGCACGCGTCGAGGGCGATGAGCGCCTTGATCTTGGCCTTCGACGCTCCTTTGACGAGGGCGGCGCGGCGGGCGTCGTTCTGGGGAGCGGGCATTAGACGGCCTCCAGGATGGCTTCGGCGTGGCCGGCGACGGACACCTTTCGCGCGGCCTGCAGGATCCGGCCGGTCGGACTGATCACGAACGTCGAGCGGACGACGCCCATGAACTTCCGGCCGTACAAAGTCTTCTCCTGCCACACGCCGTACGCGTGGCAGATCTCCTTGTCCTCGTCGACGAGGAGCGGGAACGGCAGGCCGTGCTTGGCCTTGAAGCTCGCATGAGACTTCGCCGCGTCCGGGCTCACCCCGAGGATGCGCGCGCCCTTCTTGACGAACGCGTCGTAGTTGTCGCGGAAGTCGCAGGCCTCGGTCGTGCAGCCCGAGGTGTTGTCCTTCGGGTAGAAGTAGAGGATGATCGTCTTGCCTTTGAGCGCCTTGAGCGACCAGGTCCGGCCGGTCTCGTCGGAAGCGGAGAAATGGGGGGCCTTATCGCCGACGGCGACGGCCTTCGTCTTGGTTGCGGGCATCACTTCATTGTAACAGGAATCGGCGGGGGCGGTCAAACGTTCGGCGCGAGC
>JBBQVX010000152.1:0-6245 GCA_038211115.1 Elusimicrobiota bacterium | reverse complement strand
AGCGAGGGGACCGTCGGCGCCAACGGCGCCTTCGTCCGCGTCGACAAGGTCTCTGCTAAGGCCGCGAAGGCGGCCGCGAAGGAGGTTCCCGCGAGCCTGATGCACGCGGTCGAGCCCAACGACCTGTACGCGCTCGCGCTGACGAACATGCGGGCCGAGGCCGCGAAGGCCGGCGCCGCGCGCGGCGAGATCTACCTGCTGTCCGCCGTCCACGAGGCGCGCACGTTCAACGGCGCCTGGATCGGCGACGAGTGGCGCTTCCACTTCGCGCTCGGCGGCAAGGACGGCGCGATCGAGTACGTGGTGCCCGCGCGCCGCACGATGGTGACCGAGACGATGATGGACGCCTTCGAGCCGAAGCTCATCGGGCCCGTCTCGGCCGAGCGCATGAAGCAGGACGTGGTGCCGGCTTACCTCTTCAACAAGGGCGTGGTGGCGCGTCCCGACGACGCGCTGCGCCAGGTCCCGGGTACCACCCGCGTGAGCCTCCTGCCGCGCACCGAGCCCGAGAGCGGCGACATGGACCTCTGGTACTCCTTGCAGAGCGGGGGCGACGAGATTGCCTCGATGAACGCGCGCACCGGTGAGCTGCGCAAACCCGCCGCCGCGCCGACGGCCGCCGTCGGCCATTCGCCGCTGAAGAGCTTCCTGCTCTGGCTCGGCCTCGCGTCTTTGGTCGTCTTGATGTACGGCTCGATCTACTGGGCGATCTACCACGCGCCGGCGGCCGCTCCGCAGGGGCTGCCCGACGGCTACAACGGTCCGGTCCCGAGCATCGACCAAATGTTCCAGAGCCTCGGCGGCATGCTCGGCCTCGGGGTCCTCGCGGGCGCGCTGAAGTCCGGGCCCACCCCCCTGCGGGCGGACCCGAAAGCGATGAAAGCGGCGGTCGAGGCGGCGGGCGCACAGGCGTCCACGCTGCGGCTGATCCAGGTCTCGGGGACCGTGCCGGTCCTCTACCGCAAGGCGTGGAACGGCTACGTCTTCGGCTACACGGACGCGAAGGGCCGCGCCGGGCAGATTTCCGTCCAGACGGTCGGCGGCAAGAGCTGGCGCGCGTCCGTCGTCGACACGCGGGGCTCGGACGGCCGCTATCAGGCCATGGAGGCCGACGCGTTCGAGCGCGGCGTGACGCTCGACGCCAAGGCCGCGCTGAAGCTCCTGCGCAAGGCGCGCCCGGATTTCGGCGCAAAGGCCGGCTTCGCGCTCGCGATGCATCGCGAGCCCGGGGGCGCCGTGAGCGACCTGTGGTACTCGTTCCGCGACGAAAGCGGCTCCGTCGGGATCGTCAACGCGCGCACGGGCGCGCCGTCGTGGGTCACGGACGAGCAGATCCTCTCGTCGGTCACGTCCGTCGTGTCCTGGAAGGGCGGCACGTACGCCCAGTCCGAGTACAACATGGGCTACTACAACACGATCGAGAGCCTCAAGGTCCGCGGCGCCTCCGACGCGCAGATCGAGCGGTTCCGAAAGCTCTGCGACGAGGCCCCCGTGCTCGGCGGCGGCTTCAACCGCTGGTCGGGCGACTAATTGACGGCGCTCAAGCGCTATCCCCTGCGCGCGTGCTAGAATAGCCGGGACATGGCCCAGTCGCTCTTGTCGTGGGGTTCCTTCCTCCTTTATGCCGCGGCCTGCGCGGCCGCGTTCGCCTATTTATTCAGCAAGAGCGAGCGCGCCCGCCGCACGATGCTCTCTCTGCTCGGCACGGGCCTCGTCCTGCATCTGCTCGCGTTCGCCGGGCGACTGGCCGCGTTCTGGGCCTACCCCGAGAACCGCTGGTTCCTCCCGGTGAACTCCTTCTTCGGCGCGCTCTCCTACATGGCGCTCGCTCTGTCGACGGCCTTCTTCTTCATCGAGGCGCGCAAGAAGCTCGGCATTCTCGGCGCCTTCGTGCTGCCGATGATCGCGCTGAGCCTCGGCCTGGCCGTGATCAAGGCCGACGCGGCCATTCGGCCGCTTGCTCCTGAATTGCGCAGCTACTGGCTCAACATCCACCCGATGATCCTGATGACCGCCTATGCCGCGTTCGCGAACGCCTTCGGCGTGGGCCTCGCGTTCCTGATTCAGGAGCGGCAGATCAAGTCGCGCAAGCCCTCCGAGCTGTGCTACCGCCTGCCCTCGCTCGACGAGCTCGACTCGCTGAACGGCCGCATCATCGCGTGCACGCTCCCGCTCTTGATCGTCGGACTCGTCATGGGCTCCGTGTGGGCGTACCAGACCTGGGGCCGCGCGTGGTCCTGGGACCCGAAGGAGACGATGGCGCTCATCACGGCCGCGTTCTACGGCGAGTTCCTGTGGCTGCGCTACGCCGCCGGCCAGCGCGGCCGCACGCCCGTGTACGTCTCGATGGCCGGCTTCGCGTGCATGCTCGCGACGTTCTTCGGCGCCGAGATGTCGTCTGGCCGCCACGGCTTCCTGGGGGGGAAATGAAGCTCGTTTCCCTGAGCTGGAGCCACCGCGCGAAGGCGAGCGCCGCGCGCGAGGCGCTCGCGACGGTCCCCGTCGAGCGCGTGCTGCTCGAGCTCAAGGCCCGCGGCTTCACCGAGGCCGCGGCGCTGTCGACGTGCAACCGCTTCGAGCTCTACGCCGCCGCGCCGCGCGAGCAGGAGCTCCCGGCGCCGAAGCTGGTCGCGGCCCTCGAGGAGCTGGCCGGAGCGGCGCTCGGCGAGCACGTCGAGATCCGCGAGGACGCCGCAGCCGTCTCCCATCTTTTCTCGGTCGCCGCGGGCCTCGACTCGCTCGTCCTCGGCGAGGCCGAGATCCTGGGTCAGGTGAAGACCGGCTACGAGGCCGCGAAGAGCGCAGGCATGACCGGCAAGCGCCTCAACGTCCTGTTCCAGCGCGCGCTGTTCGTCGGCAAGAAGGTCCGGACCGAGACCGCGCTCGCCGCGGGCTCCTCGTCGGTCCCGTCCGTCGCCGTTCAGCTCGCCGAGACGATCTTCGGCCGCCTCGAGGGCAAGTCCGCGCTCATCCTAGGCGCCGGCGCGATGGCCGAGCTGGCCGCGAAGCATCTCGCGGCGCGAGGCGTGAGCAAGCTCGCCGTCGCCAACCGCACGTGGGAGCGCGGCTATCAGCTGGCCGCGCGCTATCAGGGCGAGGCCCTTCGCTGGGAGGATTTCCCGGGCGAGCTCGAGCGCGCCGACGTCGTCATCGCGTCGACCGGCGCGCCGGCCGCCGTGCTCACGCGCGACATCGTCGAGCGGGCCGTCCGCCGCCGCGGCGGGCGCTCGCTGTTCCTGATCGACATCGCGATGCCGCGCGACGTCGAGGAATCCGTGCACGAGATCGACGGCGTCTATCTCTACCGCCTCGAGGACCTCGAGGCGATCGTGGCCAAGAACATGGCGTCGCGCGCCGAGGCCGTCGCGGCCGCGCGCCGCGTCGTGGACGCGAAGGCGGCCGAGTTCCAGGAATGGGCGCGCTCGCTCTCGACGGGTAAAGAGCGCAGCTTCAAGCACTCGGAGCATCCGTCGTGAGGGCTCCCTTCGTCCTCGCCGCGGCGCTGCTCGCCGCCCCGCTGCGTGCGGCACCCGCGCCCGCGTACGGAATCATCCTGCTCGCCCACGGCGGTGACGCGTCGTGGAACAAGGAGATCGAGACGCTGCGCGCGCGCGTCGACGCGAAGATCCCGGCCGAGAGCGCCCTCGGCATGGCCGATCCGGCGACCCTGCAGGCGGCCGTGGACCGCCTCGAGAAGCGCGGCGTCGCGCGCATCGTCGCGGTGCCGCTATTCGTGCAGAGCAATTCCGAGGTGCTCGATCAGACGCGCTACGCGCTCAAGCTCTCGGATAAGCCGTCCGAGGTCTTGAAGAACGCGTACGCTCGAATGGCCTCGGCGCACGCCGGCCACGTCGCCGCGGCCGGAGCGCATTCCGGCCACTCGATGGAGTTCTCGACGAAGCGGGTGGAGGCTCGCGAGCCGGTCTCCATGACCGCGGCCCTCGATGATCATCCGCTGATCTCGCGGATCCTGACCGAGCGCGCGAAAGCGCTCTCGAGGGCTCCTTCGGTCGAGACGGTCGTCCTCGTCGCTCACGGCCCGTCCGACGACGCGGCGCTCCAAGCCTGGGAGACCTCGCTTGCGAGCCTCGCGGCGGCGGTCCGCAATGAGGGGAAATTCAAGAGCGTGGTTTTCGCGATGCTTCGCGACGACGCTTCGGCGGAGATTCGGGCCGCCGCCGTGGAAAGCTTCCGCGCGAAGGTCTCGGCCGCCAAGGCCGGGGAGGGCCGCGCGATCGTCGTGCCCGTGCTCATCGCGCGCGGCGGCATCGAAATGAAGATCGCGAAGGACCTCGACGGCCTCGACTATAAGTGGGACGGGAAGACCTTGATGCCTCACGAGGGCTTCGACGCGTGGGTGCTTGAGCGCGCCGCCGCATCCATTGACGCACGTAATTGACAGCCCGCGTGGTAATTGTTATTTTGTGTCGCTTGGTCCCGTCTTTCGCCGAAACTAATATAGGTAAGAACCAAAAATAATGAGCGAAACCAACCCGAATCCTTCTCCTGAACCCGCCAAGACTCCGGCCGCCGCCGCGCCCGTCGCCGCGCCCGCCGCTAAGCCCGCCGCCCCCAAGAAGGACATGTCCCGCGGAGATTTCCTCTGGGCGGGCTGGGGCATGCTCGCCGCGTTCTTCGCCGCCGCCGCCGGCGCGGGCGCGCGCTTCATGTTCCCGAACGTGATCTACGAGCCCTCGCAGAAGTTCAATGCGGGCGCCGCGTCGAGCTACGACCTCGGCGTCTCCACGAAGTGGCTCAACGAGCAGCGCGTATGGATCGTGCGCACGCCGACGGGCTTCTACGCGATGTGGGCGCGCTGCACCCACCTCGGCTGTACGCCGAACTGGTGGGGCGACCAGAACCGCTTCAAGTGCCCGTGCCACGGCTCCAACTACACCTTGGGCGGCGATGTGATCGCGGGCCCCGCGCCCCAGCCGCTGTGGCGCGCGAAAGTCGTCCTCGCCGCGACCGGCGACCTGATCGTCGACAAAGCCATTCTTGAGAACAAGCCCGGCAAGCGCGAGCAAGCGCCCTACTTCGCCGATTACGCTCCTGCTTAAGGAAGAATAAAAAATGCCCACTTTGGACATTGAGAAGATCAAGAAAGAGATCATCGACTCCCAGCTGTGGCGGTCCGTTTTCCGCGGCGGCATGTGGAAGGACACGCCTCGCGACCGCGCCGGCCACATCATCGGCAACGTCTGGCTGCACCTTCACCCCGTCAAGGTCCGCCCTCGCGCCCTGAAGTGGGCGTACACGTGGGGCATGGGCGGCATCTCCTTCGCGCTCTACCTGCTCCTGACGATCACCGGCGTCGTGCTGATGTTCTACTACCGCCCGACGATCGGCCTCGCCTACCGCGACATCAAGGACCTCGAGTTCGCGGTCACGCTCGGCATGTTCCTGCGCAACGCCCATCGCTGGGCCGCGCAGGCCATGGTCGTCGCCGTCATCGCGCACATGGTGCGCGTGTTCCTCACCGGCGCGTACAAGAAGCCGCGCGAGTTCAACTGGGCGATCGGCGTTCTGCTGCTCACGCTGACGCTGTTCCTCTCGTTCACCGGCTACCTGCTCCCGTGGGACCAGCTGGCGATCTGGGCCGTCACGGTCGGCACGAACATGGCGGGTGCTACGCCCGTGCTCGGCAACGAAGGCCCGCTCGGCTCGCTCGTCGGCATGCGCATCAACAACGACGTGCGCTTCACCTTGCTCGGCGGCACGATGGTCGGCGAAAACACGCTGCTGCGGTTCTACGTCATGCACTGCGTCGCCGTCCCGCTCGTCGTCGGCATCCTGCTGATCCTCCACTTCTGGCGTATCCGCAAGGACAGCTTCTCGGCCGCCCCGTACGAGGCGAACGAGGAGAAGGTGGACGTCTGGCCGCACCTCGTCAAGCGCGAGTACATCGGCGCCGCGGGCACGACCATCTTCATCATGATCTGGTCCATCCTCCAGAACGCCCCGCTCGAGGCGATCGCCAACCCGAACGTCACCACGAACCCCTCGAAGGCTCCTTGGTACTTCGTCGGCCTGCAGGAGCTGCTCGTGTACTTCGATCCGTGGATCGCCGGCGTCGTGATGCCCGGCCTCATCGTGGTCGGCCTCATCGCGATCCCGTACATCGACACGAACCCGAAGGGCATCGGTACCTACGCCTGGAAGGAGCGCCCGTTCGCGAACACCATGTTCATGCTCGGCGTCGTGATGTGGTTCGCGCTGATCTACATCGGCTACGCGTTGCGCGG
>JBBQVX010000151.1:0-6411 GCA_038211115.1 Elusimicrobiota bacterium | reverse complement strand
GGCTACCGTTCAACTGGTGGCGGTTCCGGGGCCGGTCGCGAGGGGGGGGATGCACGCCCCCGTCGCGTCGGCCCCGGCCCACCATGCCGCTCCCACGCAGCACGCCGCGCCTCCCGCGGCCGCCGCGCCCGCCGGAACCGCGATCAAGTCGCCGATGATGGGCATCTTCTACCGTGCGCCCTCGCCGTCGAGCCCTCCCTTCTGCAAGGAAGGGGAGCAGGTCAAGGCCGGCCACGTCATCTGCATGATCGAGGCCATGAAGGTCTTCAACGAGATCAAGGCCGAGTACCCGTGCACGATCGTGAAGTACCTCGTCGAGAACGGCAAGCCGGTCAAGTCCGGCCAAGACCTCATCATCGTCGCGCGCTGACCCCGTTGACGGGCCCGCGTTTTCCTCCTATCCTAGCCCGGTGCCCCTTCTTTTTGTACTTTTCCTCGCCGTGCTTCCCGGGCCTGCCCGGGCCGAGGACGGCGCGCGCAGGCTGAGCGCCGCCGCGCCCGAGCAGAGTCTGCCGGCGGGCTGGCGGGTCGTCCTGCTTCCAGGAACGAACGCGCCCGGCGTCCGCCGCGCGGTCTGGTGGAAGTCGGGCAACGTCCATGAAGGGAATCTTCCCGCAACGCTCGTCGAGCCAGGCCTCGCCGCAGACGACGTTCCGGCCGCCTCCCAGTCGCAGGTCGCGCTCGAGGAAGCGCTACTGACGGTCGACCTCTCCAGGAGGCTCAATCAGGGCGGCGCTCCCGCGTACGCCGGCTACCTCGCGAGGATAGGAATGAAGCTCTCCTGCCTGTCGTCCCATCCCAACGATGCCGCCGCGGCATGGCCGGGCTTCAAGTCGAAGGTCGCGGCGGAGCTCGCCTTCGACCTCACCGACAAGCCCGGCGAGCTCAAGCGGTTCAAGACCCTGATCTTCTCGACCTACGACCCGTCCGGGAGCGGCGGCCCGCTGTCGAAGTCGACGATGCTCGTTCCGCTCAACAAGGCGTGGTTCATGACGGACACGCGCTTGAAGGACTACTACGCCAAGAAGTTCCTGGGCGGGGGCTTCGACGTGCGCATCGAGGGGGGCTCGTCGGGGGAGGGGCTCACGCTCAACGAGAAGGACCCGCATGACTCCTTCACCGCCTACAAGAAAACCTTGTTCCGGCTCCGGGACTACGTCGCCGGACTGGGCGATGCCAGGGTCGCGGGCTCGCCCGAAGGCAAATGGCTCGCGGGGCTCGACGAGGACGCCTTCGCCGGGATCAGACGCATGATCTTCGTCCACGAACACACGTGGGAGCGCATCGGCTCGAGCGATCTCTGGGCCGACTACATCCCGGTCGACCAGAGCTTCCCCGGCCTCAAGCCGAACTACCTCCTCAGCGTCCTAATACACGAGATCAACGTTAACAGCTACGACCCGTCCTTCCTGCCCTCGGACACGCATCTCCCGAAGGAGGACTCGTATTCGCGCCGCGCGTCGGTCGCCGTGAACGGCTTGGACGAGCTCAAGGACCCGCTCGCGCTGCGCGCGTTCATGGGGCTCGAGCCGTTCCTGGGCTCGGTCTACCTCGGGCTCTACGCCGACCGCCTCGCCGCCGCCGTCCCCGCCTGCCGCTGATCGCCAATCCGGCGCGTGCTGGTGCGCGCCGGGCGAAAAAAAGCCGCCCGGGCTGAAGCCGGACGGCGTTTTTTCGGGTCTGAAGCTCTGCGGTTACGGCGTGAAGCCGGAAGTGATGTCTCCGATGTTCCCGCCGCACGCGCACGTCGCTTTCGCGCAGTGCGCGTCATCGTGCGCGCACTGATTGCACCATCCGGTGCAGCTGAATATGCAGGGATGCGCGCCGCCCGTGCACTGGTTCTGAGTCCAGTTCTGAGGGAGCCCGCCACCAGCGACCGTGCCGACGCCAGCGGCCGTGACGCCCGCGACGGCGGCGGCCGTGCCGCCAACGGCGGTGCGGGGCTCGACCTTGGCGGTCGGAGCGACCCTGGCGGCCGGCGCGACTTTCTTGCCGATCGCCTTCCCCTTTTTGTTGATCAACGGATTCCCGCCTTTCTTGCAGATCGCACCGGTCGCGGCGACGGGCTTGCCGCCGGGCGCGACGTGAGACGCGTGCATGCAGCCCCAGTGGCCGTCCTCAAGGCCAATGCCCTCGCTCCAGTGGGAGGAACCCTCGCCTTCCGCGTCGGAACAACACGACCCTTCCGGCGAACCGGCGGTGACATAGGCGCGCGCAGGCGAAGCCCACGCCCACGTCACCGTCACGGCTAACATCGCCATCGCAATTCGTTTCATTTGTTCTCCCTCGAACACTTCGTGTTGAACTCGCCTTGAGAGTGTATAAGGGCGCGAATCCGATGTCAAGGTTTCGGGACATTACAGTTGTGAAAGGTCCGTCAGTCGACGGGATGGGACCAGCCCTTGGGCTCGGGCTTCTTCTTTTCGTCGATGGCGTCGTCGTCCCAATGCGAGTTCATCGGGCGGCCGCACATATGGCGCGCCAGGCCCGTCGGCCGTTTGTCGCTGTCGAAGATGAAATTCCAGCGCGCGGCCGCCTCCGTGACGAGCGCGACGCAGGCCGGGGGCGTCTGGGCCAAGGGGACGGCGTGGATGTGGCGAAACGCCCACGCGGCGCGCGCACGGTCGCGCCACAGCGCGTCCATGTCCGTGTAGTCGCGGATCAAGAGGTCGTTGACGTCGTTGACGGGCTGCTCGGCGGTGAGACCCGTGATCTGCCAGAGGCCGAAAGCGTAGGCCAGAACGACGCGCTCGCAGCGCTGCTCGTCGCCGAGCGCCGCCGCGCTGCTGAGCCAGGCCTCTTGGCCGCTCCAGGCGTAGTTCCGGTCGCGCCGCGTCAGCCAGTCGGCCGGAATGGTCTCGACCTTGATCCCGTGCGCCTTGAGGAGCCCCGCCAGCGGCAGGATCGCCGCCGTGGTCTTCTTGCGAAAGTCCGTCTCCCATTTTTCCTGGCCGCCCTCGCCGCGTGGAATCGACTGCTCGAGCTCGAGCAGCCGCTCGAGCGCCGTTCGCGGCGAGGCCGTTCCGGCCGCGCGAAGGGAGGGGGCGAGAAGCAGTGCTAGCAGCGGCCATAAGCGCATAAAACGTAGATAGCAGGTGTTCTCGGCTTTCGCAAGGCGCCGTTGACAAACCGCGGGGATGTCACTATGCTTTCGAGCCCGCGCCATGTCCAACTTCATCAAGAATCCCGAGGATTTGCTGCCGCCCCTTACGCGGCGGGTTCCGCTTCATTTCTCGCGCCCCTCAATTCCGCAGTTCGAGGAAATGGAATGCGGCGCCGCCTGCCTGGCCACGATCTCGGCTTACTACGGGAACGAACTGCCCGTCGGCTTCTGGCGGGATCGCCTGCAGATCAATCAGGAAGGGACCTCGATCTACGACCTGCTGACGGCCGCCGAGCGCACGGGTTTCACCGCGCACGGTCTCGAGATCGAGGGCCTCGAGAACCTGCCCGCGGAGTTCCTGCCCGCCATCGCGTTGCGCGAGCAGCATTTCGTCGTGATCTACGGGGTCCGGCCGGGGGAAGTCCTGCTATCCGACCCCGCCGTCGGGCTTCATTGGGTGAGCCGGGAGCATTTCGACGCCGGCTTCGAGGGCCACGTGCTGGTCCTGCGGCCCGGCGAGCGCTTCTACCAGGAGAAGGCGCCGCCACGGCGCTACAAGCATCTCATCTCGATGTTCAGCGGGCACGGGCTGGAGCTCGCGCTGATCCTCGGCTGCTCGCTGGCCTTGACGGTTCTCGGCGTCGTTCCCGCCTTCCTCTCACAGTTCATCCTGGACGAAGTCCTTCCGAAGAAGGATCCGAGACTGCTGTTGCTCGGGATTGGGGCGGCTTTCGGCGTCGCCTCGGTCATGACCGCGATCGGCTGGCTCCGTTCGTATTACCTCGCGTTCCTCGCGTCACGCTTCGACCTGAGCTCGTCGAGCCGCTTCATGCGCGCGATCTTCTCGCTACCGTTCAGCTTCTTCGCGACCCGCCACGTGGGAGACTTCAGCCACCGCTTGTCGGAAATGTCCAGGCTCCGGGTCTTCGTCACGAGAGACCTGATGGGCCTGTTCCTGGACTCGATGAACCTCGTGGTCTACGGCACCTTGCTGTGGATGTACAGCCCGAGCATCGCCGTGCTGGTGTTCATGACTGCGCCGACTTTGGTCGCCCTTTCGGCGCTATTTACGAAACGACTGAACACTTTCTACAGCCAGGCGTTCGTCGCCTCCGCGGATATGGAGAGCCTCGTCGCCGACCAGATTCGGGGCATCGCGACGATCAAGACCCTCGGCGCCGAGTCCGCGTCGCGCTGGCGGTTCGAGGACGCGTCCGTGCGCGCCTTGAAGGCGGGCTACGATTTCCAGCTGTCGGCCGCCGCGCTCGGAAGCTTGTCGACTCTGCTCAATGCCCTGATCGGATACGCGATCATGGCCTCCGCGGCGATGATGGCGGTCAGGGGGGAGATGAGCCCGGGGCAGATTCTCTCGGTCGCGCTGCTGGCGGACGGCGTCGTGGGGCCGTTCCACACGTTAGCGTCGGCATGGAGCACCGTCCAGGAGGTCGGAGTCGTCACCGACCGCCTCAACGACGTGCTGCTGGCGGAGCCGGAGGCCGCCTCGGTGCGGACGTCGGGCGCCGTCAACCCGGGCCGACTGCGCGGCGAGATCGAGTTCGAGGACGTCTGGTTCCGCTACGGCGGCGAGTCCTCCGATTGGGTGCTCAAGGGCGTGAGTTTTTCCGCCCGGCCGGGACAGAGCGTCGCCATCGTCGGGGCGAGCGGCTCGGGGAAGTCGACGGTCGCGCTCCTCGCCGCGAGGCTCTATGAGCCGACGAAGGGGCGTATCCTGATCGACGGACGGGATTCACGGGAATACGACCAGCGCTGGCTGCGCCGGCAGATCGGCCTGGTGCTCCAGGAGACCAATCTCTTCCACGGGACCTTGCTCGAGAACATCGGTCTCGCGAGCGACTCCCCCGATTATTGGACGGCCGACACCTCGGCCCAGGCCGCCGACGCGAAAGACTTCATCATGAAGAAGAGCAACGGCTACGCGTACAAGATCACGCACGGGGGCAGAGGGCTCTCGGGTGGGCAGAAGCAGCGCATCGCGATCGCCCGCATCCTCTACTCGGATCCGGCCATCCTGTTCCTCGATGAGGCGACGTCGTCGCTCGACGCGCGCTCCGAGCGCGCCATCCTCAAGGCGCTGCGCGAGACGCGCCCCGACCGGACGATCGTCAGCATCGCCCATCGCCAGGCCACGGTCCTGATGTCCGACCTCGCCGTCGTGATGGAAGGAGGCCTGGTCGTCGAATGCGGAACGCACGCGGACCTCCTCCGGGCGGGGGGCGGCTACGCGTCATTGTTCGGCAGCCTGCT
Source organism: Elusimicrobiota bacterium (assembly GCA_038211115.1). GTDB lineage: Bacteria > Elusimicrobiota > Elusimicrobia > UBA1565 > UBA9628 > GWA2-66-18. Next base: position 1,043 of record JBBQVX010000151.1, on the reverse strand, counting down.
CACGGAGAAGAATGACCCCGCCTGACGCCCCGAAACCGAAGGACGACGACCGGTTCAGCCGGAAGGCCGAGGCGTTCATCGGCCGCAGGCTCTCCCGCGCGACGCTCTGGGGGGGCGCGCTGCTGCTGGCCGCAGTCCTAGCCGCCGTCCTCGCGAGCCTGGGCTCGGCGACGGCGATCTCACGAATGCTCTTCCGCCGCTAGTCGCGCGCGAGCGCCGCGGCCCGCGCGCGGATGAGCCGCTCGACGAGAAGGCGGCGGACCGGGAGGCCCGCGGCGATCCGGTCGACGAGCGCGTCGGCGCGGTCCCGCGGCAACATCAGATAGAAGGCGAAGCTCTTCTCCGGCGGGCCGGCAGGGTCGTGGAAGCTCAGCTTCTCGGGGCACAGAACCCAGAGGCGCGCCAGGGACTCGGCGGCGCGCTCTTGGTCGGGCGTCGGCGTCGCGCCGCCCGAGCCGAGAGCGGCCAGGAACTCCTTCTCGGCGGCCCCCAGCGCGCTCAGGTCGACGCAGGCGGGAAACCGGGCGAGGTCGATATGCAGCTCCGCGGCACGGCGCCGGATCTTCTCGCGGATTCCGCGCTCGACGCGCGCGCGAAGGCCGCTGCCGTAATCGTTGGGATTGCAGACCTCGCTCTCGAGCGGCCTCAGGTAGTCCGCGACGCGCGGACAGCGGTTGAAACGCATCCAGCCGGCTCGTTTCGACACCTTCGCGCCCCCGAACTCGACCTCGCCGTCCGTCTCGAGTCCCACCACGGGATCGGGGCCTTCGAACAGATCGCGAGCGAACGTCAAGCCCGCTACGTTGGCCTCGACGTCCCCGTAGGAGAACACCCCCGAGCTCGCGAGCCCGTCCTCGCCGAGCTCGGGCCTGATCGCGAACCGCACGACGCGGTCTTGAGACTCGGCTTCAGACAGGGAGCCCCAGCCTTCGAGAACGGACTTCCGGTAGAGCGTCGCGGAGTAATCCGTCAGATGGCGGATCTTGTCCAGGCCGACGCATGCGCCGCCCGCGCGGATCGTCGGCGCCAGGCCGGTGGCGCCG
>JBBQVX010000150.1:0-6430 GCA_038211115.1 Elusimicrobiota bacterium | reverse complement strand
TAAGGGGGCGCCCCTCAAGTTTAACAGGTTTTCGCGGCCGGGGCTCGCCGCTTTCGTGGCGGGCTGTTATACTCCGGGGATGCCGCTCTGGCCGCTTCTCGCCCTCATGCTGGCCCCGCGCGCGGACGCGGCCGAGTTCTCGTCGTGTTCGCGCGCCTTCGACCGGGACATCGAAATCGTCCTGCCCGCCGCGGTCCACGCGCGGCTGTCGATGCTGACGGGCCCGCACGCGCGGAGCGCCGCCGCCTTCCTGCTCTCGCATCCCACGCACACGTTGGCCATCGGGGTGGACGTCGCGCTCGCGGACGGCCAGCCATCCCTCCCGCTAATGGCCGGCAACTCGCTGATGCAGTTCATGCCGGGCCGCGGCTACATGCTCGAGCACGGCGTCCTGCACGAGATTGCGGGCGGCGAGCGCGGCCTCGCGCGTCGTCCCGCGGACATGAAGGCCTTCGCCGACATGCTTCTGCCGATCTGGGTCCACGAGATCAGCCACGGGAGGATTCGCGAGCGGCCCGTGCGCTGGCCCGTCACCGCGACGCTCGAAAACGAGCTCATCGCCTCCTTCACGCAGGCCGTCTTCACCGCCGAGATGCTCTCAGCCGAGCCCGGCTTCGCGGGCCTGCGCGCCGTGTACCGGGCGCAGCGCGCGGCGGCCGCGGGTCAAGAGGCCGCCGTCCTCGCTTATCGCGCGCTGTCCCCGACGAAGCGCATGATCGTCAAGACGCTCGAAGCCGGCGCCTCCTCAACGGAGGATTTCGAGCGGATCTACCGGAGCGCGTACTCCGCCAAAAGCTCGCTGGCCGATCCGTTGACCGCGGGGTTGCGGATGAGCGAGAACAGCGCCGAGCTCGTGCGCCTGCTCTCGAAGCTGAAGGATCCCCCGTCGCGGCAGACGGCCTCCGCCGATGAGATGATCTCCTACGGGCGTCAGGACGAGGCCTTCTGGCTCGATCCCGCTGCGCCGGCCGCCGCCAGCCGCGACGCCGAGGGCCAGCTCGGGAAGCTGCGCGCCGAGCTCGACGCGGCGCGGCCCGCGCTGCGCGCGTGGTTCGCCGACACGGCCGGCGAGCCGGTCGATTGGACGAAGATCACGCCGCCCCGCGACGTGCCCATCGCCGTCGCGCCTTCGGAACGCCGCCGCTGACATGAAAATCCCGCTCGCCGCCCTCGCCTTGCTCGCCGTCTTGACGGCGCCCGCGCGCGCGGACCTCTACAGCTGGACCGACGAGAAAGGGGCGACCCACTACAGCTCGACGCCGCCGAAGGAAACGAAGAAGAGAAACGTGAAGACCCACAAGAGCCTGCCGACGAGCGCCTTCGAGTTCAAGCCGTCCACGTCCGCGGCCTCGGCCCGCGAGTACGCACCCTTGGGGCCGCCGGTCCTCGCTTCCGCCTCGCGCGCCGCCGCGCCGACGCCGTCCTACGTGGCCGCGCCGTCCGTGGATCTGTACTCGACGGCCTCGTGCGGCTACTGCGCGCAAGCGCGCGCGTATCTGACGGAGAAGCGGGTCGCCTACACGGACCACGACGTCGAGCACGACGAGGCCGCCTACCAGGCCTTCCGCAACTACGGCGCCGTCGGAGTCCCCTTCGCGGTGATCGGCGGTGCGAAGATCAGCGGCTTCTCGCCCGAGCGGTACCGCCAGGTTCTCGGGCTGCCGTGAGGCGGTAGCCCGCCGCGCGAGCGCCCGCGATGATCGCGGGCAGCGCCGTCACGGTCGCCGCGCGGTCGACGAGGGCGGGCGCGTGCGTCTCGAAGCCGTCGTGCAGCAGGACGATCGCGCCCGGGCCGAGTTGAGCGAGCGTGGTCGCGGTGATGCCCGCAGCGTCGAGATCCCCGTCATGGCCGCGATCGGACCAGAGCATCATCTTCATGCCGCGCGCACGCAGGATCTCCCGGAGCGGGAAGCCGCGCACGCCGAAAGGCGGGCGGAACCAGATCGGCCGCTTTCCCGTGATCTTCTCGAGAACGTCCTGCGTGCGGTCGATCTCGGAGGCGATGGCCTCGGGGCCAGCGAGATAGAGGTACGGGTGCGACCAGGTATGGTTGCCGATCTCATGGCCCTCGTCGCGGATGCGGCGCACGAGCTCGGGGTAGCGCTCGGCGTTCGCGCCGCAGAGAAAGAAGGTCGCCTTGATGTGGTTCGCGCGCAGGATGTCGAGGACCTGGCCCGTGTACGGCACGGACGGGCCGTCGTCGAACGTCAGCGTCACCTCGGCCGGGTCGGAGCCGCGCACCAGCGCGGGAGCGAGCAGGGTCGCCTGCGGCGAGCCGAGGCCGTACGCGAGCACGCCGACGGAGGCGAGCACCAGCGCGAAGAGGGAAACGGCGATTTTGAGACGGTGGGGTTTCATCGGGAAGCCTCTCTATTGTAGCAGGGGATTCCCCGTCGTGCCACGCCCGTTCATACTCGCGCTATAATTCCTACACATGCGAGCGGCAGAACCGATCCTCGACACGCGCCGGCAGGACTGGATTCATCTCGTCCTGGCTCCCGTCTGGGCGCTGCTGCTCGGCCTGGCGCTCGGCCTGACGCCTCTTCCGAAATGGAAGCTGACGCTGTTCGGCCTTCGCGGCTCGCCGGTCGACGCGTTCATCGGCTCGTTCATCATGGCGCATCTCGTGATCGTGTTCTTCCGCTCGCACGCGAACGCCGAGGTCCGCGCCCTGCACCCGGTCCGCTTCTGGGTCGTGCCCCCGGTGCTGCTGTTCCTGTTCTGCTCCTCCGAGCCGGCGCGCATGGGCGGAGCGGCGCTCGCGGGCTGGTGGGACGTGTACCACTCGTCGCTGCAGACGTTCGGGATCGGGCGAATCTTCGACCGGAAAGCGGGCAACGATCCCGAGGCGGGCCGCTCGCTCGACTACGTCCTCAACCTGTTCCTCTACGTCGGACCGATCGTCTGCGGCGCGACGTTCTTCACTTTACTGAGCGAGCTGCACCGCCTCGAGGCCGGCGCGTGGGCCGACGCCCTCGCATTCCACCAGCCGCGCATCCGCCTGTACGTGATCGGGGCCGGGCTCCTGTTCCTGGTGCTCTATTTCGAGACGTACGCGCTCCTGGCCGAACGCGGCTACCGCGCCCCGCGCGAGAAAGTCGTTCTGCACTTGGGCACGGCCGCGGTGTCGGTCTGGGCATGGGGGTTCAACCCGCTCGGCATGGCCCTCTTCATCATGAATTTCTTCCATGCCTGGCAGTACTTCGCCTTGGTCTGGCGCTACGAGCGCGACAATATCAGCGCCGTGATGCAGGTCCCCAAAGGCCCGCGCGGCCGGACGCTCGCCTTCGCCGGGCTGGCCGGCCTCGGGTTCCTGTACGGGAGCGTTTTCGGCGTGCTCGGCGAGCTCAACGACAAGGCCTTGGCAGTCACGTTGGTGGTCTCCCTCATGCACTTCTGGTACGACGGGTTCATCTGGTCGGTGCGCCGGAAACAGGTCTAGGCAGGCCTGGCCGCAAACTAAAAGCGGGGCTATACTAGTCGACGACGAAAGAGGCCAGATATCATGACAAGGCTCTATATCATCGCTACTTTCACGATGACCGCACAATTTGCCTTTACTGCGCCCATTGCTCCAACCCCTTCGGAGAGCCGCGCGGTCGAACTGGGAACTGTGGACATCAGGCCCGAACGCGCGATGGTCATCGATCCCCGGAATCTGAACGCCGCTTCCCCAGAGAGAGCCAAACTCCCTAAAGAAGACTTCTCCGCCCCCTACAAGAAGAAACGATCTAAGGCTGCTAAAACTATCGCGGGCAATGTCCTTCAAAATTATCTCGCCAATCACCAAGGAATGCGGAGTGCCGGCGCGCTGTTAAACGATGCGAGAATGTCTCGTCTCAATCCCGAACTCCGAAGCGCCCTGAAGGCCGAAGGGGCTTCCGTTTCCACCGCGCGCGACGGTCTCATGCCGGAGGCCAAAAATCTGGATGCCGAGGACGCCTCGCTCGCGGAAAGAGCGTCGCAGCTGAATCGCATCACAGACGAACTAAACAGCGAAGGCGCGGATTTGAAGGGACAGATCGCCTCTCATAACGCGAAGTGCAATCCCGCGCCCGACGAAGCCACCTACCAGTGGTGCCTATCGAACGCCACGCGGCTCAATACCTGGCGCGCCGACTACTTAAAGCGCGTCGACGAGCACAACCTCAAAGTGAAGGCTCATAACGAAGAATCCGCCCGCCACCGCACTGCTTGGGACGCTTTTGTCGCCAAAATTCGCGAATGGGAGAAAAAAGTTGACGCTCTCATCGAACGAATAAAGAAGGACTTCGAAACGGAGAACGAGGTGTGCGATTACGTTGCTCTCGGAACCAACGGCAACTGCATCTATAAGTGTCCCATAAACGGTCTCGTCTACTGGCCTAAAGACGCAAATGACAGTTGCCCGGCCACCATCGTTTATCCGGTTCGTGGACCGGAGGGATTGAAGTCCCACTGAGTATGAAAAAATTAAAGAAGACGGCATACCAGGCCGAAATAAAAAAAGCGCTGATCGCGATGGAGCGTGCCGGCGCTTTTAAACCCTTGAAAGCGGTCATGGCGCGTCATTTGTCTCAAGTTCCCTGGAAATCTCTTTTTCTCGGTCTATCTATCACATCGGAAGTCTCACAATCTTCTGTTCGTGCGACCAAAAAAGAGAAACCCGCGCCCTTGGGACGCCTTCAATCTTTTTGCGGATTTCATAAAGGCGGCCCTGTCCTGACAGAGGAGGAGACGAAGCTACTGAGCCAGGGTCGGCTAACGGATAAGCAGAGACGCTCTATCGCAATTCGGATCGAACATGAAGAGACGTCACCAAAGGTTCGTAAAAAGATCGGAATTGTGTTTGTACCTGAGCAATAGTTCAGGATTTCGATCGCGCATTCGCGTCAAAATCGCGGTACCCGAGATAGCCTAGGACCAAGGCCCACCTCCTTATAGGTCCCCCGCCCCTGGGGGTCCGTCCCTGCCACCGCTACAATCTAGGCAGGCCATGAAACCGTCAGGGGTTCTCGCAGTTCTCCTCTCCGCCGCGATCCCGAGCGGCGCTTTTGCCCAGACTTTTTCCTCCGCCCGCGTCGCAGTCACGGCCGAATCAGCCGCTTCCGGCGCCGCCGGGACCATCCAGATCGCGCCGTCGGGCCTCGGGACTTTGCCCCCGCTTTCCCTGTCGGCCCCGTCGATCGGCCTGGCTCCGGTCCTTTCGATCACCCCTCTCACGCCGTCCGAGGCGGTCAAAAGCGCCCCCTCGGCGTTTCAGGTCGTCGGCGCGATCCCGGTCCTGCCCGCAGCCCTGACCGTCGCCCGCCCGGCGGCCTCCGCCGAGGCGCTGAAGATCTCGCCCGTCATTCCCTCCGCCCTGATCCCCGCGTCCTCTTCGGCGTCCAAGGACGAAAAAGCCGGCTCCAAGACCTGGACCGAGAAGATCTCGGCGATGTTCGACGGCGGCAAGAAGGCGGCGGACGAGACCTCGTTCGAGCCCTCGAACCTCAAGGCCTTCATCGTCCGCCACGGCCGGCCGATGACCGAGATCACCTTAGCCGAAGCGGCCTCGCACGACGGCCAGGTCCGCCTGCTCACCGCGAAGAACGATCCTTCCGGCCTGACCGAGAAGCACGCGGCGCAGATCGGCATGATCGTGCGCGGCGGCGAGACGAAGGCGATCCAGCAGGAAGCGCTCTCCGTGAACTGGGCCCCCAAGGACTCGGCTGCCGCGGATCCGACGGCCGAGGCGCCCGCTCCGTCCTCGCTCGGCTCGAAGCTGCTCTGGCCCGTCCGCGAGGCCAAGTTCCTCGCGAAGACTTTCGCCGCCTCGCTCGTGAAGCCGCTTCCGAGCGAGATCGTCGGCGGCCTCGCCACCAAATCCTTCCCTCTCGTCACCTCGATCGGCGTGTACTGGGCGACGGTCGGCCTCGCTCATCCGATCGCGCTGACCGGCCTCATCGCGCTGAGCCTGACGCAGGAGGTCTTCCACGGCTTCTTCCTGAAGAGCTGGAATAATTTCCAGGAAAGCCTCCGCCGGGCGCGCGGCTTCAACTACCAGATGTTCTTCAACCTCGCGTACATGCAGGGCTTCGGAACCTTGTACCGCCTGATGTCGTGGACGGCGAACCCGAAGAGCGTGACGCCCCCGTGGAGCGTGCATTACTGGCAGGACATGGCCGTGATGTCCGTCGTCGGCACCTTCTTCGGCGTGCTCGGCTACAACAGCCTCAACACCTTGTACGCGAAAGGCGCGATCAAGCGCTGGCAGCACTCCGGCATCCAGCAGGTGCGCGACCTGTGCTTCCTGCTGGCGGCCCCGTTCTTCGCCTCCGGCTCGATGACCATGTTCTGGGGCATCTTCCTCTTCCAGCAGTCCCTCGACCTCGGGATCGCGATCTGGGCCGGCCGCGCGCAGGCCCGGCCGATCGTCTTCGTCACGAGCGCCGCCGTCGCCGACAGCGCC
>JBBQVX010000149.1:0-6738 GCA_038211115.1 Elusimicrobiota bacterium | reverse complement strand
CTTTCGCTGACGGAAACCGCGCCGCGCGCCTCCAGCGTATTGAACAGGTGCGAGACGCGCAACACGCAGTCGTACGCCGGCAGGGGGAGCTTGGCCGCCACCAGGCGTTCGCCGTCGGCCTCCCATTCGTTGAAGTGGCGTGAGAGCAGCGCGACGTCCGCGGTCTCGAAGCTGTAGCGGGACAGCTCGCGTTCCTGCGGCTTGTGCAGGTCGCCGTACGTCAGCCCGCCGCCGTAGTCGAGGTCGTAGACGGAGTTCTTGTTCTGCAGGTACATCGCGATGCGCTCGAGCCCGTACGTCAGCTCGACGGAGACCGGCGACAGCGGCATCGAGCCCATCTGCTGGAAGTAGGTGAACTGCGTGATCTCCATGCCGTCGAGCCAGACTTCCCAGCCGACGCCGGAGGCGCCGAGCGTCGGGGACTCCCAGTCGTCCTCGATCCAGCGCAGGTCGTGCTTTTTCGGGTCGAGGCCGATCGCCTTCAGAGACTTGAGGTAGGTGTCGGTGATGCCGGCGGGCACGGGCTTCATGATGACCTGGAATTGGTAGTACTTGCCGAGGCGGTTCGGGTTCTCGCCGTAGCGGCCGTCGGCGGGGCGGCGGCAGGGCTCGATGTAGGCGAAGCGCGCGGGCGCCCCGGTCAAAGCGCCGAAGAAGGTCGCCGGGTTGAACGTGCCGGCGCCCTTCTCGAGGTCGTAGGGCTGGACGATTGCACAGCCCTGCTTCGACCAGAAATCCTGCAGTTCGAGGACGATCTCTTGAAAGGTCATCACGCGTGAACTCCCTGGGGGACGGTCTTGCTCCAAGCTTCGCGAAATTCGAACGAGCGCAGGCGGCGGCCGGCGTGGGCGGCGAGATGCTCGTCGAGAAGGCGCAGCGCGGCTTCCGCGGCATCCGCGTCGAACGGCAGCCCGGCGAGCAGCGCCGGCTCCTCGTCGTGCAGCGCGCCCCAGACGGCGGCGCAGCGCGCGGGCGCGCGCTCGCGCAGGCCGATGCCGAACATCTCGGCCAGGCGCAGGCCGAACGAGGGGACGAGCCAGCCGCTCGGGCTCTCCTCGAGCGCCGCGAGCACGGCGCAGATGAGGCGGTACTTCTCGGGGCTCGGCTGAAGGTCGGGGGTAAGGCGGTCGAGCATCTCGAGGCATGCGAGCGCGTCGAACGTGCGCGCCAGGTCCTCGCGCCAGCCCGGGAAGGTGCCGATCAGGCGCCCGCCGACGGCCTTCGCGAACTCGGAGCGCGAGGAGAGGTGGAGCCGGTATTCGCCCCAGACGCCGGGCTCGCTCAAGGCCTTCATCTTGCCCTTCGCGCGGTTGACGCCGACAAAACGCGTCGGGACCTTGCCGAACTCCTCGGTGAACACCGAGCACAGGCGGTCGTACTCGCCGAACGCGCGCCTCGACAGGACGACGCCGCCCGCGTTGACGATCATTTCGAGAGCCCGGTCCTGAGCAGGGCGGCCTCGCGGCGCGTCGGCGCGCGGAAATGTTTCCGGGCGTCGAGCGGCGCGTTCTCGAGGTAGGGGGCGACGCACTCGATCGACGAGGCCTGATACGCCTCCCACCGGGCCGAGGCGGAGAGCGCCTTCACCGCGGCGGCGACGGCCTCGGGCGGAAGCAGCCGCCAGCACGCGGCGCGCTCGAGCGGCGCGAGCTTGGGCCACAGATTCCCCAGGCGCGCGGGGGCGGCCGCGAGCGCGGCCTTCAGCTCGCCGAACGCGCGGCGCTCCAGGGCGGAGCGCGTCGAGGCGGGGGTCAGGGTTTCGGGCATTTAGAGGAAGTTGGCGTCAGCCATTATATCTAACGCCGGCCGCGGAAGGGATGGAGCTGCTGCTCCCAGAAGGTCTCCGGAGGCGCGCCGCTGACGACGCCGTACGACTCGGGCCAGGCGCCGGGCGGACACTTATAGGTGCCGAAGATCCAATCCACGATCGGCAGGTGCACGGCGTAGTTCGCGTCGACGTAGTCGGGGTGCTTCGCGTGATGCCAGTGGTGATACTGCGGCGTGGCGAGCAGGAAGCGCAGCGGCCCGTACTCGAGGCCCATGTTCGCGTGGATCGCGACGGACTGCACTCCGACGAGGACGACGTAGGCGTTCAGCGCCGCGGGCGAGAAGCCGCAGACATACAGCGGCACCATGACCGCGGCGCGCACGGACACGACCTCGATGAAGTGCGTGCGCGAGCCGGCCAGCCAGTCCATCGCCTCGCTCGAGTGGTGGATGGAATGGAAGCGCCAAAGGAAGCCGACTTTGTGGTGCAGGCGATGCGCGCCGTACTGGAAGACGTCGGCGAGGAAGGTCGCGAGGAGGAACTGGACGGGCACCGGCAGGGACCGGACGGCGCCCTGCAGGCCCTCCGTCGCCGCCCAGCTGAACGCGCCGCCGACCGCCGAGTTCGTGAACAGGAACACGAACTGGATCAGCAAGTGGCTGACGAAGAAATAGGCGAGGTCCGTGCGCCAACCGCGCCGCAGCAGGCCCTGCGATTTATTCAGCGCAAACGCCTTCTCGAGCGGGATGAAGATCAGCATCGAGAACAGGAGGCTCAAGACGAACCAGTCGAGCCCGAACGAGTACGGCGTGGACGAAAACGTCTGCACCTCGATGCGTGCGCCGCCGAGGAGGCTCGCGAGCAGCGAGGCTCCGATGCCGATCCACGCGGGCGTCTTGGAGCGGTTCAACGCGTAGCTGACGACGCCCATGAAATAGGAGGCCACCAGCGCCCAGAACAGGAGGGTCCGGGCGAAGTGCGCGGTGTACGCGGAGCGGAACTGCTCAGACGTCAGCAGGGCCGGGAAACGGAAGCACAACACGCCGCACAGGCAGAGAATCCCCAGCACGGCCGACGCGTAGCCGCTGATCCAGCCTTTGCCGATCTTAAATTCAGGCTCTTGCTCCATCGGCTTCATCGCCCCAGCCTGAGCGGGGGCTCCGGCACGATCGGGACGCGCCCCTCGGGCAGGCCGCCGGGCCCGAAAGCGTCGGTGGACGGCTCGAGCTCGCGGCGAATGCGGATCGGTTCGAGAAGGACCTCGGGCCGCTCGTAAGTCACCTCGAAGAGCCCGCGCAAACCGGAGAAGGAACCCCGCAGGTCCTCGGGGCGCCCGAGCAACGCGAGCGCGTACCGTCCGGGCCCGAGGCCGTCGAAGTAGAACTTGCCGTCCTGGTCGGGGATGCGGGAGCCCGACAGCCAGTAGTGGGTCGTCTGCGTCGCGGAGCTGCGCCAGACCATGAACAGTCCGACGCGCAGGCCGATCGCGCCGCGGTCGTCGAGCAGCACCGTGCCGTCGACCCGGCCCTCGCGAAGATCCTCGAGCGAGCCTGCTTCGATGCGTTTTTCACTGACGGCCCAGAGCGCGTCGAGCCGCGACAGCCACTCGCGGGCCTTCGCCTCGTCGCCGAAGCGCGCATACGTCGCGGAGAAGCCCTCGAAGATGCGCTGCGACTCGCTCGCCTTCTCGAAGCCCTCGACGCGGCGACCGGTCGCGGCGGACAACTGCTCGAGCTTCCCGTAGCGCTCGGCCGTCACGGGCCCCGCGCGGAGCAGCTCGAGCGCGCGCAGATAGTCCGGATGCACGCGGCCGGGGACCGAGATCATCATCGCGTCGAGCGCGCGCTCCTCGTCCCACCACTGCAGGCGGCCGAGGCGCACGGCGTCCACGGCCTCCGCGGTGAACACGCCGCGAAAGCGCGTGCGGTCGAGAAAAGCCTCGATGCGGTCGATGCTGTCCTCGGACAAGTCCGTCGTCTCCGACGACATGCGCCTGGGATCGAGATGGTAGGAGCGGTTGCGCGTCGGATACAGCCACGCGACCGCGAGCGTACGCGCGCCCCGGTTCGTCTGCACCCCGGCCGCCTCGGCGAGCGAGCGCGGGCCGAAGCCGTACGCGCGCGAAAGCAGGGTCTCGGCGCCGAAGGTCGCGAGCGCCCAGACGGCGACGAGCCCGAGCACGACGCGCCGGGACAGCGGGCGCCAATCCTCGCGCACAAGGGCCGCCGCGAACGCGGCGTGCGTCGCCGCCAGCGCCGTCGTCAGGAAGGTCGTCAGCATGAGGCCGACGAAGACGCCGCCGCACAGCTCGATCGCGCGCGTCAGTTGCGGCCAGCGCGACGCGCACCAACCCGCGGCGGACGCGAAGAGCCCGAACGCCGCGCCGGCCGCGAGGCCGCGCCGGCCCCGCGCGGCCGCGAAGGCCGCGGCGCCCAGGACCACGGAGCCGAGCTGCAGCGCCAGCGCCGTGGACGCGGGAAGTTCGAGCGGGAACGCGTCGGGGAATAGGCGGACGCTCGAGGTCCACCCGATGACCGTCCAAGACAGCGCGCCGGTCAGGAGCGCGCGCAGAGCGAACGGCGCTTTCCACTCCTTCGGCCGGTCGAGCAACGCCAGGAGGACCGCCGTGAGTCCCGCCGCGACGACGAGGCGTTCGATGTCGATGATTATTCCTCGTCCTGCTGGAGCTTCGCGAGGATGCCGAAATCCTCCAGCGTGGTCACGTCGCCCTTCACGGCTCCGCCCGCCGCGATCTCGCGCAGGAGGCGGCGCATGATCTTGCCTGAGCGGGTCTTCGGGAGCGAGTCGGTGAAGCGGATCTCCGCGGGGCGAGCGATCGAGCCGATCGCCTTCGCGACGAAGTCGCGCAGGATCTCCTTGAGCTCCGGGCTCGGCGTCCGCCCGCCCTTGAGCGTGACGAACGCGCAGACGGCTTGGCCGTGCAGCTCGTCCGGACGGCCCACGACCGCCGACTCCGCGACGAAGGGATGTCCCACGAGGGCGGACTCGATCTCCGAGGTGGACAGGCGATGGCCCGAGACGTTGAGCACGTCGTCGATGCGGCCGAGAATCCAAAGGCAGCCGTCCTTGTCCTTGCGCGCGCCGTCGCCGGTGAAGTACATCCCGGGGATCTGAGACCAATACTGCTGGCGGTACCTAGCCGCATCGCCCCAGATGCCGCGCAGCATCGACGGCCACGGCCGGCGGATCACGAGATAGCCCCCGGCGCCGGGAGGCACCGGTTTGCCGGTCATGTCCACGACCTCGGCGTCGACGCCGGGAAGCGGCAAAGTCGCGGAGCCGGGCTTCGCGGCGGTCGCGCCCGGAAGGGGGGAGATCATGATCGAGCCCGTCTCCGTCTGCCACCATGTGTCGACGATCGGGCAGCGGCCGCCGCCGATGACGCGCCGGTACCAGCGCCAGGCCTCGGGGTTGATCGGCTCGCCGACGGTGCCGAGCAGCCTCAACGACGAGAGGTCGTGCTTGGCGGGATGCTCATCGCCGAGGCGCATGAACGTTCGGATCGCCGTCGGGGCCGTGTAAAACACCGAGACGCGGTGCCGCGCGATCATCGACCAAAAGCGATCCGGGCTCGGAGTGAGCGGCGCGCCCTCGTACATCAAAGCGGTCGCGCCGTTGAGCAGCGGCCCGTACGCGAGGTAGGAGTGGCCGGTCACCCAGCCGACGTCGGCCGTGCACCAGTACACGTCGGTCTCCTTCAGGTCGAAGACATGCTTCGTCGTCCAGGCGGTCTGGACCATGTAGCCGCCGGTCGTGTGAAGGATGCCCTTCGGCTTGCCCGTGCTGCCGGACGTATAAAGGATGAACAGCGGATGCTCGCTGTCGAGCTTCTCCGCGGGGCAGACCGGCGACGCCTTCGCGGTCAGACGATGCCACCAATGATCCATGCCTTCGTTGATGGAGATCTCGTTGCCCGCGTGCTTAAGGACGACGACGGCCTTGACCGTCGGCGCGCCCTTGACCGCCTCGTCCACCGCGTCCTTGAGGCGCAGGATCGCGCCCTTGCGCCAGCCGCCGTCGGCGGTAATCACGACGGACGCGCCCGCGTCGTTGATCCGGTCGCGCAGCGCCTCAGCCGAGAAGCCGCCGAACACCACGCCGTGCACGGCGCCGATGCGCGCGCACGCGAGCATCGCGATCACGGCCTCGGGCACGAGCGGCATATAGATCGCCACGCGGTCGCCCTTCTTCACTCCCAAGCCCTTCAAGGCGTTGGCGAAGAGAGAGACCTCGCGGTGAAGCTGGAGATAGGTGTAGGTCCGGACCTCGCCCGGCTCCCCTTCCCAGATCAAAGCGGCCTTGTTGCGGCGCGGGCCGTCGAGATGACGGTCGAGGCAGTTAAAAGAGAGATTGGTGGCGCCGCCGACGAACCATTTCGCGTCGGGAACCTTCCAAGAGAGAGTTTTTTTCCAGGGCTTGAACCAAAAAAGGTCTTTGGCCGCGGCGTCCCAGAACTTCTCGGGAGACTTCGCGGCCGCGGCGGTCAGCTTCGCGCGCGCGGCCTTGCTCGGAACCGACGCCGTCTTCGCGAAGGCGGGGGGAGGCGGATACGAGCGTTCTTCCTTGCTCAGAACCGAGATCGACAGCTCTTTTTCCGCGCTTTCCATGGAAATAATCCTAGCAAGTTAGCGAGTATACGAGGAAGGCGACAGCGCGGGATGCACCCGAGTTGGGCGAGGCCGACGAAGCGGTATGGGGCGGGGACGCTCGGATCGACCTCGCTCGGGGGGTCCGTCCGCGACTCTCAAGAGCTCCCTTGTCGCGGCGGCCCCCACGCCCCGCCCGATACCGCTTCGTCGGCCTATCTCGTCAGCTTAAGCTCATCACTACCGTCGCGCGTCTCGCCTCAGCACCGCGCCGCGCGACGAAAATATCAAGAACTCCGCATACGCCAAGAGGAAAGGGCGGCGGCCCCCACGCCCCGCCCGATACCGCTTCGTCGGCCTATC
>JBBQVX010000148.1:0-6748 GCA_038211115.1 Elusimicrobiota bacterium | reverse complement strand
GCGGGTATCCGCCCTTGGCCCGCCCGGCGAATCGCGCCCGACGGGCCGCCCCACGCGGCGTGGGGGGGGAGCTGTAAAAGATTTCCCGCAAAAAGATGGGGGCGGCCTTTCCCGTGGTAAAGGCCGCCCCGTAGCGCGCCCATCTTAGCCTACCAGCCGGCCTTGGAGCGCTTGACGAACTTCTTGAGCTTCTTCTGGCCGTTCCAGACGATCTTGTGGGACTTCATGTCCAGGAGCTTGAGGTTGGTCTGGTAGAACACCACGGCCTTCCCGCCCTCCTGGTCCACGATCTGGTTCAGCGCGCCGCTGAGCATGAAGTCGGCCCCGATCTCCTGGCCGTGCGCCTTCCGAGTCTCCTCGGAGGAGTTCGTGTCCTGGTCCAGACGCTCGTCCCGGACCTCGCCGCGCTCGTTCTTGTTCGCGACGAACTCCACCTTGCCCGAGTTGATCAGCGAGCGCTGAAGGTCCTCGACGAAGGTGTCGGTGTTGATGTGCTCCTGGGACTGGTTCTTCACCGTGCCCACGATCACGGTCGGGTTCTTGCCGAGCGCCGAGTGCGCGGCCGAGTACCACGGCCGGGCCAAGGCGTCGGAGATCATCTCCTCGGCCACGAGGCGCGAGTCGGTGTCGTTCCAGCGGCCGCTGACGTCCTTGACCTCGCCGGCGTCCATGCGCTGCACCGAGGTGCCGCACGCGGACATCGAGAGGGCCAGGACGAGGTACGGAAGGACTTTGCGCATTTTAGTGCTTCGCCTCTTCCGCGGAGAGCTCGTCGAACGCCTTCTCGGCGTTGGCCTTCACGTAGTCGCGGACCTTGGAGTCGAGCTCCTTGGACTCGGAGAGGCTGGCCTGCACCGCGGCCATGTCGAGCTTGACGAGGGAGAACAGCGTCCCGTCCGCCGGATCCTTCCAATGGTCGACGGGAACCGAGCCGTGCAGCGTGAACTTGGCGAAGTTCTTCATCGTCTGGGAGACCATCTGCTCCTCGGAGGACTTGGTCATGTCGCCGGCGGTGACGGAGGCCATGTAGTCCTTCGTCAGCGTCGTGACGTAGGAGTTCATGATCTTCGCGAGCTCGGCGCGGCCGCGGTCGTCCGCGGCGCCGACGGACAAGGCGCGGTTGCGCACGCCCTGGGCGATGCCGACGCCGTAGAACACCTGCTTGCCGTCCTTGTCCTTCATGGCGCCGGAGCCCTTATTGACCCACTCGGGGGCGTTGTTGGCGATCGGCGAGGGCTTGCCGTTGCCGGAGCAGGCGCCGGCGGCGAGGGCGGCGACGAGCATCAAAGCGATGCGGCTGAAGCGGTTGCTGTTCATGTATCCTCCGGCCGGGCCTCGGGCCCGGACATCGAAGTCTAACAGTCGGGGGGGGCTCTGTCAAGAAAACTCAATGTGATCGTGGTCACGCCCGTTTTTGGTATCATGCGGCATGTCGTCACCCGACGAAAAGAATCTGGTCTGGCTGGACCTCGAGATGACGGGCCTCGAGCCCGAGAAGGACTTCGTCCTCGAAATCGCCACCGTGGTCACGGACGGCGAGCTGAACGTCCTGGCCGAGGGGCCCTGCCTCGCGATCCATCAATCCGACGACATCCTGCACGGCATGGACCCGTGGTGCGTCGAGCAGCACGGCAAGTCCGGCCTCACGGCCCGCTGCCGCGACTCGAAGATCAGCGTCATCGACGCGCAGCTCCAGACCCTGGCCTTCCTGTCGCCGTGGTGCGCGCCGGGCAAGTCGCCCTTGTGCGGCAACACGATCGGCCAGGACCGCCGCTTCCTGGTCAAGTTCATGCCGCGCCTGCACGACTACTTCCACTACCGCTCGATCGACGTCTCCTCCATCAAGGAGCTCGTCTCGCGCTGGTACCCCGAGCAGAAGTACGTGTACTCGAAGAGCAAGCAGCACCTGTCGCTCGCGGACGTCCACGAGTCGATCACCGAGCTGCGGCACTACCGAAAGACCGTCTTCAAGTAGGCTTCCCGGAACGAAGTACGGCCCCGGGCGTTTTCTCCGCCAGGGGCCGCTTTGCTTCTGACGCTATCTTAGCGCGGAAGCTCCGTTCGACGCGATAGCGAGCGCGTCTTATTAAGGTGACGGCGGGATGACGCTGCCTGCTATCGGCATCTCCGAAAATGCAGGCGTGGCGGGCGCTTGCGCCCGGCTCAGTTCCCGACCGACTTTCGGTCGGGGTGGCCGTTGATGCCTTCGCAGCCGCACTCGTCGGGATGGGGCTGGCCTTCCTTCCAGCCATCCTTCTCGAGCTGAGACTTGACCCAGCACGGGTAGCACAGCATCAGGCGGTTGATCGGCTTGTTTTCGCCGCAGCGCATGCACATGCCCTTGGAGGGCGGGGCGCGCTTGGGGATGCGCTCGAGATCGACTTCCTCGCGGGGAAGGTCCTTCTCCTCGGGCTCCGCCGCGGGGGTCTCGATGACGAGCTCCTCGGTCAGCGTCTTCGTCAGGGGGGTGATCATGCTCATATTCCGACTCCTCGATTGCACTTCTTGCACCAGCCGCCGACCTTGCCCTGCGCGGACTTGCGGGTCAGCGTCACCGTCTCCTTGCAGGCGGGGCAGCTGACCGTCAGGCCGCCCGTGTCGATGGCGGGGAAATCCTTGTCGAACGCCTCTTTCGAGCCGTGGCGCGGCTGCAACCATTGCCCGGGACGGCTCAAGCCTTCGCTCCCTTGTCCTTGATCATCTTGACGAGCTCGGAGGGGAGGCCGAAGTGCTCATTCTCCTCGACGGTCTCGACTTCCTCGATCGTCGTGACGCCGAAGCGATCCTTGGCCATCGTGACCACTTCCTGGAAAAGGATCTCAGGGGCCGAGGCGCCGCTCGTCAGGCCGAGCGTCTTCACGCCCTCGAGCCACTCGTCCTTGATGTCGGCCGCGCGCTCGATGAGGCGCGACTTGACGCCCTTGGCGAGCGCGACCTCGACGAGGCGGTTGCTGTTCGAGCTGTTCGGCGCGCCGAGCACGAGGAGCAGGTCCACCGACGGGACCATCGCCTTGACCGCGTTCTGGCGGTTCTGCGTCGCGTAGCAGATGTCGTCCTTCTTGGGCGCGCCGAGCTTGGGGAAGCGCCGCTTGAGCACCGCGACGATCTCGCGGGTGTCGTCGAGCGACAGCGTGGTCTGCGTGAGGTAGGCGATCTTGTCGGGGTTCGGGACCTCGATCTTCTCGGCTTCCTCGACGGAGCCGACGACGATCATGTGATCCGGCGCCTCGCCGAGCGTGCCGATCGTCTCGACGTGGTCGCGGTGTCCGATCAGCGCGATCGTGTAGTCCTGCTTCGCGAGCGCGATCGCCTCGAGATGGACCTTCGTGACGAGCGGGCACGTCGCGTCGATGATCTTCAGCTGGCGCGAGCGCGCCTCGGCGACGACGTCGGGGCCGACGCCGTGCGCGGAGAAGATCAGCCACGAGCCGTTCGGGACCTCGGTGAGCTCCTCGACGAAGATGGCGCCCTTCTGACGCAGCTCGTCGACGACGTAGCGGTTGTGGATGATCTCGTGGCGGACGTACACGGGCTTGCCGACGATCGCCAGGAGCTGCTCGACGACGTCGATCGCGCGCACGACGCCGGCGCAGAAGCCGCGGATCTTCGCGATCACGAGCTTCTCGATGCGGATTTGAGAGGGGGTCGAAGTGGGCATCTCTGTCTCCTGGTTTTAGGGCTGGACTGCCGCGCGGTTCTTCTGAGGGAGCCAGGCGGCGACGCGTTCCGCGATCTTGGGCGCGGACAGGCCGATCGCGTCGTACAGCAGGGGCGGCGCGCCGTGCTCGACGAACGAGTCGGGGATGCCGATGCGCAGCACCTCCGCGCGGCCCGGGGTCAGCGCCTCGAGCACGGCCGAGCCGAAGCCGCCCTGGATCACGTTGTCCTCGATCGTCACGAGGCGCGGGGTCTTCGCCGCGCACTCCTTGAGCAGCTCGACGTCCATCGGCTTGACGAAGCGCATGTTGACGACGCCGACCGAGTAGCCCTTGTCCTCGAGGATCTGCGCGGCCTCGAGCGCGGGATGCACCCGGTTGCCGATCGCGAGGAGGGTGACGTCGGTGCCGTCCTTGAGGCGGGCGCCCTTGCCGACGGGCAGGGCCTTCGCCTCCGGGTCCATCGCGACGCCGACGCCGGCGCCGCGCGGGTAGCGGATCGACACCGGCGCGTTGAGCTCGATCGCGGTGCGCAGCATGTTCTGCAGCTCGTTCTCGTCCGCGGGCGCCATGACGGTCATGCCCGGGATCATACGCAGGTATGAGTAGTCGAACACGCCGTGGTGCGTGGGGCCGTCCTCTCCGACGAGGCCGGCGCGGTCGAGGCAGAGGATCACCGGGAGCTTCTGCAGGCAGACGTCGTGCTCGATCTGGTCGTACGCGCGCTGCAGGAAGGTCGAGTAGATCGCGACGATCGGGCGGTAGCCCTCGGTCGCGAGGCCGGCGGCGAACGTCACCGCGTGCTCCTCGGCCAGCCCCACGTCGAAGTAGCGCTTCGGGAAGCGGTCGCGGAAGAGGTCCATGCCCGTGCCTTCCGGCATCGCGGCGGTGATGCCGACGATGCGGGGATCTTTTTCGGCCTCACGTAAAACCGACTTGCCGAAGACGGCCGTATAGGTGGGCGGCGGGACCTTCGTGATGGGCGTCTTCAGGAACGTGGCGGTCGCGACGTCGAACTTGCCCGGGCCGTGCCACTTGTACTGGTCGTCCTCGGCGGCGGCGTAGCCCTTGCCTTTCTTCGTCACGCAGTGCACGAGGATGGGGCCGTTGAGCTGCTTGACGTGCTTGAAGACCGCCGCGAGCTGCTCGACGTCATGGCCGTCCACGGGGCCGAAATAGGTGAAGCCCATCTCCTCGAACAGCATGCCGGGGAACAGCAGCACCTTCGCGCGCTTCGCCACGCGCAGGATGGACTCGCCCCAGAACTGGAAGCGCGCCAGGAACTTTTTGACCGAGTGCTCCGCGTGGCGCACCGCGCCGAGCGTCAGCAGCTTCGAGAGGAACGCGCCGAGCGCGCCGACGCGGTTCGAGATGAACATCTGGTTGTCGTTGAGCACGACGATGAGGTCCGTCTGGACCTGGCCCGCGTTCTGCAGGCCCTCGTAGGCCTCGCCGCCGGTCATGCAGCCGTCGGAGACGATCGCGACGACCTTGTTCTTCTCGCCCTTGAGGTCGCGCGCGACGGCCATGCCGAGCGCGGCCGAGATCGCGGTGGACGCGTGTCCCGCTCCGAAGGTGTCGTACTCCGACTCCGAACGCTTTAAGAATCCAGACAACCCTCCGAACTGGCGGATCGTGCCCATGCGGTCCTTGCGGCCCGTCAGGATCTTGTGGCCGTACGTCTGGTGGCCCGTGTCCCAGACGAGGCGGTCCTTCGGCGTGTCGAAGGCGTAGTGCAGCGCGACCGTGATGTCGGTCGAGCCGAGGCTCGAGGCGAGGTGGCCGCCGAGCTTCGAGACGGTGTCGAGGATAAAGCCGCGGACCTCCGAGGCGACCTGAGGCAGCTGCTCCGGCTTGAGCTTCTTGAGGTCGGCCGGCGAGTTGATGTCTTTGAGGAGTTCCATGTTCTATTTATCCCGTTCGATGATGTAGTCTGCGAGCTCGTGCAGGACGTCGGCCTTGCGGCCGAAGCCCTTCAGATGCGCGTGCGCCATTTCGACGAGCGCGCGCGCCTTCGCGCGCGCCCCATCCACGCCGTAGAGCGAGGCGTAGGTCAGCTTGCCGTTGTCGCGGTCGCTGCCGCGCTTGCCGAGCTTCTTCTTGTCGCCCACCACGTCGAGCACGTCGTCGGCGATCTGGAAGGCGAGGCCGATGCACTCGCCGTATGAGCGCAGCGCGTCGCGCTTGGCGTCCGAGGCCCCGGCGAGGACCGCGCCCGCGTCGAGCGAGGCCACGATCAGCGCGCCCGTCTTGCGGCGATGGACGGCCTCCAAGATTTTAGCGGCGGATACCTTCGAGAGCTTTTTCGTGAGGCCCTCCGCTGCTAAATCGGCGACCTGTCCGCCCACCATGCCTTCGGCGCCGGCGCCGAAGGCGATCAGGCGGATGAGCTCGGCCGTGTCGCGGCCTTTCACTTTGAGATCGGCCGCGTGCTCGGCGGCGGCCTCGAAGGCCTTCGTGAGCAGGCCGTCGCCCGCGAGGATCGCCATCGCCTCGCCGAACACCTTATGGCTCGTGGGCTTGCCGCGGCGCAGGTCGTCGTCGTCCATCGCGGGGAGGTCGTCGTGAATAAGAGAGTAGGTGTGGATCATCTCGAGGGCGGCTGCGGTCTTAAGCGCCTTCTTCGCGCTCAGGCCGCAGCACTCGGCGGCCTCGAGCACGAGCGTCGGGCGCAGGCGCTTGCCGCCCGCGAACAGCGAGTAGCGCATCGCCTTACGGATGGACTCGGGAAGGTCGGGCGTCGCGGCGAGGAGCTTCTCCATCGCGGCGTCGACGGCGGCGGTGTTCTTCTCCATCGCGCGGGACAGGGAGGCGTTCACAGGGTCTCCAGGTAGGCGGCCAGGAATTTCGAGAGCGTCTTCATCGCGCGCCCCGTGCGAAGGCCCGTGCCGATCAAGGACGCAAGCGAGGCGGCGTGCGAAAGGGCGTAGCGCGCGAGGGAGGCGGCGTCCTCGCCCTCGGGCATCTCGGAGGGCAGGGACTCGCCCATCTCGTCGAGCACGACGCGCACGCCGATCGCGGCGGTCTTGCCGTCGGCCCAGCGGCGCAGCGAGGCGGTCTCCATGTCGCAGGCGAGCGCGCGCTGCTCCGCG
>JBBQVX010000147.1:0-6772 GCA_038211115.1 Elusimicrobiota bacterium | reverse complement strand
GCACGCTCTATCATGCGCTTCGCCTACTCGCCCTCCCTGATTGGTGTCCGGCCACCCGTTGTTGCTGTATTCCTACGGGAGTGTCCAAGTGGAATACTGCAACAACGGGAGGCCTGACACCAACTAAGCTTTCTTAAGCTTGAAGCGGCCGAGGCGGAAGCGGTGCAGGTTCAGTTCGGACTTGCCGCCGACGATCAACTCGGCCATGGACTTGCCGACGATGGGCGCGAACTTGAAGCCGTGGCCGGAGAAGCCGGCGGCGACGAAGCCGTTCGGCGCGTCGGGCAGGCGATCCATGATGAAGTCGTCGTCGGGCGTGTTGTCGTACCAGCAGACGTGGCCCTCGAAGTCGGAGAAGTCGGCGAGCTCGGGCATGTACTGCTTGAGGAACTTCCGGCAGGACTTCTCGAACTTCGGCGCGAGCGTGCGCTGCTCGTCCGGGTTCGCCGTCTTAACGACCGGGCCCTTGCGATGGTCGGCGATCTTGATGAAGCCCTGGATGTGGACCGGGAAACCGTAGAACCCGCCGGCCTGGCTCGCGAAAACGGGGAAATGCTCGGGGCGGTAGCGGCCGCGGCCCTCCTGAGGCCTCAGGAATAATTGCTCCTGCTTGGTGACCTTGATCGGCACGCCCCACGGCTTCAGAAGCTCATTGGACCAGTAGCCGGTGGTGAACAGGAACTTATCGGCCTCCCACACCTTGCCCGTCGCGTCCTTGACCGACTTGATGCCGGTCTTGTCCTTCTGGACCCCGACGATTTTGACGCCGTTGCGGATCTTGACGCCCTTGCGCTGCGCGACGGACGCGGTCGCCGCGACCGCGCGGCTGGCCCAGATCATGCCGCCGTCCGGGTGGAACAGCGCCCACTTGAACGCGCCCGATTTATACATCGGGTAGCGCTTCTTGACGTCGGGAGGCGTCAGCTTCTCGAAGCGGACCTTGCGCTCCTTGAGGACGGCCATGCTCGCCGACTCGTAGCCGGCGGCCTTGGCGGCCAACTCGAGCACGCCGTTCTGCAGGAGGAGGGTCTCCTCGGCGAGCGTGTTGAGCTCGAGCCACATCGGCATCGCCTTGAGCGCCATCTCGGTGTAGAACGCGTCCTTCCCGTACGTGAGGCGGAACACGCGCAGGTGATCGCCCGAGGCCGCCCACTGGTTGGGGACGTCGCGCTGGTCGAGCAAGGTGACCGTGTGCCCGAGGAGCGCCAGGTGATAGGCCGACTGCACGCCCATGATACCGCCGCCGACGATGATCACCGAATTCTTGACGCTCATTTGAAAAACCGGCCTCCAATCCTGCGCGCGACACCTTCCGGCGGCGAGCCGTGCTCGACCCGCATCCACTTTCCGCCTTCGGACTCGGCCGCCTCGCCGAGCTCGACGTCCGCCGTCACGACCGTCGTCTTGCCGCCGTTCCACTTCCGGGACCGAACCCGGTCGAGGATCAAATCGTCCGCCGTCAGCTCGCGCGTGAAGCTCACGCGGAAGTTGTCCGGGCGGGCCCCGCCGAAAACCCGGAACGTGCCGTCGAAAAAAAGCTCGATTTCGAACGCGTCTCCGGCCTCCTCGCACAACTGGCCGAAGATGACGACGATGCGGTCCGTATCGGCGTCTTCCTGTGCCGCGTGGGCCGGACCGCCGTAGCCGTAGGCGGTGCGGACCAAATTCGTGCCGTCGACGCAGAACAGCCGGCTCATCCTAGCTTATTTTAGCAAACGGGCTGGGGACAGAGGGCCCTTGACGCCCCACTCCTGGCTCTTTACACTGACAGGGCTCCTTCCCTAGATATGAAGCGGTCCTTCGCGCTCTCGGCGCTCGCCCTGCTCCTCATTCTCACGCCCGCGGTCCGCGCGGACGAGGAGTCCGACGCCCCACGCGCGACGCCCGCGCCCGCGGCGCTCAACTGGCGCGTCATGCCGTCCGACGCGGGCGCCGGCCCGAGCCTCGGCGGCCTCACCGGCACGCCCTCGCGCGGCATGCTCCGCGACTTCAAGATGATCATCACCGGCCAGCCGGACGGCAAGGCCAAGGACGATCTCGCCGCGGCCGTCGACGACCTGATCAAGGGCGCCGATTCCGTCAAGCTCGCCGAGCAGCAGAGCTGGATCGACAACCACTTGGGCGAGCTCAACAACGCGATCCGCAACCTGTCCTCGGACGCGCCGAAGACGTTCAAGGTGCAGGCCGCGGCCCAGGCCGCGGGCCTCAACAACCGCGCCGAGCGCTGGCAGGAAGGACGCGAACTCTCCGAGATCGCGCTGCGCGAGGATCCCACGGACAAGGACGCTCTGATCGACCGCTCGCAAGCGAGCACCGCGCTCGGCGACTTCGCGCGCGGCTACTCCGACGCCGACGCGGTGCTGCGCCGCTCGCCGAACGAAGGGAGCGCCTGGACCGCGCGCGCCTCCGCTTCGTACGGGCTCGGCAACTATCTGCAGGCGATCGAGGATGCGCGCCGCGCGCTCGCCGTCGATCCGAACGACAAGATCGCCTACGCGCTGATGAAGCTGTCCGAGGGCCGCACCGCCGCCGCGCCCAAATTCGAGAACGCGAGCCTCGCGCAGTCCGTCGAGCGCGAGTACCACGGCATGGTCCAGCAACTCAACCAAGTCGAGACCATCCGCCAAATCCCACCGGAACATCCGGGCGAGAAGCTGCTCCGCCGCCACATCGAAACCGCCGGCTCCAAACTCGCCGTGAAGGACTATCACGGCGCGATCGGCGAAGCCGACAAGGCTCTCGAGCTCGAGCCCGACAACAGCGACGCGCTGTTCTACCGCGCCGCCGCCGAAAACCTTCTCGGGCGCTACGGCGACGCCGAGCGGGACGCCTCGCGAGGGCTGTCGATCTCGCCGTCCGCCGCGTTCCTGCGCGACGCGCGCTCGTGGGCATACATCCGCATGGGCCGCTTCGCCGACGCCGTCGCCGACGCCAACCATTCGCTCGAGATCGACCCCAAGAACCCTTACGCGTTCGCCAACCGCGGCCACGCGAGCGAGGGCCGAGGCGACTACGAGGCGATGGCTTCCGACCTCAAGGCCGCCGCCGAGCTCAACGGGCAGTTCGAGCCCGACTACCGCGACTCGACCCGCCGCCACGGCCTGACTCCGGCGCAGCTCTCGCGCCAGGGTTCCCAGGCGCCGCCCGCGGCCGAGAGCGTCCCGTCCCGCACCCGCTCCTTCGGCATCATGATGGTCTTCACGCTGGCCGGCGGCCTGCTCATCGGCTTCGGCCTCATGCACGTCAACAACGGCCTCCGCGACTCGCGCGAAAAGAAGCCGGCGCCGACGGGCATCGAGCAGCGCTATGAGCTCGGCAAGGCGATCGGCCACGGCGGGATGGGCGTCGTCTACGAGGCCCGCGACAAGCGCCTCAAGCGCCTCGTCGCCATCAAGATGCTGCGCGAGGAGTTCCTCGGCGACGACGCGGCCAAGAAATCCCTGATCGAGGAAGCCACGATGGTGGCCGAGCTCCACCACGCCTCGATCGTGGACATCCACTCGATCGAGCAGGACGAGCGCGGCCTCTACCTCGTGTTCGAGCGGCTCGAGGGCCGCACCCTCGACGAGCTCATCGCCGAGCAGGGGCTCCTCCCGCTCTCCGAGGTCAAGCGCGTGCTCGGCCCCGTCTGCGCCGCGCTCGCCTACGCGCACGCCCGCGACGTCGTCCACCGCGACCTGAAGCCGGGCAACGTGATGCTGACGAAGGACGGCGGCGTGAAGGTCCTCGACTTCGGCATCTCACGCCACGCGGCGCTGAAAGGCAAGAGCGCGGCGACAACCCAGACCGTCGTCGGCACGCCGCACTACATGGCCCCCGAGCAGGAATACGGCGTCATCCGCCGCGAGAACGACGTGTTCGCGCTCGGCGCGGTGCTCTACGAGATGGTGACCGGCGTCCGACCTTACGACGGCACGACCCCGGCGAAGCTCGCGAAGAGCTACAAGCGCCCTTCCCTTCGCGTGAAGGGCCTAAGCCCCGAGCTCGACGCCTTGATCGACCGCTCGCTCGAGCCCGACCCCGACAAGCGCATCTCCACGCCCGAGGAGTTCTGGACCTTGCTCGAGGCGATCAGCGACCGCCGCCCCGCCTAACCCGCTTCGGCGAGGAAAATCGTGTGCTGGTCGCTGCGCTCCTCGTTTGAGGAGTCGACCGTCCTCTCCTCCACCGCGAAGCCCGCCTTACGCAGGCGCATCCCGAAGGTCTTGTCCGGAGTGGACGACCAGATCGCGAGAATGCCCTTGGGCCGCAGCGCCGTGTAGGCCGCGGCGAGGCCTTCCTGCGAGTACAGCCAGTTGTTGGAGTCGCGCGTGAGGCCCTCGGGGCCGTTGTCCACGTCGAGGAGGATCCCGTCGAACTCCGCGAGCTCGGTCTGCAGGCTGTGCGCCACGTCCTGAACACGCAATTCGACGCGCGAATCCTCGAGCGGGCGGCCGGCGAGATCCGCGAGGACGCCGCGGTTCCATGCGACGACGGCGGGCATCAGCTCCGCGACGACGGCCCGCCCCTTCGGCCCGAGCCCCTTGAGCGTCGCCGCGAGCGTGTAGCCCATGCCGAGGCCGCCGATCAGAATACGGGCATCCGGAATGTGCTCGAGCCGAGCGCAGACGATCCGCGCCAAATCGTCCTCCGATTTATGGATCGAGCTGCTCATGAGCTCGACGTTTTCCACCCAGATCGTGAAGACGCCGTTCTTCTGCGAGAGCCTCATCGCCACGCCCTCGCCGGGGATTCTCACGCCGCCGAGCTCGATGTCCTCGTCCATCGACATCAGGCTTTGCCCAGCGCCGTGATGACCTTCCACTGCGCGGACGTCACCGGCTGGATCGACAGCTGCGAGCGCTTGAACAGCATCATGCCCTCGAGCGCCGGCGTCCCGCGCAGCTCGTCGAGCGGCACGAAGCGCGCGAACTTGGAGGCGAAGCGCAGGTCCACCTGGAACCAGACCGGGTTCTCCGGCGTCGCGCGCGGCTCGAAGTAATCGCTCTTGCGGTCGTACTGCGTTGCGTCGGGATAGGCCGTGCCGCACACCGCGGCCAGGCCCGCGACGCCCGACGGCTTCGCGTTCGAGTGATAGAACAGCACCTTGTCGCCGACCTTCATGCTCTTCATGAAGTTGCGCGCCTGGTAGTTGCGCACGCCGTTCCAGCCTTCCGACTTCTTCTTCGCCAGGTCGTCGATGCCGAAGACGTCCGGCTCCGATTTCATCAGCCACAATGCGGTCATTCGATTATCCTCGGGGTTCCGCCGTCGTCCCACGCGAGCGGGGTCAAGCCGAGCGTCCGCGCGGAGGCGGCCATGCGCTCGAGATGCGGACCGAGCAGCTCGGGGATCAGCAGGATCGCGTCGGCGCCGCCCGCCCGCGCGCGCTCGAGCTGCCAGGCGTCCACGACGTAGTCCATCATCGCGACGAGCGCGTCGGGCACCGCCGCGCGCACCGCGTCGAGATGAAGGTAGTCGCCCGCGTGGAAGTTGCGCTCGGTCCAGACGCCGAGGCCCGTCGCGCCGCGGCCGACCGCCGAGACCGCGCGGCGCGCGGCGTACTCCGCCGTGACCTCGCCGCCGGAGACGAGCAACCCGCGGCCCGGCTCGGCGAAGCGCAGGTCCATCACGATGCCGGACAAGGCCGGCTTGAAGTCACGCGGCGCGCGGACATAGCCGGGAAGCGCGCGCAGAGCGTCCACGGGCGTCTCCTTCTTCAGACGCTCGACCCGGCGCGCGGCGTGCGCGGCCATAGCGGCCAGTTTTTCCACGGCGGCATGATATCATAGACGCCCCGTGATTCCCTCCCTTTACGGTCTCGTCTGCCTCATCTGGGGCTCGACCTGGCTCGCGATCAAGTTCGGCCTCGAAGGCGTTCCGCCCTTTCTCGGGGCGGGGCTGCGCTTCGCGCTCGCCGCGGCGATCTTGTGGGGGCTCGTGTTCTTCGCCGGGCTCTCGCCGCGCCTGTCGCCGCGCGGCCGGCGCGCGGCCTTGACCGCCGGCGTGCTCGGCTTCGGCATCTGCTACTCGCTCGTCTACTGGGCTGAAACACGGGTCGCGAGCGGGCTCGTGGCCGTGCTGTGCGCGGTGGCGCCGCTGATCACCGCGCTGCTCACCGCCTTCGTCGCGCGCACCGAAACCCTGACTCCGCGCAAGGGCGTCGGCATCGTCACCGGCATCCTCGGCGTGGTCGTCCTATTCTGGCCCCGGGAGGGCGCCGCCTCGGCCGACACCCTCGGCCTGCTCGCCGCCTTCGTGTCGAGCGTAGGCGCCGCGGGCAACCTCGTCGCGCAAAGCCTCTGGTCGAAACAGGACGACGCGCGCGTGCTCAACGCCTGGTCGATGTCCCTCGGCTCGGCCCTGATCCTCGGCTTAAGCCTCGTCTTCGAGCGCGGGGCGGTCCTCGTCTGGTCCCCGGCCAACGTCGGCGCGATCTTCTACCTCGCGATCCTGGGCAGCGTGGTCGCCTTCCTCTCTTATTACCGGCTGATCCGCGCGCTGCCCGCGACGCAGGTCAGCATGATCACCTTGATCTTCCCCGTCGTCGCGATCGTGCTCGGCTGGATCGTCCTCGGCGAGCGCCTCAACGCCAACGCCGGCTTCGGCATCGCCCTGATCATGGGCGGCGTCGGCTTGACCCTCGCGAAGCGCCGCCAGCCCCTGTAGAGGTGGGGGGGCGCCCCGGGTTTGGGGATTTAAAATTGGAGTTAAGGGGGGGAAAAAGGAACAACCGGGGGGGGGTCAACCCAAAAAAGGGGGGAAGGGTGGTGTTAATAGACAATAAAAAAAC
>JBBQVX010000146.1:0-6776 GCA_038211115.1 Elusimicrobiota bacterium | reverse complement strand
CTCGAGGTTCTTCTGCTGCGCGGGGTTCAACTCGAGGTCGAAGATGACCGTACCCGCGCGCAGGCCCGCGCACATCCCCGCGATCTCCTCCACTTTCCCCTCGCCGACGAGCGTGGCCGGATTGAAGCGCGCGAGCGCCTGCGTCGTCTCGCCGACGACGAGGGCGCCCGCGGTCTCGACGAGGCGCTTCAGTTCGTCGAGGCTCGTGCGGATCACGTCCGTCTGGGATTTCGGGCCGACGCCGACGAGGACCGCGCGCTCGACGGGTGCGCGGGTCTCGCGGGAGACGTTCCGAACGCCGGTTTTGCGCGCCATCAGTCGAGGAGGACTTCGGGCATGGCCCGCTGCAGGAGGCGGCGCCAGCGGCGCGCTGTCCCGGCGATCACGGCGTCGAGCGGGGCGTAATCGTCGGTGAAGAGGGTCGCCGGCTCGAGGTCGTGGAGGCTCGGGCGCAGCTCGCGGCTGAGCATGAGGGAAATCTCCTTCGCCACGCGCGGGCTCGTGTTGACCGGGCCGGGATCGAGCGGGGCGGCGGACGCGAACATCAGGATGTTGCCGAGGCCCTCGTTCGGATCGCTCGCGACGAACGCGCGCACGTGCGGAAACACCGCGGACAAGGTCCGGTAGACGGACATCCAGCCGCGGTCGTCGGGCGGAGCCACGGAGCTGACGATGTTGATGGCGAAGACGCCGTCCTGCGTCAGCGAGTCGCGCACGCGCCCGAACGCCTCGGTCGTGAACAGGTGCGCGGGCGGCGACTCGGCGCCGAACGCGTCGAGGAAGGCGAGATCCCACGGTCCGAGGCCGGCCTCGAGCAGGGCCCGGCCGTCGCCGACGGCCACGCGGCCTTTCGGCTCGTAGCCGAAATCCCGGCGCGCGGTCTCGACGATCGCGGGATCGATCTCGAAGACGTCGACGGTCAGCCCGCGCCGCTCGAGCGCCTTCGGCAGCAGCCCCGCGCCGAGGCCGACGACGAGCGCGCGCGACGCCTTGGGCCGCAGAGTGCGCGCCCATTCGAATCCGCGGATGTACTGGGACTCGCTTTCCCCCCCGTCCTTCTCCATGACCGATTGGCTCGTGCCGTTGACGAGGAGAAAGCGCTTGCTCGCGTTCTCGAGCACGACGATGCGCCCGTATGCGGACTCCCGCGCCGAAAGAGAGATCTTCGATTTAGGCGCGGGCATCAGCGCGAGCGCCAGGCAGGCGGCGCACGCCGAGAGCTGCCCGAGCGGGATCGCGCGCTGCGCGAGCCAAGAACCGAGCGCTCCGAGCAGCATGAGGAGCAAGGCCGTGCCGAGCAGGATCTTGGTGATCGGCAGATTCGGCACGAGGACGAAGCCGGTCAGCACCGCGCCAAGGACGCTGCCCGCGGTCGACACCGCCCAGGCGTCGCCCGATTTTCGTCCGGTGTCGGCGGCGCCCGTGGCCGTGAGCCGGACCGCGAGCGGGCCCAGCGCGCCGAGCAGCATGAGCGCGGGACCCATGAGCGCAGCGGCGCTCGCGAGCGCCCCGGCCTGCACGCCGAGCGGCAGGCTCGCGCGCAGGACGGGATTTCTCAGCCACGGCACCGCGGCGACGGTCAGGCCCGAGGCGGTGAGCAGGCGCGCGAAGAGGAGCAGGTACGGCTGGCGGTCGGCCTGGCGTCCGCCCCACGCGTAGCCGAAGGCCAGCGCGACCATCGTGACGGTGATCATGGCCGACCAGGTGTAGATCGAAGAGCCGTAGAAAGGGCTGATTAGTCGCGCGCCGGCGAGCTCGAGGACGAGGCACGCCGCGCCGGAGCAGAAAAGGCTCCCGAGCAGGTACGGCGTCGCTGAGGAAGACGGCTGCAGGGGCTTAATCGGCGGTTTTTTCACGGGCTTTCTCCCACAATGACTTCGCGCCGGTCAGCAAGGCGGCCGGGGACGCGGACGCGTCGAGCGCGCTCGCGACGAGCTGGGTACGGAACCAGGTGCGCTGGCGCTTGGCGTAAGCCGAGGTGCCTTGGATCATCGAATCGAGCGCGGCGTCGGAGTCCGCTTCCCCACGAACGCAGGCGAGCGCCTCGCGGTAGCCGAGGCTGGTGAAGCCCGGTTCGGTCCCGGAGAACTCCTTCGGGACGAGTCCGGCGACCTC
The DNA here is from genome assembly GCA_038211115.1 of Elusimicrobiota bacterium. Taxonomy (GTDB): domain Bacteria; phylum Elusimicrobiota; class Elusimicrobia; order UBA1565; family UBA9628; genus GWA2-66-18. The sequence continues at coordinate 4,661 of JBBQVX010000146.1, read as the reverse complement.
GACCAATAGGCCCGGCCACATGGCGCGCGCGCGCGCGTCGATGCGCTCGGCCGAGCGTTCCGGCGTCAGCTCCAGGCGCAGCACGAGGCTCGCTGGGACGGCGCCGTCGCGGCGCTCGCGCCAATGCTCGGAGATCGGCTTGCGGGTGAGCTCGAATACTTCAAGAGCGCGCACGACGCGCTGGATATTCCCTACGGGAATGCCGGCGGCGGCCTCGGGGTCGATCTTGGTCAGCCGCGCGTGAAGGTCGGCCTTGCTCTCGACGCTCAGGCGCGCGCGCAGCGCCTCGTCGCGCGGCGGCAGCGGGGCGAGGCCCTCGAGCAGCGCCTTGAGATACAGGCCGGTCCCGCCGCAGACGAGCGCGAGCTTTCCGCGCGAGCGGATGCCGGCGATCGCGGCGGCGGCCTCCTTCGCCCAGCGTGCCGCGTCGAACGTCTCCGAGGGATCCGCGCAGTCGAGCAGGTGATGCGGGACGCTCGCGCGCTGCGCGGCGGAAGGCTTCGCGGTGCCGGCGTCGAGGCGGCGGTAGACCTGGCGCGAGTCGGCGGAAACGATCTCGGCGCCGAGCGCCTCCGCGAGCGATACGGCGAGGTCGGTCTTGCCCGACGCCGTCGGACCGGCCAGGACGAGCAAGCGGGCGCTACTTCGCCTTGCGCGAGGCCTTGGCCTTGCCGGAGAACAGCGAATGGAACGGGCAGTCGGAGCCGCACGCGTCGGGCAGGCCCAGGGACGTCCGGGTCTGGCAGTCGGCGCTGTCCTCGGCCATCTTCTCGATCGACTTCTGCGCCTCACGCGAGATCTTCCGGAAGGTGAGGCCGACGCTGTAGGTCTCGCCTTTCTGGTGGACGCGCACGACGGAGGCCTCGATCGGAACGCCCTCGAGTCCAGGGATGGAGAGGGTCATCGCGAAGCTCTTGGTGTGGGGCGGCTCGATGAACATCAAGAGCGAGATGCCACCGGCGGAAAGGTCGGTCATGATGGCGGGCTGCTTGCGCATCGTCTCGTCGGGACCTTCGAGCTCGAGCGTGATCGGCTCCACCATTCCTTCGACGACGCTGAAGCGGCGGTGCTTGCGGCGCTCGGCTCCGGTCTTCTTATGCTCGCTCATCTCGTTCCCCTTTTAAAATTCGTTTGCTCGTTCCGGTGATCCGGACGCGGGTCAAGCGTCCCGCGGATCCGGTTTCCGGCCATGAAACTTTGAAGCCGTCGCGGGTTCGGCCGAAGCCGCCCTGCTCGTCCAGCACTTCGACGACTTGTCCGATCCGGCGCGCGAGCGTTTCCTCGGTCAGCCCGTCGCAGACGCGGTTGAGCCGTTCCAAGCGGTCGTCCTTCACGGCTTCCGGGACGTCGTCCGTCATCCCGGCCGACTCCGTACCCTCGCGCGGCGAGTATTTGAACGTGTACGACCAAGACGGCCGGATAGCGCGCACGAGCTCGAGCGTCCGCTCGAAGTCCTCGTCGGTCTCCGAGGGGAATCCTACGATAATGTCCGTGGAGACTTCAACGAGCGGCATCGCGCGGCGAAGCCGCGCGGTTTTGTCGAGAATCGAAGCCGAATCGTAATTCCGGCGCATGATCTTCAGCAACCGGTCGGAGCCGGACTGGACGGGAAGATGGACCTGTTCGCAGACCTGCTTCGTTTCCGCCATGGCGGCGATCAGGTCGTCGGTGAAGAAGTGCGGATGCGGGCTCTCGAAGCGGATTCTTTCCAAGCCTTCGATCGTCCCCATGCGCCGCAGCAGCTCGGGGAAGCGTATTCCCCCCTCGTGCCAGCTGTTCACGGTCTGGCCGAGCAAGGTGATTTCCTTGGCGCCGAGCGCGGCCTTCGCGCGCGCCTCGGCCATGACGGTCTCGTACGCGCGGTACAACTCGCGGCCGCGCACGGCCGGCACGATGCAGTACGAGCAGGAGTAATTGCAGCCGCGCATGATCGTCACGAAGGCGGAGTGCGCCGAGGCCCAGCCCGTCGGCTTGTCGGGAGCCGCCGCCTCTTCCGGGAAGGCCAACTTCGTCTCGGCCAGCGCGTCGAAGCGCGCGCCGAGCGCCTCTTCGACGATCTTCGGATAGTCCTCGATCGACTTGGCGCCGACGACGAGGTCGACGTACGGAAAGCGCTTCTGGATCCAGGGGCCGAGGCGCTCGGCCGCGCAGCCCGCGACGATGAGCACCCGCTCCGGGCGCTCGTCCTTCCATGCGCGCAGGCGGCCGATCAACGACAGGGCCTTGTCCTCCGCGTGCTGACGGACGGTGCAGGTGTTGAGCACGATCGCGTCGGCCGTCTCCGGCCCCGCGACGGCGGTGAAGCCTCGGCCCATCAGCGGAGACGCCAGCTCCTCGCCGTCGGCGACGGACATCTGGCAGCCGAAGGTGACGACGTGGAGACGCATGCTCAGCGCTTTCTCTTCGCGGTTTTTTTCTTGGCGGACTTGGCGTCACCGCCCTGGCGGCCCATGCCGATCTCGACGAGGTTGTGCGTTGCCTCGATGACCTGGCGGCGGGACTCGGGATCGAGGGGCGCTAACGCCATGATGACCTTCTCGAGGGCGGCGAGCGTTTTCTTCTGGATCATCTGGGCTCCTTAAATTTTGACCTTTCCCTGCACGACGCGGAAATGCACGACGCGCATCTCCTCGTCGTCCCGGATCTGCCGGCCGTTCGCGAAATTCATCTTCTCCTTCAGCTCGGCCAAGGTCACGCCCTCGCGCTGGGCCAAGTCTTCGTTGAAGGTTCCGAACCCGCGAAGCTCGACGATCGTCACGACGAGCTGCGCGCGCACGTTTCCGTGCTTGTCGACGAGCTGGAGCTCGTCGCCGACTTTCAGATCGGCGTCCTCGGGATCATAGGCTGGACAGGCGGTGGCCGTTTTGCGGCCCGCCAGGATGGCCTGGATCATTTTCTCGCCCAGGCCGCCGTCGCCGTACCAACCGAAACGGAAGCGCTTCACCGTCGAGGATTATAACAATTAGCCGAGGGGTAGCGGACGGTTTACGCCGGTTTTTTGGCGCAGTCCTTGCAATGGCCGAACACTTCGTGCCGGTGCCACTTCGGCACGAAGCCGGCCTTGCGGCAGGCGTCGTCCTGGATCTTCTCGAGGGCGGGCCAGCGCACCTCTTGAATGCGCCCGCAGACGACGCAGATCAGGTGGTCGTGATGCGGGCGGTCGAGCTCGACCTCGAAGCGGGAGGTCCCATCGCGGCCGACGACCGGAGAGACGAGGCCGCACTCCTGGAGCATCTTGAGCGTGCGAAAGACGGTGGCCCGGCCCACGCCGTGCGAGCGCAGGGCGATGTAGATCTCGTCCTGGCTCAGGTGATGGTCGGCCTTGAGGAAATGGTCGAGGATCAGGCGCCGCTGGCCGGTCAGGCGCAGGCCGTTATTTGCGAGATGCTCGCTGAACATGCGCACGATTTTCTCGGCGTGCTTCTTGTCGTGGCCGCTTTCGTAGACGACGAGTTCTCTCACGTCGATAGGGTACCAGTCCGGGAGGCGCCGCGCAATAATTTAGTCATCAGTCCTTGCTACAATCACGAGATGAAGCGGCTATGGCCTCTGCCCATCCTTTTGCTCCTGGCGGCGCCTCTGCGCGCCCAGAGCCCGGGCGAGGGACCCGATACCTCCGAGCAGTCGGATGCGGGGCCCGCGGAAGAGCCGGCTCATTCCGACGAGTCCCCGTCCGAGGCTCCGCCGTCTGGCGAGCAGCAGGGCGGCTCCGATAACGGCGGCTCTCCCGAGGGGCCACCTCCGGACGGCGTCGGCCCAGGCGCCGACGGCCAGGGGGCCGACGAGGCCGCTCCGAAGGAGGAGCCGATCATCAGCGTGAAGCCCGTCTCGGCCTCCGGCGAGGAAGAGGAAAGCACGGCGCCCGCGTACGCCCCGAAGAAAGCCGTCCCGACGGCCACTTTGGTCAAGCCGGCGAGGAAGGCGAGGAAGGGCGCGTCCGCGGTGAAAGGCAAGGGCGCCAAAGGCGCCAAGGGCAAGAAGGCCGCCGCTTCCGCCGCCGTGAAGACGAAGGCTCCGGTCGTCGTCGCGGCCGCTCCTCCGCCCCCTCCGCCGCCTCCGGTCCCCGTCGTGCCGCTGACGCCGATGACGCCGAGAAACCCCTAGCGGGGCGTCTTATAATTTCTCGACGGAGGACGCGAGCACCCAGCCTTTCACGCCTTCTTTGAGAAGGCCCACCTCGAGCCACTCGCCGCTTTCCGAGAGCACCCGCACGCGCCGTCCCTCGGGCGCGGTGTAGCCGACGGAGAATTTTTCCCCGGGCCCGTTGCGGAGCTCCGCCCGGCCGGCGACGATGACGCCCCGTCCCGCCGGGAGCACCGCGCGCAGGCCCGCCCACCAGAGCCCGAACAGCAGCCAGGCCGCGGCCGCGCCCGTGAGCCCGGCGCGCAGGCGGTCGCGTCGCCGCGCGTCGCCGAGTAAAGAGAGACCGGCGAGGATCAGGGCCGCCCATGCCGCGATCCAATGCAGGCCCGCGAGCTCGCGCGAGGACAGCGCGGTGAAGGCCGCGAACGCGGGGCCGGGCACGCCGGGCGGCGCCAGCTCCTCGCCCGAGCGCTTGAGGGCGAAGTCGAGGTTGTGCCGCCCGTCGCCGTCGCGTGGATCGAGATCGAACGCCCGCTGGTACGAGGCGGAGGCTCGTCCGAGCTTTCCGGCCTTGAGCA
>JBBQVX010000145.1:0-6842 GCA_038211115.1 Elusimicrobiota bacterium | reverse complement strand
CACCGAGATCTAACGCTTCATGCCTTCCACCACGATGCGGATCTTCTCCTCAGCCGTGAACTTATTGCGCGTATGACGCATAACGCCCATCACTAAAAATTCCGCGTCCTGCCCCGGCTTCTCTTTCTCGTTCATAAGCCTCCATTTTACCTGGCTTACGAACGCCGATAATCGCAATTAATTCAAACGGCGAAATATTCCATTAGGCGCTGAACCTCAACACTCCGTTCAGAAGTTGTCAGTTCGCCTAACTACTGATTATGTTGGTCGGCTCAATTCGGGGGTGTTTTGGGCCGTCCTCGAATTGTATAGCGAAGACCAGCATTTTGCCAGGCTCGGGCGGAAATATTAAAACCGACAAACGCTGCACGATGCAGCGTCCCGGTCGGTCCGACCGCTCGCCGCTTTGATATCATCTGCGCATGAGCAACGCCCGATTCTCCGTCCCGAAGCCCGTCAACGAGCCCGTCCTCAACTACGCCCCCGGCAGCCCCGAGCGCCTGAAATTCTTCGCGCGCCTGAACGCGATGAAGGCCAAGGTCGTGGACATCCCCATGTTCATCGGCGGCGACGAGGTCCGCACGGGCAAGAAGGTCGAGATCCGCTCGCCCTACGATCACAACCAGCTCATCGGCAAGTTCCACGAGGGCGGCCCCGCCGACATGAAGAAGGCGATCGCCGCCGCGCTCAAGGCCCGCAAGGACTGGGCGGCCCTGCCGTTCGAAGCCCGCGCCGGCGTGTTCTTGAAGGCGGCCGACCTCCTCGCCAACGACTGGCGCTGGACGATCAACGCCGCCACGATGCTCAACCAGTCGAAGAATCTCTACCAGGCGGAGATCGACGCCGCCTGCGAGTTCATCGACTTTCTGCGGTTCAACTGCCATTACGCGGAGCAGATCTACGCTGGCCAGCCCGAGAGCTCGAAGGGTATGTGGAACCGCCTCGAGTACCGCCCGCTCGAGGGCTTCGTGTACGCCGTGACCCCGTTTAATTTCACGGCGATCGCCGGTAATATCCCGGCGGCACCCGCTCTGATGGGGAACACCGTCGTGTGGAAGCCCTCCCACCACGCGATGTACAGCGCCTACTGGATCGTGAAGCTGTTTGAGGAAGCCGGGCTTCCTCCGGGCGTCATCAATCTCGTCACCGGCGATCCCGCCGCCGTCTCCGAGGTCGCCCTGAAGCATCCCGACCTCGCGGGCGTGCACTTCACCGGTTCGACGGCCGTGTTCAAGGGCATGTGGGCCACGGTCGGCGCGAACATCAACACCTACAAGAACTACCCGCGCCTCGTCGGCGAGACGGGGGGCAAGGACTTCGTGCTCGCGCACTCCTCCGCCGATCCCGACGCCGTCGCGACCGCGCTCGTGCGCGGCGCCTTCGAGTATCAGGGGCAGAAGTGCTCGGCCGCGTCGCGCGCCTATATCCCCACCGACCTGTGGCCCAAGGTGAAAAAGTCGATGAAGGACATGCTGGCCCAGATCGAGGTCGGCTCGCCCGAGGATCCGGGCAAGTTCGTCAACGCCGTGATCAACAGGGCCTCGTTCGAGAAGATCAAGGGCTACATCGCCGCGGCGAAGAAGAACAAGGCCAACAAGATCGTCGCGGGCGGGACGTGCGACGACTCCGTCGGCTTCTTCGTGCAGCCGACGATCATCGAGACGAGCGACCCCAAGAGCGTCACGATGTGCGAGGAGATCTTTGGGCCCGTCCTGACCGTGCATCCCTACGCTCCGGCGAAATGGAAGGAGATGTTCAAGGTCGTCGACGAGAGCACGCCGTACGCGTTGACCGGCTCCGTGTTCGCCCAGGACCGGCGCGTGCTGGTGGAAGCGGAGCGCGCGCTCGTCAACGCCGCGGGAAACTTTTATCTCAATGATAAGCCGACCGGCGCCGTCGTCGGCCAGCAGCCGTTCGGCGGAGCGCGGGCCTCGGGCACGAACGATAAGGCGGGCTCGTACCTGAACCTGCTGCGCTGGGTGTCGCCGCGCACGATCAAGGAGACCTTCGACCCGCCGAAGGACTTCCGGTATCCGTTCCTGGTTCGCGACGCCGTCTAGCCGGCTGCGATGATCCTCGGGCCCTACGACCTGACGCCGGAGCTGTTTTACACGCTCGTCGTGCAGACGCTCGACTCGTGGCGCGTGATCGTCTACGGCGTCGAGCGTGCGCCGGAGGGAGGGACGCCGGCGGAGATCGCCAAGGGCGTCCTGCGGCGCAACGCGGGGCCGGTGCTGCGCGCCGGGCACGGGCATTTCTGGCCGATGTGGCCGTCGGATTTCGCGAAGGCCTTGGCCGGGGCGTGGGGGACGCTCGGCGAGGAGTACTTGAGAGGCCAGACGGCCCTCATGACGCGCCACTCGGCCCGGCTCGGGCGCGTGACGAGCTGCTTCCGGGAAGGACGGGGCTTCGACATGCCGTGGTGGCGCGGCGATAACCTGCCGTGGCTGATCTATTGCTGGGCCGAGATCAAGGCCCGTTCGGGGCGCGGGCCCGACGCGGAGCAGACGGCGGCGCTCGCGGGCCTGCTCGCGGACTACGAGGGACGCTGGCTCGAGCCCGGGGGCCTGCTCTCGCGCCGCGTGACCGGGGATTGGGTCGACACGATCCGGCGGCCGTCGTCGACCTACAACAACTTGTGCGTCCTGATGATGCTGCGGCGCGCGCCGGAGATCGGCCTCGAGCCGAAGACGGACGCGGACGCGTTTTCGAAGCGCCTGCTCGAGGACCGCTGGCGCGGGGATCATTTCCGCGACCACGCGGACACCGAGGCGATGAGCGTCGACGGCGCCGTCGTGGCGCTGTATCTCGGCTCTTTCGGCCCGGATATTCTAGGGAAGGCGGCCGACCGCCTCGCGGCGGAGAAGCTGGACGAGCCGTGGCCCATGCGCTGCTCGACGGGCGAGTACGACCCGTCGACGGTTCCCTGGGTGACCCGGCTCGCGCCGGGCTATCACCGCGCGCACTGGCTGCATCTCGGCTCGATGTGGCTCAATGGGCTGCGCAAGCTCGGCCGGGACACTAACAAAGGAAGGGCGGCGGTGTCGGCGCTGATCGAGCGCTACGGCCACGTCCTCGAGGCCGTGAACGCCGACGGGACGCCCTACGAGTCGTTCTTCATCTCGTGCGAGCGCGGCCTGTCCATGGCCGCGGGGCAGTACCTGGAGCTGATCGAGGCGAAAGGCCCAGCGATTTCCGGGACCTAGGACCCTGGGAGGGCCGCCCCGGGACGGCTATCCTTGAGGCATGAGGAAAATCACGGCGTTTCTCGTGCTGATCGCGATGGCGTTGCCCGGCGCGGCCCCGGCTCAGATGAAGGCGGGCGTGGTCGGCGAGGCCGGCCTCGGGATCTCCGCGACGCCGGTGCCCACGCTCGGCTCGATGGCCCTCCAGTTCACGGGCGCGAACCTCTCCGCCGCGTCCCTGTCGCCCGCTCTCCTCACGCCCACGCCGGCGTTCGTCACGCCCGCCTTGGCCGTCTCCGTCCAGCCCGCGGCCGCGAAGCCCGTGACCGTGAAGGCCGTCGTCGAGACGGAGACCAAGATCGTCCCCGCCGCCCTGTCCGCGATCAAGCCGGCCGCCGCCACGCCGGATAAGCCCGGCTCTGAGAACGCGATCGCCGCCGGCACCGCTCTTTTCGACGGCGCCGGGAAGCTGTCCGCGCCCGCGATCGGCGACTGGTTCGGCGGAAGCTCGAAGTCCGGCGCGAAGCGCGACAGCGGCCTCAGCCCGCCCACGCACTCCGAGCTCACGGACGCCTACCGCAAGGCGAAGCCGAACTCGAAGGCCGTGGAGATGTTCGGCGGTCAATTCGCGGACGCCGCCGCGAACCTCGTGCAGAAGTACACCTTCATGGGCGAGTACTTCCTGCAGCAGCTCAACCCCCGTTCTCCGCAGTACCAGTCGGCCGTCGATCTCGTGGACGCGCACGACGACCACGTCAACGCCGGCTCGATCGGCTTCATGCAACTGCTCGGGCGCTGGATGGCGTTCCAGGATCACGCCCAGGAAACTTTGACGGCGGCGAGGCTCTCCGGCCGCGCCCCCGCGCCGCACCTGCCGCCGAGCCCGATCCCCAACGGCGAGTACTGGGATATGGCCTCGGGCATGAACGCCCAGGGCTTCATCCACCGGGAGCTCGACCCGAACACGAAGTACTCGTTCTTCGACTACTCCTCGTTCGTCGTGTCTTATCTCAAGACCGCCGCCGAGCTCGCCGGCGCCAAAAACGCCGAGGTCGTCGAGGCGGATCTCAATAAACTGACGAAGCCCGCGAAGCCGCTGGCCGTCCTGCGCACGAAGAACGCGGTGCACTACGTCCCCGGCTTCGACAAGAAGCTCGAGGAGATGGTCGACTGGATCGCCCCGGAAGGGCAGCTCATCATCCAGAACGATCCGAGCCCGGGCCAGCGCTCACTGATCATCTCGAAGCACGGTCCCGTGATCCGGCGCCTGCTCTCCGAGGGCTGGGCGATCGAGTACGGCTTCACCGGCTACGGCGGCAAGTGGGGCCGCTACGGGCTCGACACGCTCGTGCTGACGCGGCCGAAGCAGGCGGGCAAGACGCGCTCGGCCGACGAGACGGAGCGGGAGTGGAAGACCTACGCGGCGGCCGTCGCGAAGATCGACGCGGACTTCAGCCCGTTCGGCTCCATGTTCCGCTGAGCGGACGGTGGCCGCGAGCCTTCTCGCGCCGCGTCGAGAAGGCTAGCGCGTTCGCCGTTCGGCGAGCAGGACGGCGTTAAGCACCGCGCACGCGGTGGTCACGGGGCCGACGCCTCCGGGGACGGGCGTTATCATGCCCGCGCGCGCGGCGACGCCCGCCGCGGCGTCGCCTTTGAGGCGGCCGCGCACGAAGCTGACGCCCGCGTCGAGCACGACGGCCCCGCGCTTGACCCACGACGCCTTGACCATGCCCGGCGAGCCCGCGGCGAGGACGAGCACGTCGGCCTCGCGGCAGAGCGCTTTGAGGCCCTTCGTGCGGGAGTGCGCCAGCGTCACGGTCATGTCGAGCGTCGAGAGCAGGTGCGCCGCGGGACGGCCCACGGTCGCGGAGCGGCCGAGGACGACGGCGCGCCGCCCGGCCAGCGGGGCGCGCGAGGCGAGCGCCAGGCGCGCGATCGCGAGCGCGGTGCAAGGTACGACGAGGTCCGCGGTCTCCTTCCAGGCCTTGGCGAGGAAGAGACGGCCGTAGGCGCCGGGCGTGACGCCTTCGGCGTCCTTGTCGGGGGGGATGGCCGCGGTCGCGTCGGCCGACGTGATTCCGCGCGGATACGGCGTCTCGATGATGAGAGCGTCCGCGCTCGCGTCTCCCGCGAGGTCCGCGAGCAGGCCCATGGTCTTCGCGCGCGGTCCGGGGGAGAGGCGGTGCACGACCGCCGTCACGCCCGCGTCGGCGCAGGCCTTCAGCGTGGCCTTGAGGTAGCTTCCAGCGGCCGAGTCGGCCGCCGCGACGATCGCGAGCAGCGGCGGGCGTCCGCGCCGGCGCTTCACGGCGGCGGAGCGGCGTCGCGCCTGCGCGAGCACCTGCAGCGACAGGGACTTTCCTTCCAGGATCTTCGCGCTCATTTCTTCGAAAGGCCGCGCTCGAGGCGCCCGATCACGGCGGAGAGGATCTCGAGGGTCGGCGCGGGCACGCGGCGGCGCTTGGCGGCGAGGAGCAGCGGCCCCAGGATCGCCTTGGCCTCGGTGCGGCGGCCGGCGGCGAGGTCCTGCAGCATCGAGTTGCGCTGACGCGGGGCGTTGCGGCAGGACAGCATGAGCTTGTCGGCCATGTCGGGGTAGTCGAGCGCGTGGCCGGACGCGATCGCGGCGGCGGCGGCCTCGCCGAGGGCGGCGAGCGCCACCTCGCGCAGGGCCGGGTCGGCCTCGAGGCGGCCGCTCTCGACCGCGCAGGCGGCGCCGAGAGGGTTGACCGCGGCGTTGAAGGCGGCTTTGGTCCACAGCATGCCCTCCTCGGAGTCCTTAAGATGGACGCGGAAGCCGGCGTGCGCGAGCAGGGCGGCGGCGGCCTCGAGGGCGCGGGCGTTCCCGGAGCGTCTTGCCAGCAGGATGTCGGTTCCGCCGTTGAGCTTGAGCTCGCCCTTCGACGCGCGGTCCGCGGCGAAATAGCACACGCCGATGACGGTGCGCCTCGGGCCGAACACGCGGCGGAAGACCTTCTCGTGCCCGATGCCGTTTTGAAGGGCGACCACCGAGGTCTCTTTTCCGATGAAGCGGCGGGCGGCTGCGGCCGCGCGGCGGGCGTCGCCGGATTTGACGCAGAAGAAGGCGGCGCGGGGGGGAGTCTTGAGGGAGCGGGCGCCGGTCAGGCCCGTGATTTTTTCGCTGCGGCCGTCCGGATCGGTCGCCGTGAAGCCTTCGATCGTCAGGCGGCGCTCGGCCGCGGCGTCGCGTCCCAGGACCGCGACGGGGACGCCCGCGCGGCGCAGCCCGGCCGCGAGGGAGAGCCCCACGGCGCCGGGACCGACGATGAGAACGGGTTCGCTCACGCCCGGATTATGGCAAAAAAAGGACCGCCCGGCGCTTGCGCGCCGGGCGGTCAACTTCGGCGATTAACGAATCAGTATTACGCGTTCACCATCTTCGCGCGGGAGATATCGCCCTTCTTGTCCAAGAAGTACAGGAAACCGGCCTGCTTCTTGATGCCGGCCTTGGCGACCTTCTCGGTCTTGCCGCCCTTCTTGCCGCCGCGGGCCATCTTCGCGCGGGAGACGTCGCCCTGCTTGTCGATGTAGTAAAGGAAACCCTGAACCCGCTCAACGCCGACCTTCTGAACCTTCTCAGCCATTGTCTTGACCTCCGTACAGATGCCGGGATCGATACCCCTGGATCCCTGGGGT
>JBBQVX010000144.1:0-6885 GCA_038211115.1 Elusimicrobiota bacterium | reverse complement strand
CGGCCGCCGGCCCGGGCGCGCGCCCCGCCGGGACCGCGGCGAGCGCGGACGAGGTCAGCACGCCGCACAGCTCTCCGCGCTCGTCGACGACGAAGACGCGGCTCACGCCGTGGGAAGCCATCACGCGCCCGGCCTCCGCGGCGTCGTCGCTCACGCCGCAGCAGACGACGTCGCTCGTCATGATCTCGCGGACCGAGGTCGCGGAGGAGTCGAGGCCCTCGGCGACCGCACGCTCGACGATGTCGCGCGCCGTGATCACGCCGACGAGCCTGTCCTCCTCGACGACCGCAAGGCTGCCGACGCCGGCGCACTTCATGATGTAGGCCGTCTCGTCGAGCGTGGCGGACGGATCCACCGCCTCCACGTCGGCCGTCATCACGTCCCGGATCTTCATTTCTCCCCCCGCGTCCGAGAGATTATAGACGCGGCCGCCGGAACGGACCATGGAGAGCGTGTGACGCTCTTACGCCGGAACTCCGACATCAGGCGTCCGAAATAACGTCACCGCGCCGCCATGGAGCGCCGGCCCGCGTCTCGCTACACTGCGCGCATGAGAATCCGATCCGCCGTGCTCGCTCTCGGGCTCGCCCTGGTCGGCGGGCTTCGCGCCGTCGCCCAGGACGGCGCCGTCCGGAGCCCCCAGACGTCCATCCAGTCCTGGCCCGCGCCGTCGCGCGCCCTCGCGCGCGCGCTGATCGTGAAGTACGGGACGCCGCACAGCTTCGGAGAGCACGCGCTCTATTGGTACGACAACGGCCCGTGGCGGCGGACCGTGGTCCACCGCGACGGCACCGGAGGCTCGTTCCTTCGGCGCGGCGCGGACATCCTCGAGCAGACCGCCGCCTATCCGGTCGGAGCCGATTCCGCCGGCGAGCTTAAGGAGATCGCTCCCGGAATCTACGCCGACGCCGCGGCCGGAGAAGTGACGTCGCGCGCCGAGAGCGAGGCGATGAACTTCCTCGCTCTGAATCTGGCGGCCGAGGTGCTGTCCCGCGCCATGAGCGAGGACGACGCGCGTCGGGCCTACCGCAGGACGCGGCGGCTCGCCGGATCGGGCAAATCATCCCCGTATCTCGACGGCCTCGCGTTCGAGACGCAGCGGGACGGGGATTCCAATCACTGGAATCCCTGAAGGTCGTCAGCGGCTGCGGAAGCTTCTCGGCTGCGCCAGCACCGCGGAGACCATGCGCAGGAGGCGGTCGGCGGGCCAGGGCTGGCGCACGCAGACCTCGGCGCCCTCCGCGAGCGCGCGCTCCGCGAGCTCGGCGAACTGATCGGCGCCGCTCGTGATGATCACCTTCGTGTCCACGCCCGCCTCGCGCAGCTCGCGCAGCACGCCGAGGCCCGTCAGGCCCGGCATCTGATAGTTGAGGATCGCGACGTCGGGCTTCGTGACCTTCGCGAGCGCGAAGGCGGTCTGCCCGTCGTAGGCGCGCGCGACGCGATAGCCGGCCGCGGAGAGAAGAAAGCAGTAGACGTCGGCCGTGTCGTGCGTGTCGTCCGCCACCAGGATTCGAGGCTTCACCGTCAGATCGTTTTCATGCATGCCTAAAGTGTAGCTGGCGTCGCCGGATGTACAAGGCCCAGTCAACAAACTGTTACAACGTCACGCGGCTCACGGCAGAAGGTCCTGCAATTGCTTGAGCACGGCGTCCATCTCGAAGGGCTTCATGACGACCGCGTTCGCGCCGAGAGACAGCGCCTTGTCGGCGACCCCGCGCTCGGCGGCACCCGTCAGCATCACGACGACGAGCTTCGAATCCAGGGCGCGCGCGGCCTCGAGCACAGCGAGCCCGCTCATCTCCGGCATCGAGACGTCGAGCAGCAGCAGCGCCGGCTTCTCGGCCGCGAGCACGATCAGGGCGTCCCTTCCCGAGGACGCGGACAGTATCTCGCCGAGCGGAGCCAGCGCGCAGACCAGGAGCTCGCGAAGGTCGTCGCTGTCGTCGACGACGAGTATTTTGCGCGTCATTCGGCACGCGGCAAGGTGAACGACAGGATCGCGCCCTCGCCGACCCCGCTCTCGGCCCAGATTCTGCAGCCGCGGTTGGTCAGGATCGCGCGGGCGATGGACAGCCCGAGGCCGTTCCCGCGCGCGGTCTTGGCGCGCGCGTTCTCGGCGCGATGGAAGCGGTCGAAGACGCGCGTGAGTTCCTCCCGCGGGATGCCGATGCCCGTGTCCTGGACCGAGACGAGCACGCGCTTGCCGACGCGGCGGGCGCGGATGTCGACGCGGCCGTTCTTGCGGTTGTACTTGATGGCGTTACCGCAGAGGTTCTGCATCACCTGCGCCAGCTCGGAGCGGTTGATCGCGACCTTCAGCGACTTCGGGATCAACACGCGGAACGACACCTTGCGCGCGCGCGCGGCCGGCGCGAGGCTTTTCACGAGCTTCTCCACTGCGGGACGCAGGAACACCGTTTCGGCCTCGGCGCGCGGCCGGCCCTCGTCGAACAACGACAGCTGCAAAAGATCCTCCACCAGCTGAGCCAGCCTCTCCGCGTTGCGCTCGATGATCTGCGTGAACGCGACCCTCTTGCCCGGCACCTCGAGGACGCCTCCGATGAGCGACTCCGCGTAGCCCTTGATCGCGGCGATCGGTGTCATCAGCTCGTGCGAGACGTTGGCCACGAACGCGCGCTGGCGCGCCTCGCTCTTGCGCAGCGCCTCCGCCTCCGCCGCCTGCTTGCGCAGGCTCACGTCCTCCACGGCGACGACGATCCGCGTCTCGTCGCCCGGGGCGTGCGGCACGACGCGGCCGCTGATCATCAGGGTCCGTCGGCCGAGCTTCGGCACCTCGAAGTCGGCTTCCCAGCCCGAGAACGGCGTCTCGCGGGCCGCCAGCGCGGCCAGATGCTCCCGCAGCGCCGCCACGTTCCAGCGGCCCTCGCCGATCTCATAGATGGAACGGCCCTCGAGTTCCACGGGCGCCTCCATGAACAGCTCGTAATACGAGCGGCTGGCGGTCTTCACCTTCAGGTGACGGTTCAGGATCAGCAGAGAATCGTTGACCGTGTCCACGATGGCTTCCGCATAGTCCCGGGACGCGGTCAGCGCCCGGATCCCGTTGCGCTTCTCCGTGACGTCGGTCATCGACAGGACCGCGCCGTCGATCACGCCCGCGCCGGTCTTGTAGGGACGGACCCAGAGCGAATGCCAGCGCTCCCGGCGGCCACGGACCTCGAACTGCCTCGCCTCGAAGCCGGCGAGCACGTCGCGCACCGCCTCCCCAAGGAACGGAGCCTCGATGCCGAGCTTCAGGCTCGCGAGCGGCTTCCCGGCGTCGGCCGCGCCGAGGCCGAAGGCGCTCTCGGCCGGAGGCGTGAAGCGCCGGACGCGCGTTTGGCGGTCCAGCATCAGGATCGGGATCTCCGAGCTCGCGAGGAGGTTCGTCAGGTCGTCGTTCGTCGCGTTCAGCTCCGAGTTGCCCCGGCGCAGCGCCTTGTTGGCCGCGATCAGCTCCACGTTGATCGAGTGAAGCTCCGCCTTGGCCGCGTCGAGCTCCCGCCCGATGTCGCGCGCGGGCGCGCTCCCGCCTTCGCTGGCACTGCGGCCGACGAGGGAGAAGAGAGGGGCTGCGTTCTTTGTCTTCAAGATCTTCGCTTAGAACGGCCCGCCCAGGGGCTCGCCCGGCGAGCCCCTGGACGGAAATGCGGACGCGTTAGGAGCCGACGAACTCTTTCGCCTTCTCGCCGGCCTGCTCGAACGCCTTGCCCGCGCCGCTCTTCACGGCTCCCGCGACGGCGGCGACCTTCACGCGCGCCGGAAGGGCAGCGCTGATGCGGGACATCACGGAGCGGGTGTTTTCGCGGCTGCGGCGGCCCCACGCAAGGATGTCCTCCTGAGTCTCGCTTCCTTTCTTAGGCGCGAGCAGCAGCCCGGCCGCGGCTCCTACCGCCAAACCGCCCAGAAGATACCAGCCGGATGAAATCGAGTCCTTCTTCGCGTCGTTCATGATGTGTGCCTCCAATTAATTTTTCACCGCGCCTTCAGACTAACATGAATGCCGCCGAGAGCCTATGGACGAGATGTAACGCAATTGTCCCGCGACGGTAGCGAGGGTACGTCACGAAATGGAGACATATCCATCACCCCGCCTCACTTCGCGCGGCCGCGGCATTGACCTACAATGAAGCCACGCACGGAGAGACAAGCCCATGACCACGGCCAAAGAGAAAATTCTCATCATCGAGGACGAGAAGGACCTCGTCAAGCTGATCCGCTACAACCTCGAGAAGGAGAAGTTCCGTGTGACCACCGCGCGCGACGCGGAGACCGGCCTCAAGCTCGCCCGCAAGACCAAGCCCGACCTGATCCTCCTTGATATCATGCTTCCGAAGATGGACGGCCTCGAGCTCCTCCGGACGCTCCGCCCCGAGGTTGAGATTCCGATCATTCTTCTGTCGGCCAAGCGCAGCGAGATGGACCGGATCCTCGGCCTGAAGCTGGGCGCCGACGACTATATGGTGAAGCCGTTCTCGATCGGTGAGCTCCAGGCCCGCATCACCGGCCACCTGCGCCGTCGCGCGAACGCCGCCGCCGGCGGCACCGTCAAGAAGACGGTCACCATCGGCGGCATCGAGATCGATTTCGAGCGGCACGAGATCCTCGTCCGCGGGAAGATGGCGCATCTCGCCCCGAAGGAGTTCGCGATCCTAAAGCTCCTGATCGAGGCGAACGGCAAGGTGCTGTCGCGCGACCAGCTGCTCCAGATCATCTGGGGGCACGAGAAGGACATGGAGATCGACACGCGCACCGTCGACCAGCACATCGCCCGCCTGCGCCGGAAGCTCCTTCAGGAGAGCGACCGCGTCATGACCGTTCCCAACTTCGGCTATCAGATCAACATGAAGTGAGCCGGTCACAAGGCCGTTACTTACGCTAGACGGAGGAACCATGGCCTTACGCGCACCCTCCCTTTATAATGAGCCGATGCCCCAGACCACGATGAGCATTCCGATGAACGTCCGGATCAGCATCTCCGAGCCCGCTCACCTGTGCCGCGTCCAGACCGCGACGCGGGGCTTCTGCCGCTCGATCGGCATGGACGAATCCGCCGTCTTCGAGGCGGTGATCGCCGTCACGGAGCTCGCGCATCGCCTCTTCATCGAGCGGTCCCGCTCCGGCGACCTCGAGCTCGTCGCGGTTCCGGACAAGCGCGGCCTCGGGCTCGAGATCCGCGCGGAGAACGCCGTCGTTCAATTCGCAGGAAAAGCCGGCCGCGTAACAGGAGACCTCCCATGGACAAAAAACCTTTTCTGACCGCCGTGAAGACCCTGCGCGACCGCGCGCGGGAGCACATCCGCCGCGGCGCCGTCACCGCGGGCTACGCCGCCGACCGCGACACGGTCGTCAAAATACTCAATGAGGCGCTCGCCACCGAGATCGTCTGCATGCTGCGCTACAAGCGGCACCAGTTCACGGCCAAGGGCATCCACGCGCAGGGCGTCGCCGCGGAGTTCGCGGAGCACGCCGCCGAGGAGCAAGGTCACGCCGACCTTATCGCGGAGCGCATCGTGCAGCTGGGCGGAGAGCCGGACTACTCCCCCGCCACGCTGCTCTCGCGCAGCCACTCGGAGTACGTCGAGGGCGGGGATCTCGCCGAGATGATCCAGGAGGACCTCGTGGCGGAGCGCATCGCCGTCGACAGCTACGGCGAGATCATCCGCTACCTCGGCACGGACGACCCCACCACGCGCCGCATGTTCGAGGCCATCCTTGAGAAGGAAGAGGAGCACGCCGAGGACCTCGCGTCGCTGCTGCAGGAAGTCGGGACGAAGACGGCCGAGCCCCAGCGCGCCGGCCTGTAGCCGGAGACGGCGGAAATAATTTACAGCCTCTCCATGGCCGGCCCGCCGCCGCGGGCTTATACTGGAGCGATCCAGGAGGCGCCATGAGCAAGCCCAGGCTGACCCAATACGGCATCGAGTTCCCGAGCGACGGCGCGGTACGGTCGAAGCTGACACGCACGCTGCTCGCCGTCGATATCGACTTTCAGTCCATGATCACCTGCGAGGCGGACGGCCGGACCACGATCCGGTTCCTCGCCCCGAGAAACGACGCGCTGAGCCAGCGCCTGCGCGGCATGGGGCTCGAGGTCCGGGAAAAAGAGGTCTTCCGCCCTGAAACACCCCACAGCCGCCGCACGGCGCGCGCGCGCAAGCAGGCCCTCGCCGCGCAGGACGTCAACGTCCTCTCGCTGTACGGCGTCGTCGAGGGCGACAACATGCGCATCGTCCTGGCCATGGAGCGCCCCTCCGACGCCGCCGTCCTGATCGAAAGGCTCGGCTACGCCTCCGACTGAGCCCCTACGCGCGCACGATCTTCTCCCGCCATTGGGACAGGCCGCCGCAGGCGTTGCGTGTATCCACGATCAGCGGCGCGTGCCGGGCGATCGTCTCGTAGTCGAACTCGCTGTGATCCGTCACGACCAGCGCCGCGTCGACGCCGGACAGCACCGACTCCGTCAGCGGCACGGACTTGACCTTCAAATGCGCGTAGTGGCGCATCGTGGGGAACTTCGGGATATTCGGATCGTTGTAGACGACGTCGGCGCCCTTCTGCTCCAGCATCTCGAGGAGCTTGAAGGCCGGCGACTCGCGCGGATCGTCGATGTCCTTCTTGTACGCGAGCCCAAGCATGAGGATCCGCGCGTTCTCGAGCTTCTTGCCCTGCCCGCGCAGCGCCTCCTCGAGTTTCGAGATCACGTAGTAGGGCATCTGGATGTTCAATTCCCCGGCGAGGTCGATGAAGCGCGTGTTAAACTGGAACTCGCGCGCTTTCCAGGAGAGGTAGAACGGGTCGATCGGAATGCAGTGCCCGCCGAGGCCCGGCCCCGGGTAGAACGCATGGAATCCGAACGGCTTGGTCGACGCGGCGCCGATG
>JBBQVX010000143.1:0-7039 GCA_038211115.1 Elusimicrobiota bacterium | reverse complement strand
GCGAGCTCCTGATTCAGGAAGGCACGAAGCTCAAGCTCAAGGTCCGCGAGCGCGAGATCGACAACGCCGTCGACGAGATCAAGACCCGGTTCAAGAAGGACGACCGCGGCGCCGTGCTCGACGACGCCGCGGCCGAGGCCGCCTTCGCTCAGCAGCTGAAGGGCGAGGGCCTCGATTTCGGCAAGTTCCGCGAGCGCCTGTCGCATCAGATCCTGGCGCGCAAGGTCATCGACGAGGGCGTGAAGGCCAAGATGGCGCCGCCGACCGACGAGGAGACGCGCGCGTACTTCGGCAAGATCGAGAGCTACCTCGCGAGCAAGAGCACGGGTATTCCGACCGGCATGGACGAGGAAGAAGGAATGGCTCTGCGCGAGGTCTCCGGCCAGGTCAAGGCCTTGAGCTCCGAGCGCGTGCGCGTGCAGCGCGTCCTCATCCGCCTGTCGCCGGGCGCCTCCGAGAACGAGAAGAAGCGCGCGCAGAAGACCGCCGAGGCGGTGAAGAAGCGCCTCGATGCGGGCGAGGATTTCGCGAAGGTCGCGAAGGAAGACTCCGAGGATCCCGAGAGCGCGGCGCGCGGCGGGGACCTGGGCTACGTCCTGCGCGGCGTGGCTCCTCCCGAGCTCGAGAAGGCGGCGTTCTCGCTCGGCGTCGGCGACACGAGCGGGCCGATCTTCACCGAGTCCGGCTACAACATCATCCGCGTCACCGAGAAGCGCGCGGCCGAGAAGCCCGAGTACGAGAAGTTCAAGGACGAGCTCACGAACTTCCTCGGCGGCGCCGGCTTCCAGAAGAAGGTCGAGGCCTTCGTGAAGGGCCTGCGCGACAAAGCCACGATTGAGCGCAACCTTCCCGCGACCCTCTAGGACGCTCTCCTTCACCTGCGGCGATCCCGCGGGCGTCGGCCCCCGGGGCGCGCTGGCGTCCGTGCGCGCGGGCGCGCTCGCGCGCGGCGTCTCGCCGGTGTTCGTCGGCGAGGCCTCGGTTTGGCGGCGCGCCGGGTGGCGGCCTTCCGACGGGCCTATCCGGGACACGCGCCTCGGCCTGGCGGCTCCCAAGGCCGGCCGCCCCGACGCCGCGGGCGGGAAGATTTCGGCGGCGTCGTTCGAGGAGTCCCTGAGCCTCGTCGCGCGCGGTTTGGCCGGCGGGATCGTCACCGCGCCGATCTCGAAGACCTCGTGGTCGCAGGCCGGGTATGCCTGGCGCGACCACACCGAGCGCCTCGCCGACTTCGCGGGGAAGCCCGACGCGCAGATGGTCTTGGGCGTTCCTTCGCGCGGCTTGTGGTGCGCGATCGCCACGCGCCACATCCCTCTAAAGGAAGTGCCGCAGAGCCTGAACGCGCGCGCAGTCGCGACTTGCGCCGCCGCGCTCGAGGAGGCGCTGCGCCTCCTCGGCGCTAAGAAGCCGCGTCTCGCCTTGTGCGGCCTGAACCCGCACGCGGGAGAAGGGGGATTGATCGGGACGGAGGAGGGCGCCCTGCTCGCGCCGCTGGCGAAGCGCCTGAAGCTCGACGGTCCGCTGCCCGCCGACTCGGCGTGGCGCCTGCACGCCGAGGGGGCGTACGACGGCCTAGTCTGTCTTTACCATGATCAGGCGCTGATCCCGCTCAAGGCGTTGGGGGGGCTCGCGGGCGTCAACTGGACCGTCGGGATCCCATTCGTCCGGACCTCGCCGGCCCACGGCACCGCCTATGAAGCGGCGGCCGCGGGTCGCTTGGACCCCGCGGCCGCCATCGAGTCGGCCCGGCTCGCGTCGAAGCTTCTGTCCTAGGCCCGTTTCGTCGGCATCGGCGGGAACGACTCCGCGAGCTTCGTGGCGATGTACTGCTTCTCCGGGGCGGTCAGATAGGCGATGTTGTACAGCTCGGTCTCCGGAAACTCGGCGTCCGGGTTCTGCTTGAAGGCGCGGATGAAGGTGCGCGTCGCGATGAACGAGCGGACCCCGGTCTCGTCGCGCTTGGCCGCGAGCGTGTCCAGGCTTTTGGCGTTGACGACGTCTTTCGCGATGGCCGTGATCTCCGGCGATTGTGGGGCGAAGCCGAGCTCGGTGAGGAACGCGTCGGTTCCGGGCTTGAGGGCGAGGGCGGGCGACGCGAGAAGGGCGGCGCACGCGGCGGCGAGAAGGATTTTCATGGGGGTATGCCTCCGGTCGGCGTCAGTATAACAGGGGTGTCTTGACATTTCAAGGGGTGGGGGCTACACTGCCGAAATGAAGCGAAGACTCGCGCCGGCGCTGGCGCTCCTGCTCGCGGCGGCTTTCGTGGCGAGGGCCGATCCGACCGTACCGCAGCAGCCTGCGACCGACCCCAACACCGAGATCATCACGAAGTACGCGCCGCAGGTCAGCGCGATCGCGAAGGAGGTCAAGAAGAATCCGGACATCCTCAACCACCCGGAGCAGCTTCTGACGCTCACATATAAACAGGTCGAGGGCGACCCTAAATTCCAGCAGGCTTTCGCGAGCTTCATCCTGAGCAAGTACAACGTGCAGCCCCAGCCGACCGGCGTCACGCCTCCCGTCGTCGACGAGCAGAAGCCGGTCAACGCCAACCCGACCGCCGTCAAGGCGGGCCTCGATGAGAGCTACATCCGCGTCATCCAGAAGCAGGATCCGAAGCAGACTTGGACATACGAGGAGACGGGCAAGCGCGCGTACGCGCGCGATGATTATAAGAGCGCGTTCAGCGACTACGGCCAGGCGCTCGAGCGCGGCGACGCTCGCCCCGAGATCTACGTCGGCTACGGCGTGTCCGCCTACCGGCTCGGCGATTACGCGCTGGCCGCGCAGGCGGCGCAGATCGTGCTCGGCGCCGAGGCCGGCAATCGCGACGCCCTGGCGCTTTATCATGTGGCGAAGGACCGCGCGCCCGCCGTCTCCCTGCCGTCCGTGCTGGGCGGCGGGGGAACCGGCGCGCCGCCGGCCGCGGCCGACGCCGCGAGGCCGGGCGGCGGAGTCGGCGTGCAGTCCGGCGGCGTCTCCGCTGGAAGCTATGCCGCCCCTTCCCAGACGCCGGAGCAGGTCGCGGCGGCCGCGCGCGCCCAGGCCGCGGCGGCGGGACCGGGCTCGGCGGAGCGCTCGGCGGCGATCACGAAGGACGCGGCCGCGGCGCTGCGCGTCAGGGACTACCCGACGGCGCACGACCTGGCGAGCCAGGCGATCGTGCTCAACGCCGCCAACGCCCAGGCTCTCAACTTCCGCGCGATCGCCTCGAACCGGATGCGGCGCTACAGCGACGCCGTGACCGACGCGAGCGCCGCGCTGGCGCTGGCTCCCGGCAACGCGCCGGCGTTGCAGACGCGGTCCTGGGCGTTCGCCAAGCAGGGCAACTATCAGGAGGCGTTGAAGGACGCCGAGGCGACCCTCGAGCGCGACCCGTCCAATCCCTACGCGTACCAGAATAAGGCGCTCGCGCTGGCCGGAATGAAGGACCGCGCCGGGGCGCTCGACGCGCTGCGCCGCTCGGCCGCGCTCGATCCCCGATTCCAGAACCGCCTCGAACGGGCCCTGCAACTCCCGGAGGAGCAGGACCTGACGATGCTGTTCGACGACGAGTCCGCGACGCAGTCGGCTGCGGCCGCCGTCCCGCCGCAGCCGCAGCAGGCGGGCAAGCGCTTCGCGCGCCTGGCCGTGCTGTCGGCGATGGGAGGCATCCTGATCGCGCTCGCGATCCTGCATGTCGTGTCGGCGGGCTGGCGCGAGAAGGTCAACCTGACGATCCGCCGCGTGCTGGCGCCGTCCGACGCGGTCGGCAGCGACTCGCCTGTTTCGGTCGCCACGCCGCTGCCGAGTTCGCCCGGCGCCGCGTTCTGGCTTCAATACGAGCTCATCAAGGAGGTCGGCCTCGGCGGGATGGGCGTCGTCTACGAGGCGCAGGACCGCTCGCTCGAGCGGCGCGTCGCGGTCAAGAAGATGCGCGACGAGATCCGTATCGATCCGCACGAACGCCGCCGCTTCGTCAACGAGGCCAAGCTCGTGGCGCAGCTACGCCACCCGAACATCGTGGACATCTACGCGATCGTCGAGGAGGGGCAGGAAGTCTATCTCGTGTTCGAATTCGTCTCCGGACGCACGCTGCACGACCTGATCAAAGCCGACGGCCCGATGAGCCTCGACACCGCCCGCGGCGTCCTGCACTACGCCGCCGAGGCCGTCGAGTGCGCCCATGCCGCCCAGATCGTCCACCGCGACCTCAAGCCGTCGAACATCATGATCACCGACGACGGCCGCATCAAGGTCATGGACTTCGGCGTCGCGCGCCAGGCGAAAGACGCGATTACCAAGATGTCGATGACGAACACCGTCGTCGGCACGCCGCCCTACATGGCGCCCGAGCAGGAGCAGGGCACCGTGCGCCGCGAGTCCGATGTCTACGCGCTGGGCGTCTGCCTGTACGAGATGCTGACCGGCCACCTGCCGTTTACAGGCGGGGGCGCGGCCATGCTCCTCAATAAGCTCAACGGAAAGCATATCCCGCCGAGCCAGCGGAACCCGGCCCTCCCGGCGGCGCTCGACGAGGTCATCGCGAAGGCGCTGATCCCGGACCCGGACAAGCGCTACCACACGGCGTCCGAGCTCGTCGCGGCCCTCGACGCGGTCATCGCCCAGCGGACCTGATTAAAGGTCGGTAAAACCCGCCCGCTCGCCTTGACAGGACCGGCGCCCCCTCTTACACTTGAATTATGAGTTATCGAGCCATTTTTTCCGTCTTGAGCGCCGCAACCCTATTCCTCGCCTCTTCGGCCCGGGCCTGCCCTCAAGGACAGCATGCGGACGGCAAGACGAAGGACAACATGGGGATGCTCGTGGACAACTGCGTCGACGATGCGAAGTCCGCGGTCAAGGTCAAGGACGTCGAGCAGAAAGAAGGCTACGGCAGCGCCGGCAAGGCCGTCGTGGCCACCGTCAACGCGACCGGCAAGGGCGTTTACGACGCTTCCAATAACGGGACCGTTGTCGATCACACCATCGCTCACGTTGAGTCGAAGCCGAAAACGGAGCCCAATCCCAACGACAAGCCCAAGCTGATTCCGCTTGCGACCGTCATCGCGGAAATCCGGGCCGATGCGAAGAAGTCCCAGATGAAAGACCCGCGCTTCGCGGCCGTGATCCAACAGTCCGCCGACGGGGTCGTCGCTGATCTGCAGAAGAATCACCCCGACGGCGTCTCGGAGAAAAACGCCGGAGACTTCGGCGCGATGCTGGACATCCAGCTCGACGAGAATAAGGAACTGTGGAAATTGAAGCACACGGACGGTCTCACGGAGCCGCAGCGTAAGGCGGAGGAGAAGCGGATCAAGGACGAGGCCGACGCGCGCATGAAGAAGGAAGTGGACGGCGACGTGGTCATGGGCGCCTTCCACTCGAAATTCAACGAGGCGTGGGATGACTGGAAGGAGCACCGCAAGGACAAGGACGAGTGGGGCGGCGGCCTTCCGAACACCTCCCATATCGGCGGCATGATCCAGGACAATCCGAAGAGCCCGTCCAACTGGACGCTCGACGGGCAGGATAAGCTCGCGTCCGGCGACAAGGCGGGCGGCATGGCCTCTCTCGATCGCGCGATCTCTTTCGGCGGCACCCCCGACGCGTTCGCGCTGCGCGGCGCGCTCCGCCTCGACAACCAGGATTTCAACGGCGCGTACGCGGACGCGAAGAAGGCGCTCGAACTCAATCCGGGCGACAAGAACGCGATGGGAATCTTGAAATCGGCGGAAGGACGCACGACGCCGGGATTTACGGCTTCCTTGACCGCGGGCGGCGGCTCCTCGGCCGGCGGCGGAAGCGAAGGCGACGCCAGCTACCGGAACGGCTTCGCGTCCGGCGGCTTCAGCTCCGGCGCGCGCTCGGTCGCGGGTATGACCACCGCCTCGGCGCTCGCGTCGAGCCAGAAGCTCGACGAGGCGCGGCGCGCGATGGGGCTCGGCGACGCCCAGGCGGCCATCGCGCTGGCGAAGCGCGCGCTCGAGCTCAATGGCGACAACGCCGCGGCCCATAATTTCCTGTCGGCTCTTTATTCGCGCAAGGGCGACTACAAGCGCGCGATCGAGGCGGCCAGCGCCGGCCTCGCGATCGCCCCGCGCGACGGCGCGTTGCTCAACAACAAGGCCTTCGCGGAGAACCGCTCGAAGCGGTATCGGGACGCGCTCGCGAGCTCCAACGGCGCCATCGAGGCCGACTCCCGTAATCCTTACTCCTACGCCAATCGCGCCCACGCCTACGGCGGGCTCGGCGACAAGGACGCGATGATGTCCGACATCAACCGCGCCGCTGCCCTGGACCCACGCTTTCAGCAGGCCGCGGCCGACGCGTCGCAGCTCCAGCTTCCGTCGAATGCGGACATCCTGTTCATGTTCCCCGGCGAGAATCCTTCGGAACCCTCCGCCGCCGCTCCCGCGCGCGGCCGGAGCTTCGGCGCCGTCGTCGCGGCCGGAATCGTCGGCGGCCTCCTGCTGGCGTTCGGCTTGCTGTCGACGGTGCTCGCCCCGCTCAAGGAATCGGTGGTCTCGGCGTTCACGAAGGCGACGCGCCGCGGCCCGGCCGTGGCCGAGATGGACGAGGAGCCGGTCGCGACCCAGGAGCCGGCGTCGGTCGCCGGCCACGTCGCGGGCCTGATCCGCGGCCAGTACGAGATCTCGCGCCAGATCGGCGCCGGCGGCATGGGCATGGTTTACGAAGGCACGGACAAGTCCCTCGGCCGCCGCGTCGCGATCAAGAAGATGCGCGACGAGCTGCGCCTCAATCCGCGTGAGCGCGAGCGCTTCGTCATCGAGGCGAAGACGGTCGCCTCGCTGCATCACGCGCACATCGTGGACATCTATGCGATCGCCGAGGAAGGCGACGACGTCTATCTCGTGTTCGAGTATGTCGACGGCAAGACCGTGCACGACCTGGTCCAGGCGAAGGGCCGGCTCGACGTCGCCGAATCGGTGCGCGTGACGCGCGCGATGGGGGAGGCGCTCACCTACGCCCACTCGCGCGGCGTGATCCATCGCGACATGAAGCCCTCCAACGTCATGGTGACCGGCGCGGGACAGGTCAA
>JBBQVX010000142.1:0-7237 GCA_038211115.1 Elusimicrobiota bacterium | reverse complement strand
GGCGCGGTCGGCTTCGCGGTCTCCGGAGCCTTGGCGGGCGCAGGCGAACCGGGAGCACTCAATTCGATCGGCGCGCGCTGCTCCGGAAGCTTCGGCGCCGGTTTCGGAGGCTCCGTCTTTTTCTCCGGGGGCTTGATCATCCCCTCGCGCGGCGCGAGCTCGATGCTCTCGGGCTTCGGCATCGAGATCGCCGGCGCCGGCGGCGGCGGCGCGGCGACGGGCGCGGGCTTGGGTGCGGGCGTGGGCGTGGGCGGTGCCTTCGGCGGTTCCGCGGCTTTCGGCGGCTCGAGCTTCGGCATCGGCGGAAGCTCGGCGCTCGGCTTGGGCTTCGGCGCCTGGGGGGGCGGTTCGCCTCCCATATCCGTCAGGATCGCGTCCAAATCCGAAAGAATGGACTCGATATCCTCGGGATGATCTTTTTTCGGCTCGTCCGCCATCTTAGACGCCGCCGACCGCAAGGCTCTTCAGGCGCAGAGCCACGTCCTCGGGATTGGTGGCCTCTTCGAGGACCACCTTGTCGTCGATCTTCCCCTCGCTGAACAAGCGCAGGAGGTCCTGGTCGAACGTGCGCATGCCGTAGTACTCGCCGCCCTCGAGCACCTTGCGGATCTCGGCGGTCTTGCCCTCGAGGAGGTGCCGGCGCACGAGGCTGTTGCCGATCATGATCTCGGTCGCAGGATAACGCGTCTTGCCGTCCTTCGACAGCACGAGGCGCTGGCCGATCACGCCCTTGAGGCAGTTCGCGAGCTGCTGGCGGACCTGAGAGTGCTGGTGCGCGGGATGCGCGTCGACGATGCGGTCGACGGTCTGCATCGCGTCGAGCGTGTGCACGGTCGAGAGCACGAGGTGGCCCGTCTCCGCCGCCGCGATCGCCGCTTGCATCGTCTCGAGGTCGCGCATCTCGCCGATGACGACGACATCGGGGTCCTGCCGCAGGATGTGCTTGAGCGCCGAGCCGAACGAGTGCGTGTCGAGGCCGACCTCGCGCTGGACGATCGTGGATTTCACGTCGGTATGATAGAACTCGATCGGATCCTCGATCGTGATGATCCGGTACTGATGGATCGAGTTGATGTAGTTCAGGAAGCTGTTCAGGGTCGTCGTCTTGCCCGCGCCCGTGATGCCGGCGAACAGGATGAGCCCGCGGCTCTCGTTGCCGAGCTTGAGCATCGCGTCGATCGGCAGGTTCAGCTCCTCGAACGTGCGCAGCTTCATCGGCACGACGCGCAAGGTCAGGCCGAGCGTGCCTTTTTGCCGGTAGACGTTGACGCGGAACCGCGCGAGCCCGTCGAGCCCGTAGGCGAGGTCGAGCTCCATCTCACGCTCGAACGTCTCGGCTTGCTCCTTGTTCATGAGCTGATAGGCGACCTGCTTGATGTCGTCGGCGGACATCTTCTGCAGATTCGTGGCCAGGATCATCGCGCCGCGCACGCGCAGCGCCGGCACGGAATCCGCCTTGAAGTGGATGTCCGAGATGTCCTTCTGCACCATCAACGTCAGCAGGTTTTTGATGTCGATCGCCATGATGTAGCCTTTACTCCCGGATCACGTCTATTCCTCTTAGTGTCAGCCAATCCGTGGCCAACGGGCTGAGGATCGCGTTCCCCGGAATTGTAAGGCGAAGGCCGCCCGGCGTCAACCTCTTTTTTATTTCGTATTCGGAAACAAATACTTTCCGAATCGGACCCCTCGGATCCCACGCGCGCAAAGCGCCCGCCGCCCCCTTGGCCTTGGCCAAGGAGGCGATGACGATATCGATGAGATCGTCGCGCGTGAGCACCTAAAGCCCGCTTAGCGCTCTAATTTGATGGCGATGCGGTCGAGGTACTTCTCGAGGTCGTCGTGCGGGCGCGGGATCACGTGCACCGCGACGAGTTCTCCGACCTTCTGCGCCGCGGCCGCGGCCGCGTCGACGGCGGCGCGCACCGCGCCGACTTCGCCCCGGCACAAGGTCGTGCACAGGCCGTTGCCCACTTTTTCATAGCCGACGAGCCGGACCTTGGCGGCCTTCGCCATGGCGTCCGACGCCTCGATCATGCCCGTGAAACCTTTCGTCTCCACCAAACCCAGCGCCTCGCGAATCTCAGCCATATTCCCCCGTTATTCCTTATCGTCTTCGCCCAGGGCATCGCGGCCCTCGGCGCCCGTCTCGAGCACGGCGTTGCAGTGCGTGCAGCGGCGCGGCGTCGTGTACGTCCTCTGGCACTCGTCGTCCTCGGGCCACCACTCCTCGAAGAACATCTCCACCTTCTTGTGGCACTTGAAGCAGAACTTCTGCATGCCCGCGCCGCAGCCCGCGCAGAACTTCGGCAGCGGCTGGTCCTTGTGCGTGTGCATGATGGCCGCGCAGGCCCCGCACTGCAGATCGATGTTGATCTTATACTTCGGCGGCTGATCGTCTTTCTTTTCTTTCGCCATAGTTCCTCGTGGTGTCAGGGCAAAACATTTTAACATTTGGTGGACAAAAGGTTAAAAGGTTAGGCCTGACACCATCTAATATCCTTTTCCCTCGGACTTCGCGTCGGTGACGATCGCGATGGACGCCGAGGTGCCGAGGCGCGTCGCCCCGGCCGCGATCATGTCGGCCGCGATCTTCGCGTCGCGAATGCCGCCCGAGGCCTTCACGCCCATCAGCGGGCCGACGGTCTCGCGCATCAGCTTGATGTCCTCGACCGTCGCGCCGCCGCCGCCGAAGCCGGTCGAGGTCTTCACGAAATCGGCGCCCGCCTTCTTCGAGGCGACGCACGCGCGAACCTTCTCCTCGTTCGACAGGAGCGAGGTTTCGAGGATGACCTTGAGCACCCGGCCGCGCGTGGCGTCGCGCACGGCCTTGATGTCGTCGTAGACGACGACGTCGTTGCCGGACTTCAGCGCGCCGATGTTGATGACCATGTCGATCTCGTCGGCGCCGTTGGCGATCGCGTCGCGCGCCTCGATCGCCTTCACGGTCGGGGTCGTCGAGCCGAGCGGGAAGCCGACCACCGTGCAGACCTTCACGCCGGAGCCGCGCAGCAGCTGAGCGGACAGCGCGACGTAGGAGGGGTTCACGCAGACCGACGCGAAGCAGAAGGTCTTGGCTTCCTCGCACAGCTTGCCGATCTCTTCCTGCGTCGCATTGGGCTTGAGCAAGGTGTGGTCGACGTAACGCGCGGTGTCGGAGCCCTTCTTCGTGGGCTTGCAGACGGAGACGCGGTCCGCGCCGACGGCCGCGATGATCTTCGCGTCGACGTGGGCGTCCTCGTCGTCGTCGTCGTGGCCGGCCTTCGGGGGCAGCGCGGAGAACTGCCCCTTCACGGGCATCATGGGCTTGGCGCCCCAGGAGGCGGCGTTGCCGAACACCTTGCCGGCGGAGCCGATCGAGGTCTTCACCTCGCCCTTGAGCGCCTTCGGGCCGTTCTCGCACTCGCACTTGTTCGTCTTGAGAAAGCCTTTGGCGTCGAGCGCCTTGACGACTTCCTCGACCACGTTCCGAAGCTGTGCCTCAGTCATATTTTTTTACCTTTCCACCCGAAGTCACGGAATCCACGATGCCCACGATCACGGTCCGGATCGGCGCCTTGTCGTCGTGCAGCACCGAGCGCGCGGAGCCGCCCTCGTCCATCACGAGCACGATCGAGCCGGGGCCCGAGCCCGTCACGTATTCCACCGCCATGATCGCGTCCCCGGTGCGCTCTTGCGTCATCGGGTCGATCGGCCGCACGAGGAGCAGGCGCTTGTCGCACAGCGAGCAGTGCTTGCGCGTCCCCCACACGTTGCCGACGACCTCCGCGACGAACATCAGCGCTTCTCCCGGAAATCTTTGACCTGGTGCCCGTCCACGATGCCGACGATCGCGGCGTCGACGGGCGGCGCGTCCGGGAAGGCGACGGCCGCGTCCCGCGACGCCACCCAGAATACCTTCTCCGAAGAGCCCGCGCCCACCGCGTCGGCCGCCACGATGGGGTCGCCGGCGGGAGATTCGTCCTCCCAGCGCAGCGGTTGGATGAGCAGCAAGGTCTTCTTGTCGATCCCCGGGTCCTGGCGGGCGCAGAAGACGCGGCCGATGACGCGCGCGAGCTTCATTTTCCCTGCCTCCACTGCGGGTCTTGGTCGGCGTTGTACTGCTCGCGCGCGATACGGGACACCTCGGGCTTCAGGTACCCGTACACGGCCTTGAAGTCGGCGCCTTTGTCCTTGAGGCCCTTGAGGAAGTAGTAGGTGAACAGGCCGTGGCCTTTCTCTTGATAGCTGTTGCTGATCTGATCGCCTGCTGAGGCCGAGAGGACCGTGATGTTGGGAGGAACTTCCGCCGACTGGAGGCTCACGAGCGGCCGGGCCCCCTTGGCGATGACCGAACGGCCGCCCGCGCCGGAGAAGCACGAGTCCATGGCGACCACCACGCGCTTGGCGGGAAGCTTGGCCAGGTGCTCGTACATCCGCTTGACGGAGTAGCCCGTCTGTTCGATGTATGTCGGGTCGCCGTCGTAAGGCACGAGGTACGCGTCTCCCTTGGCTGGGTTCGGCGAACCGTGGCCCGAGAAATAGACGAAGACCTCGTCGCCCTCTTTGACGCGGTTCGGAAGCCACCGCTCAAAATATTTCTGGAAGTCGACGTTGGTCGCGCGGTCGTCGATCAGCAGCGCGAGGTTCTCCGCCGGGACTCCCAGCACGCGTTTAAAATATTCCGCCGCGAGCTTGGCGTCGCGCGCGGCGAAGTCGGCCTTCGGCAGGCCCTCGCGGTAGCGCTCGATACCGATTACGATCGCATGGGCCCGGGGGCGGACGGGCGACGCCGAAGGCAGTTGCTCGATGTCGGAGACCGGGAGCGCGGCCTCGACCGGCGCGCGGGCGGGCTCGATGGCGACGGCCGCGGGCCCGAGGCCGCGGAAGACTCGCTCGAGGACGCCGTCATCCTCGAAGGCGCGCCGCAGCTTGAGCATCGTATCGGCCAAGGCCGCGTTCATGGCCAAATTGACGCCGTCGCCGGGAAACCCGGGCACGGCGACGCGCTGGACGCCATGGCCCACGATCTCGTTGCTCCAGATCTGATCGCCGGCCGGGGTCCGCAGCTGGAAGCCCATGGCGAAGGTGCTCTTAACGCTCGGGGAGAAGCTCGCCTCGACCGTCGCGTTGGCGGCCGTGACGAACGCGCGCAGGACCGCGTCCGACTTCTCGCGCGATTCGGCGAGCGGAATGCCGAGGCGGCTCAGCTCGAGGCGGACGGCGTCGCGCGCGGAGTCGAGGAGCGGCCCGGCGAGCCTCGCCGAGACCGTGGCGCCGACTCCCGCGTAGGAAAAGCCGAGGCTGCGGTCCTCGATCTCGGACAGGAATAGCCGGGGCACGCGCGCGAGCCGTAGCGGCTCGGCCGCGACGGCCGGGGCGTACTTCAGGTCGACCGTCGCCGTCGCGCAGCCCGCCAACCCGGCGGCGAGCAGGAGAAATCCGAGCTTCATTTGCGGTACCCCTCGATCGCGTGGACCTTCGCGAGGCGCCCGGAATGGCGTCCGCCCTCGAACGGCGTACCGAAGAACACCTTGAGGATCTCGGCGTGGATGAGCTCGCCGTGGGACTTGCCGCCGATGCACAGCACGTTGGCGTCGTCGTGCTGCGCGGCCATGCGCGCGGAGACCGAGTCGTAGGCCGCGACCGCGCGCGCGCCCTTGACCTTGTTCGCGGCCATGCAGACGGCGCCGCCGAAGCCGTCGATGAGCACGCCCTTGTCGAAGCGGCCGGCGACGACGGCCTCCGCCACGAGCTGGGCGACGTCGGGATAGTCGACCGCTTCCGTGGAGTGGCAGCCGTAGTCCGTGACCTCGTGGCCGAGCGCCTGGATGGCCTTGATGATGAAGGCCTTCGCGCCGAAGCCGCCGTGGTCGGAGCCGACGACCACTTTCATTGGGGCTCTCCGGCGGGCTTCATGCCCGATTTCTCGAGCCAGTAATCGGCCATGTGCTCGTCCTTCTGGATGCCCGCGCCCTGCCGGTACATCACAGACATAAGGTACTGCGCGTTCTTGTCGCCGCCGGACGACGCCTTGGCGGCCCAGGCGAAAGCCGTGCGGCCGTTTTTGGGCGAGCCTTCGCCGCGCGTGTACGCGTAAGCGAGGAACGTCTGGGCCGCAGTGACGCCGGCCTCCGCGGATTTCGTCGCGTAGAGCAAGGCCGTCTCGAAATCCTTCTCCTCGCGGGCGATGTTCGCCTTGGACAGATCGTCCTTGACCGCCATGCGCGTCTCGCCGCGCGTGATCGAAATTTCACGCTCATCGGACAGCCTCAGCGTCACGGTCGAGCCGAAGGGTCCGCGGATGAGTCCGACGACGTCGGCGAGCGCCTTGGACGAGACGTCCACGCCGTCGACGGCCGCGATGCGGTCCCCGTTCTTGAGGCCGACGGCTTCGGCCGGGCTTCCCGGCACGGTTCCGCTGACCAGGACGGCGCCGTTCTCGATCTTGAGGGCCGCGCCCACCATGCCGACCGGTTTCTTCATTACGATCACGTCGCCCGCGACAGCTACCTCGAGGGCCTTCACGAACGTGCGATAGTCCCCCGAGCCGTCCGGCGCCACGCGGATGTCCTTTGCCGCGGCAGAGACCGCGAGCGCACAGGAGAGGGCGGCGAGGAATGCTCGCGTCATTTTATTTTCCGACCGTCGCGAGGAGCTGGGGATCGGCCTGCGGGATCACGACGTGCGTCACGATCATCTCCTTCTTGATGGCGGAGATGCCGGCCGCGATCGCGGTGCGCACGTCGCCGACCTCGCCGCACAGGGAGAGATAGCCCTTGCCGCCGCCGACGACGGTCTTCACTTCGATGAGGTGGACGGAGGCGGCCTTGGTCGCCGCGTCGGCCGCGAGGACGGCCGCGATCGCGTCCTTCGTCTCGATGAGGCCGACGGCGCCCAGAACCTCGACGGGGACGCGCTTGTCGAGCGCGGCCACGACCTGGTTGTGGACGTTTCGGATGAGGACCTCGTCGACGAGCGTCTTGCCCAGGACCTCGCGGCCCGCGCGCATCGCGCTCTCGACCTCGCCCTGCGCGCCGCTGATGAAGATCACGAGCTTGCCGCGCGCGACGACCGAGGTCTTCACGAGCTTCACCTGCGCCATCTTGACCATGGCGTCCGTCGCCTCGACGCCCTTGGCGAGCGAGGATGTTTCCAGGAATCCGACGGCGAGGTTGGCGAGCATGGTTCTCCTTTTAAGCGATGCGGAAATATCCGACGAGCGCGCAATGCAGCGGGCGCGCGAAATGAGACGCCT
>JBBQVX010000141.1:0-7280 GCA_038211115.1 Elusimicrobiota bacterium | reverse complement strand
ACAAGCCTCGCCCGGACGGGATTCATATGTATATAACGGATCAGGCGGAAAAGATAGGCGTCGTCGACGCAGAGGTTCGCTTTATATCGAGCCTCGAAAAGATGTCCGGTTCGCTCTTGTCGCCGATTGAATTCCATCGCATACGGCGTGAGGAGGCGCTGCATCACCGCCGATAAGGGAACCTGGCCGACCTTTATGGCCAGATGGAAATGATTCCCCATTAGACAGTAGGCGATTCTCTGCGCGGAGCATTCCGACTCGACGCGGCTCAGTATTTGAAGAAAATATTCCCGATCGCGGTTGTCGGAAAATATCACCCGACCGTCGACGCCGCGAGCCATCGCGTGATAAACAGCTCCGTTGAAATGGATCCGTGGTCTTCTCCCCATGTATACATACGATTACCGAGGACGAATAGTTTCATCGAAAAGAGTGAAACCGTTAGGCCTGACACCTAGCGCCTACACCGCCGCGGACGTCAGAGCAGGTGGTAGACCCCGAGTCCCACGTAGTTGCCGATCGCGTAGCCGATCAGGCCAGACGTGATGCCCGCCACCAGCAGGTCGCGGTTCTTGAGCGAGGCGGCGACGATCACGACGAAGGCGGGGCTCAGGATCGCGGCGCACGACGTGATGAGGACCGTCTCGACATCGAAGCCCAAGAAGTAGGCCGCCGCATAGTGGAGCAGGATCGACGCCGAGATCACGAACAGGACGAGCAGCGGGATGGCCCAGCCGCCCGACAGAAGCTTGCCCACCTGCGTCATCGTGCCGACGGCGACGCAGAAGATCATGAGCAGGTAGTTGCCGGTCTGAAAGGTCCCGGGCATCTTCTTGAGCTTCGGCAGGAACGAGCCGCCGATGCCGAAGGTCGTGATGCCCATGATCACGAACGTTTCGTTTAAACGCCCCACGATCAAGAAAGACAGCGCGGCCGACGCGCCGGCCGCGAATACCGCAAGCGCCAGGCCGATCGCGACGTTGCGGGCCCGGCCGCGGCGGCCGAGGTCCTTGAACGCGTCCGGCGGGAGGAACTCCTCCGCGGCGCCCTTGCCGCGCCCGTCGTACGGGCGCAGGAAGGTCCCCAGCACGCGCTTGCCGATCGTCGTCATGAAGACGAGGTACGTCGACGACAAGAGCATGTCCGTGCCGTTGACGAGGATGAAGGTCTCCTGGCGGACGTTGAGCGCGACCGCGACCGCGCTCATGTTCGGCGTGCCGCCCGTATACACGGAGGACAGCATCGCGACGATCTCCTTGGCCTCCGGGACGCGGGCGGCGAAGAGCTTGCCCCCGAGCCAAGCCGCCACGAAGGCCGCGACGCAGGCCGCGGCGAAGGAGAAGACAGCCGACTCGGCGGAGCGCAGCCAGCCCGGAACGTCGGTGGAAAACAGCAGCAGCGGAATCCCGAGGGCGACGGACATCGTAGCCGTGTGCTTCGCGAGCTCGAGGTCGACGGCGGGACCCGCGTTGCCGATCGCGATTCCGGCGACGTAGCAGACGACGACCGCGCCCAAGGCCTGGAGCGCGCGGCTGCGCGCGACGCCGTACAGGGCCGCGGCCGGAACCGCGGCGATCAGCGCGAGAAAGAGGACGCTCACGCCGCGCCGAAGAAGCGCAGGACCTTCTCGCCGAACTTGAGGATGCGGCTCGCCCTCTCGACCATCGGGTCCGGCGGCAGCGCCTCCATGACGCCGCCGTCGGGGCCGTACATCTTCTCCAAGACCTGCTGGACGCCGCTGCGCACCAGGCCGCGCGCCGGAAGCTTCGCCATCATGCCGTACATCGCGGCGTCGCCTTTGCTCGCGGCCTCGGGGTGGAGCTTCGCCCAGGCGGCCGCCTCCTCCAAGTCGGCGAGAAACGCGTCCTTCACCGTCGCGTGGTGGGCGGTCAAGGTCACGTGGAGGCACGGCGGCTTCTGCTGACGGTCCATGTGCCAGCCCTTCTCCTCGAGGCGCGAGGCGATCGAGAACACGTCTACTCCCGGGTCGACGCTTCGAAACGCCAGGATCGTCATCACCGGCTTGCCCATGATCTCGAGGCCTGGGATCGCGGCGATGCCCTCGGCGAAGGCCTTCGTCGTCTCCATGCCGAGCTTGGCCGTCTTTAGATATCCGTCCTCGCCGATCGAGCGCAGCGCCGCCCACGCGGCGGCGATCGCGCCGCCGGGCCGCGTGCCGGCCATGCCCGGCGAGGCGTAGATGCCGCCCGGGAAATCCGTCGCGATGAAGAACTGATGGCGCAGGTAGTCCATGCTCTTATACAGGAGCACCGACGCGCCCTTGGCCGCGTAGCCGAACTTGTGCAGGTCCGCCGAGATCGAGGTCACGCCGGGGACCCGGAAGTCGAACGGGGCGACGGGATAGCCGAGCTTCTCGACCCACGGGAGCAGGAAGCCGCCGATGCAGGCGTCGACGTGGAAAGGGATGTTCTTGCGCAGGGCGAGCGCGCCGATGCTCGAGACGTCGTCGAGGACCCCGTGCGGGTACTGCGGCGCGGAGGCGACGAGCATGATCGTGTTCCGGTTGATCAGTTTCTCGACGGAACGGACGTCGACGGTGAAATCGGCGGCGAGCTCGGCGTAGCGGATCTTGACGCCGAAATAGTGGGCCGCCTTATCGAAGGCGACGTGCGCGCTGCGCGGCATGACCATCTCCGGCTTGCGGATCCAGGGCTGCTTGGCGCGCGCGCGGTCGCGCATCGTCTGCACGGCCAGCAGCAGGCTCTCCGTTCCGCCCGAGGTCATCGTGCCCACGGTCTGGGCGTCGCCGTGAAGCATCGCGGCCGACATGCTCACGACCTCGCTCTCCATCTTCTTGAGGCTCTTGAACGCCATCGGATTGAGGAAGTTCTCGGAGAAGAAGCGCCCGTAGGCTTCCTTCAGGAAGGCGGAATGCTCGTCGTCGCGGTGATAGACGAGGCTGAACGTGCGGGCCCCGCGCCAGTCCGCGTCGCCCGCGCGCAGGGCGTCGAATTCCGACAGGATTTGCTCGCGGGGGACCCCGGTTTTAGGGATGTGGACGTTGGCCATGGATTAGATTAGCAGGGCGCCGGGACGGTTGCAAGCCGCCGGATCAGCGGCCGCCGCCGAGGGCGAGCATCGCCTCGGGGTGCTTCGCGATCCAGGCCTCGGTCCGCGGGTCGGAGGTCATGGTCTTCATGACCGCGCCGTCGGCGAGTGTGTCGCGGATCGCGGGACAGTCGAGAATCTTATGGAGCATCGGGCTCGCGAGCAGCGCCTTCACCGTCTGCGGGTCCCGCATCGCGGGCGTCGAGACGAACGCGCCGGCGACGCCCGCGTTGGTCATCAAGCTCCGGGCCATCGCCGGGCTCCGGAGCACGACGCGCACGAGCGGCGAGTTCATGTAGGCGTCCACCTTCTTGGCGTCGCCGAGGAAAGCGCGCGTGCCCTGCGCGCTGCGCAGCGCGCTGTGCGCCAGCAGGAACGCCGCGGGCTTCGCGACGAGGTCCGCCATGAACGGATGCTTCCTCGCCCAGACCTCGGCCTGCGGCGAGACGGGCGGGCGGCGCTCCGTCTCTTTCGCCGCGCCGACGAGCATGCCGGGCTCCGCGATGGGCCGCATCAACGACGACGCGGCGGGCGGCGGAGCGGCCACGGCGTCGCGCAAGGTCTCGCCGGCGGCGAGGCGGGAGGGCGCGTCCACCCTCTGGAGATTGAACGAATCGGCCACCTCATGCGTATTATAGGTGTCGGTCGGCCGGGAGAAGACCGACCAAGTGACGACCGCGCCGGCTCCGATGAACCCGATGGCGCTGACGATGATCATTCGTCTCATGTCTTGAGGATAGCCGTCCAGGAGAAGCCGGTCATGGGTCTTAGGGCCCACCCCTTGACAGTACCAGGGGGACGCGTTATAGTTAAGATGACGGGCCCATTTACCCCCTATATGAGGAATATGAACGGTCGGACGCGTTTTGCCTCGGCTCTCCTGGCCGTCGCCTTGGCCGCGCCCTGCCGCGCCATGCACCCGGCCTCGCCAGTGCCTCACGCGCCCGATCAGCCGATGACGCCGGTCATCCTCGACCCCGGCCACGGCGGCGACGACGAGGGCGCCATCGTGCACGGCCTCATGGAGAAGGACATCGCGCTCGTCTTCGCGAAGAAGCTCAAGGCCCGCCTCGCGCGGAACGCCGATATCCCCGTGGTTCTCACGCGCGAGACCGACCGCTACGTGACGCTCGACAACCGCCTCGTCGACAGCGTGGACATGCGCGGCTCGATCTTCGTCTCCCTCCATCTCAATCAGGTGAAGGGCAAGAAATCCGCGGGCGCCGTCGTGTACAGCTACGGCCCCGAGAAGCTGCACGCCTGGCGCAAGCGCCGCCAGCACCCGAGCGTGCCGCCGATGCCCGCGCCTCCGCGCGGCCAAGCCAGCGACAGCGAGCGCCTGGCCCGGACCTTCGCGCGCTCGCTGCGCGCCGGCGGCTTCAAGGCCGAGTCCTCGAAGTCCGACTACTATGTCCTCAAGAATCCGGCGGAGCCGAGCGTCCTCATCGAGCTCGGCTACCTCAACAACCCCGACGAGGCGACCAAGCTCAACGACCCCGCCTACCAGGACAAGATGGTCGACAGCCTCGCGCAAGCGATCGAGGAATACACGACCTTGCGCACCCTGCGCTCCGACTTCACGTCGATCCCCGCGCCGACGACCGTCACGAAGCGCTGACCCCCCAGGATGCGAGCGCTCGTCGTCGTGACCGGCGGCACCTTCGACAAGGAATACGACGAGCTGCGCGGCACCCTGTCCTTTCGCAAGACGCACCTGCGCGAGATGCTCAAGCTCGGCCGCTGCCGGCTCAAGACCCGCGTCAGCGAGCTCATGATGAAGGACAGCCTGAACATGACCGCCTCCGACCGCCGGAAGATCCTGGCGGCGTGCCGGCGCGCGCCGGAGAACCGCATCGTCGTCACGCACGGCACCGACACGATGGCCGAGACCGCCGCCGTGCTCGGCGCCGGCCTCCGCGGCAAGACCGTCGTCCTGACCGGCGCCATGCGCCCGTACCGCTTCGGCTCGTCGGACGGACTCTTCAACCTCGGCTCGGCACTGTCGTTCGCGCAGGCCCTGCCCCCCGGCGTCTACGTCGCGATGAACGGGCTCGTCTTCTCCTGGGACGACGTGAAGAAGGACCGGCGCCTCGGCGTCTTCACGCGCCGCTGACGCGGCCAAAAGGCCCAGGCGCTCCGTCGGGGACCGGGGTATAATAAAGCCATGAGAACCCTCCTCCTCGCGACGCTGATCGTGGCCGCTCCCGCTCTCGCCGCACCCCTCCGCCTCAAGGGCGGCGCGAAATCCGAGGAGAAGCTGCGCCGCTTCGTGTCGCAAGACGCCAAGCTCAAAGCCCGCCTCGAGGACGCCGCCAAGCGCGAGGCCGCCTTCGTCATCGAGGCCCGCGAGTCCGATCTCCGCGACGCCGTCTCCGACACCTCCCTCGACGATCTCCACGCCCGCCTCGAGAAGACCACCGGCGAGAAGCGCAAGGCCGTGCTCGAGGCCCTGCCCGGCATGAAAGCCGTCTCCGGCCCCGCCTGCGCGACCTTGCAGGACTGCGCCTCTCCCGAGATGTCCGTAGAGGTCTCCGACGCCCGCGGCCTCGCCGACTCGATTCGCATGATGGTCCGCCCCTGGATGACGCTCGCTAACGCTCGCTCTTCAGAGATCGAGGTCGCCCCCGCCGAAGGTGCCGGCGACGCCGCCCTCGTCGTCACCCTCAAGAGCGTCTCCGCCGCCCCTCTCATCCTCAACGTCTCCCCCCACCTCCTCGGCGGCTTCTCCGTCTGGTACGACGCCCCCGACGCGACCGCCGCGCTCTTCGCCAAAGAACGCGCCGCCGTCCTCAAAACCGCCCGCTAGGGGATCTCCACGCCGCCTTGACAGGAGCAATGACAGGGGTTACACTCCGCCTGTAGGCCGGAGGCCCCCATGTCCCCTCGCTCGAGACTGATGTTCGCCCTCGCCGCCATCCTCCTCACGGCGCTCGATGCACACGCAGGCAAGCTCTCCGTCAACGCCGCCACCTCCAAGTTCCTCAAGGCTGCCAACGCCAAAACCAAGACCCCGCTGATCACAAAACGCTATTCCGTCCAGGCCCAATGCCAAGCGACGGGCCTGCAGTCCAAATGCGGGGCGAACCCGGACGCGATCAAGTGCGGTAGCGACATCTATTTCACCAACCTCCGCAACTCCGTTCGGTTCGCCGACGGCGGCCTGACCGGCGTCGACGACGCGCAAATCAAGGACGCCGCCGACTACAACGCGAACTACACGGACAAGGACATTCTGATCGACATGACCCGCATCTCCATCTCAGGCGACCCCGATTGCAAGACGCCCATATCCCGGCAGACGCAGCCCTGCATGGCGGGCATGGTCGTCGTGTCGATGGATCTCACCAAAGACGACTGCTCGCGACCGGATAAATCCAACATCAAGGACCAGACCGGCCTGACGCACATCTGCACGGCCCAGGCCGCCTGCAAAGACAATTCCGGTGCCTTCGACCAAGTCGTCGCCTGCCCCGCGATCAAGAACGCCGACGGGACCTACGCCTGTCCGCCCCTGCACCAGTGCCTCCTCAACAAGAGCCTGTCCATCACCCGTGAAAGCGCCTCAAGCCTGACGGCTAAAGGATTTCCCTCCAACATCGGCACGGGCCTGAACGTCCGCAGCTCCTCGTCCGACAAGCACGGTTTCTGCCTGACGAAGGAAGGCTACATCGAACTCGGCGCCGACGGCTTGTGCCGCCCCAACGACATCATGCAAGCCGACAAATGCGTTATGGGCGCAGTGGCCGTTGAGAAAAGCTACGTCACTCCGACCACCGATGACGTCTACGCCGACTCCAACCCCAAACCCTGACGCCCGCGGCGCTTGACGCCGCTAGATCAAACGCAGCTGGCCGCCCTGCATCGGGCGCCGGAAATGCTCCGTCTCCCGCGCGTACCGCCGCCGGTTGAGCCCCAGCCGCTTGCACGTCAACGCGAACAGCTTCGCCAGATGCTCCGCGAAAATCCCCTCGCCCCGCATCCGCGACCCGAACCTCGGATCATTTAGATTTCCGCCCCGCACGCTCTTGATCTGGTTGAGCACCTTGTCGCGCCGATCGGGATAGTTCGCCTTCAGCCAGTCGTCGAACAAGGTCCCGAGCTGATGCGGCAACCGGAGCG
Source organism: Elusimicrobiota bacterium (assembly GCA_038211115.1). Classification (GTDB taxonomy): domain Bacteria; phylum Elusimicrobiota; class Elusimicrobia; order UBA1565; family UBA9628; genus GWA2-66-18. The sequence continues at coordinate 92 of JBBQVX010000141.1, read as the reverse complement.
GCACGTAGCCCGCCGAGTCCGCCCCCGCGTCGGCCGCCGCCTCGAGCAGCTTCGGCATCTCGTGGTCGTTGAGCCCCAGGATCATCGGCGCG
>JBBQVX010000140.1:0-7627 GCA_038211115.1 Elusimicrobiota bacterium | reverse complement strand
GAAATACTGGAATCTGGCAAGCCTGACACTCCGTTTCGATAGACTACTAAAAACTCAGCGACGGGCGACTTTGAGGGCGGCCTCGATCGCGTCGCAGGCGAGCGCCGTTCCGTTCTCGGCTCGTATGGCGGCGCCGACGCGGGCCGCGAGGTGCTTTACGCCGTCGTCGTCCAAAAGCCGCGACAAAGTCGCGGCAAGCTCCAGGCCCGTCGGGTTTCTCCGGTCGAGTCCCTCGCCGACGCCCATACGCTCGACTCGCGCCGCGTTATCGTACTGGTCGTGCGCGAACGGAACGATCATCTGCGGCGCGCCCGACCTGAGGGCGTGAGCGGTCGTTCCGATTCCGCCCGAATGCACGATCGCGGCGCATCGCGGGAACAGGGCGTGATACGGCGCCGATTCGAACGCGACGATGCCGGGCGGCAGGCCCGTCAGCTCCTTCGCCGCGGGGCCGGCCAACAGGATCGCCCTCACGCCGTAATCCTTTACCGCCGAGATCGCGTTCGGGAAGAAATCGCCCGCGATCATCACCGCCGCCGAGCCGAGCGTGAAGACCACGGGCGGCGTCCCGTCGGCGAGGAACGCCTCGAGCGCCGGATCGAGCGCCTTGCCGCCGATGTCCGAATCGAGGAACGGGAACCCGCACGCGAGCGCGTTCTCGGGCCAGTCGAACTGCGGCGGCCCGAACAGCGGCGAGAACAGCGCCAGCGTCCCGTACGGCGAGTACTGCCCTTCGAAGACCGGATCGAGGCCCGCGGGAAGGTCGAGCTCCGCGCGCAGCGCCCTCACGGGGCCGCCCCATGCCGCCGCCGCCCGCTTCACGAGCCAGTACAGCGCCATGTGGGCCATGGCTCCGAGAGGCCGCAGCGCCGCGAGCCACGGCGCCGGAGCCGGCACGGAGGGGTCGTACGCGGAGAGGAGCATCATCGGCTGGAGGACGACGGACAGCCAGATCAGGTTTTTCTTCTCCGCGAGCACGGGCGCGGCGTAGGTCAGCGAGTGCGAGAGCAGGAGGTCCGCGCCCGCGATGGCCTTCTCGAGGTCCTCGTAGCTCTCGCGCACGCGCGGCATCATAATTTCGCGGATGATGACCTCGGGGCCTTTCACGCGGTCGAGGGCGCGCTTAAACAACGCGAGATCGTTCCGGTCGAGATCGGGCCGCACGGACGCGAAGCCCAGGCCCAGGCGTTCGACATCCGCGCGGTAGCTTTCCGAGGTGGCGACCACCGCTTCATGTCCGCGCTTCTTCAGCTCGAGGCCGAGCGCAAGGAACGGGTTGAGGTCACCGTACGAGCCGAAGGTGGCGAGGACGACTTTCGCCATCAGAGTCCGGCGCGCCCCTCGCGGCCGACGGCGAGCATATAGGCCGCTTCGTCGCGCGAGCTGCTCATCCACCGGCCGTCGATCGCGTAGAACAGCGCGTCGTAGCGGCTCGCGACGAACAGCTCCAGCACTTTGTCGGCGGGCAGCCTGACGAAGCGGCAGCCCGGAAAACGCGCGGCCAAGGCTTCCGCGTCGAGAAAGAACGGCAGGGCGCTCGTCCCGCTTTTCGGATCGACCGAGATCGCGATGTTCGAGAGGGCCTGTTCGTTCGCGGGGACCTCGACGATCGCGTCGCCGTCCGGCGCGGGGACGGCCAACGGCAGGAGCAGCGGCTCCTGCGACAGGTAGTCGTAGATCATCCAGGCGGTCTTGCGGCGCTCGGCGGCTTCATCGGCGCCGGCCACGGTCAGCGCGCGGCGGCGAGCAGGCGGGCGGCGAGCGCGGGCTCCGCGGCGCGGCGAGGCGGATCCTGGAAGAACACGCTGAACACCGCGTACGAGCCCCACGAGAGGACCAAGGTCGCGGTCGTGAGCAGGAAGTAGAAGTACTGGTAGCCGAAGCTCGCGAACAAGCCGAACTGCATCGTCAGGCTCGAGAGCTGATAGCAGTGCATCATCGTCGAGTGGCTGATCACGCCCGCGCGGCGAGCCTTGTTGATCGCGGGGATCAGCGGCCCACCGGAGATCATGCCCTGGATGATGTTGACGAAAATGAGGCCCATGCCGTGCCAGGTGTAGACGAGCGGGTTCTCGCCGAGCGGACCCAGCACGAGGCGGTTGAGGAACTCGAAGAAGCAGAGCTGCACGTAGACGAAGGAGAAGTCGCCGAGCCAGACCGGCCCGACGCGCAGCATGCCGGTCATGCGGCCGAGGAACTTCATGTAGGTCTGGCCGAACACGGTGAAGATCGTGTCCTGGAACTGGTACCAGGTGAGCGAGGCGCAGGCGCGCAGCGCGGGCAGGTCGCCCGCGCGCACGGCCTTGAGCGTGAAGAACAGGCGCACGACGAGATTGAGGCCGAAGGTCTTGGTGGCCAGGTACATGTAGTCCTGCCGGTTGGGCTTGGTCCAGTTCTCCTTCAGGAGCTCGGGGACGCGGCGCAGCATCGACGGATGGAACTCGACGAAGGAGCGCGGGCCGGACGCTTCGGCGCCGCCGCCCGCCGCGATGAGCTCGCATGACGCCTTTCCGCCGAGGCGCGCGTCCAGCGCGCGCCAGAAGGCGCGGTCCTCGGGGGAGCGCTCGGAGCCGCCGCCGCCCATGCCCTCGGAATACGTCTTCGTCGGCGCGATGATGAAGCGCGCGGAGGCCGCGTCGGGAAGTTCGTCGACGGAGACGATTCGACGGGGCGCGGCGCTGTGCTCGATCGCGAAGTAGGCGCGGACGGCGGAGCCGTTTTCATCGAGGTCGCGCGCGAGGACGACGAGTTCGTTTTGGCTCATAGGTCGAGGAGGATATGATCGTAAATTTTGGGAGCGTCGAGGGGGCCGCCGTCGGCGACGGAGAAGGCCCAGTCCTCGGGCGCGGCGGACAGCGCGCGAAGCTCGCCCAAGTAGCCGTCGTACGTCGTGATCAGCACGCGGGCTCCTTTAAATGACTTCAGCTTGCCGAAGCAGCGCTCGGAAAAGACGAGCTTGACCGTGCGGCGCGCGGGGTCGGCGCCCTGCTTGACCTCTCCGGGCAGCGGGGGGCCGTAGGCGTCGGCGCCCGATCCGCGCGCGGAGAACGAGCGGGAGCCCCAGCCGTAGAGGAGGAAGCCCGCGTCCCATCGGAAGCCGGGGATCTTCGCGCCGAGCTTGGGGAGGACGTCGAGGCCGTGCCGTCCCGGGAACTGGAAGAACACGCTGAAGTAGGCGTGGTCGTAGCCCTCGGGCGGATTCCACGAGTCCGTGACGCGGCTCATGAGGAGCTCCATCCGCAGATCGCGTCCGCGCGCGCAGACGCGCACGCGTTCGAGCGAGAGCTGCCCGTCGTAGCTGGCCTCGGCCGGCGCGCGCAGGCGGCGTCCGCCGAAGCCGCCCTTGTTGGCCGGCGGCACGCCGCGCTCGGCGAGGAGGCGGTCGCAGCAGCGCATGTCGACCGGGACGGCGTTGGACAGCGAGCGGGAGCCGTCGGCGGCGGTCGAGAGCAGCCGCAAGGTCCGCTTGCCGCCTCCGAGGATCTCCGGGTCCGCCGTGACGACGCCGGACGCCGGATCCTTGACCACACGGCGTCGCTCGAGATCGTCGTCGCAGAGGAGCTCGAGCCGCGCGGGCTTGGGGCCTTTCGGCAGGGAAAATTTAACGGAGAAAGGCTCTTTGAAGGGGCCCTTATTTTTAACGCTCAGTTTGGGCGCCGGCGGCGGAGACGTTTTACTCGCGCGAGCGCGGCTTTCATCCAGGATCAAGAACGACTCGGGAGCGAGCGACAGCACGGACGACAACGGCGTCTTATCCGACGCGAGCAGGACCTTCGCGCCCTTGCCGGCATTGGCCAGCGCGTAAACGCGGCGCTCCGGCGCGGTGTTGAAGATCACGCGGTAGCGGCTTTTCCCGTTCACGACGGCGTAAGACAGGATCCCGCACGACGCCCCGGAATTTTCGACGGACGCCTGCCCGACGGCGAGGCCGGGATGCTCCTTGCGAAGCGCGATCAGCTTGCGCAGGAACATGTTCTCCGGGCGCTTCACGTCCGTCAGCCGCTCGTCGAACATCTTCTCGCGCGCGCCGGTCAGGCCGGCCTCCGTCCCGTAGTAAACGCAGGGAATTCCGGGCAAGGTGAACAGCGCGGCCAGGCATTGCCGCGCGGCGCGCGGCGTGCCGCGGGCGTAGACGCGCTCGACGTCGTGATTGTCCGCGAACGTCACCCACAGCTCGGGATTGCGCTTGGCGGCGGCGAGCGGCGCCTTCATGTGGTCGGTCGCGGCCTTGCGGAAGAAGACTTGATTGAGCGCCTCGTTCAGCGGCAGATCGACGGCGGAGTCGAGGCGCGGCCCCCGCGGCCCTTCGAGATACTTTCCGATCGCCTTGTAATCGTAGCTCCACACCTCGCCGAAAGCGAAGAACTCCTGGTTGCCGCCCGCGGCGGCGAACGGCTTGAGGCCGGGGTCTTGGGGATCTTTTTTTCTCAAGAAATCGTCGTAGAACCCTTCGGGCGTGTAGTACACCGTGTCGACGCGCATGCCGTCGACGCCGATCTGCTCGATCCAAAACCGATAGATCTCGCGCATGCGGCGCGCGGCCAGCGGATTGTCGAGGTTCACGTCGTCGAGATCGCCCATCGCGTGCGTCAAGGTCTGCCGGCGGTCGCGGTAGTCGGAGATGTTCGGCGTGAAGTTGTAGACGCCGGCCTCGCGGTGCGCGGGGTCGCGTGCGTCGTTCATCTTGAATACGGGGTCGTTCGGCGCCTTGGCCTCGCCGTCGGGCGGATAAGTTCCGGGGATCGCGCGCCAGTTCCGTTCCGGATGCTTCGGGTCGTAGCCTTCCTCGGTGACGGTGAAATAGTTCGCCGTGTGGTTGACGACGATGTCCTGGATCACCTTCATGCCGAGCGCGTGCGCGTCGGCGACCATGCGGCGGTAGTCCTCGAGCGTGCCGAAGTGGGGATCGACGGCGGTGAAGTCGTACGGCCAGTAGCCGTGATAGCCGCGCGTCGCGATCGTCGGGTTGACCCATTGGCCGTGCGTCGGAGGCGTGAGCCAGACGGCGTCGATGCCGAGGCGCTTGAGGCCCGGCAGGCGCCGCCGGAGGCCCTCGAGGTCTCCGCCTTGGAACTTCTCGGGATCGGTCGCGGAGTGCTCGTCTCGCCCGAAGTCGTTGCGCGAGGGGTCTCCGTCGGCGAAGCGGTCGAGGAGGACGAGGTAGAGGACCTTGCCCGCCCAGGAGGGCAGCGCGCTCTTATTTCGCGTCACGGACGAGGACGCGCACGCCGCGCGGCGGCACGGAGACGGTCAGTTGGGAGCCCATGCCGGAAACCATACCATTCGGAAGGAACGTGGTCGCGGAGTAGGAGGAGTCGAGCGCGTCGGTGAGCTTGCTCCCGCCGGGGGAGAGCTTGGCGTCCACCCACATGGTCGCCTGCTTGTCGTCGCCGGAGAAGTTCATCGCGACGACGATCTCCTTGCCGTCGTGGATGCGGGAGAACGCGAAGAGGCCCGTGCCCGTCGAGTCGGACCAGCGCACCCACTGCTCGCCGCGGCGCAGCGCCGCGTACTCCTTACGGACGCCCGCGAGCTTGGCGAGCCACTGGTAGACCGTGCTCCCCTGGTCGAACTTGTCGCCCGCGGAGCTGTCGGACTTGAACTTGCCGTCGGCGAACTGGTCCTCGCGGTTTCGCGGGTCGGCCGGATGCTCGGGCCCCTCGGGATCGAGGCGCTCCGTGTCTTGGCGGAAGCCCTGCTCGGTGCCGTAGTAGGTCATCGGGATGCCGATGGAGAACAGCAGGTAGGCGAGCGCGACCCTCAGCTGGGCCTCGGGCTCGCCGAGGCGCAGGAAGCGGTACACGTCGTGGTTGTCGATGAAACGCAGGAGCTTGTCCGCGAGCGGGCCGAGGGCGCGGTTCGTCGAGTGCATGCTGTCCTCGAGCACGCGCGTCGCGGCCTTGCCGTGCAATGCGTAGGTCTCGCGGCGGTAGGCGGGATAAGAGAACGCGCTGTCCAGGCCGTCGGTCGTCAGATGCGGGATCAGGTCGCCGTCGATGCCGGTCGAGTTCTCGCCGACGAGGAAGAAGTTCTTCTTGCCGAGCGACGCCGCGTACTCCTTGACCGCCTTCGAAAACACCGGCACGAAGCCGGGGGCGACGTGGCGCACCGCGTCGACCCGAAAGCCGTCGATATCCGTTTCCTGGATCCACCACTTCGCGATGTGGATCAGGGCGTCGGCGGTTTCCTTCTTGTCGGAGGCGTAGTGGCGGTAGTTCGGGGGGAAGTCGCCGTTGACGGCCTGCTTCCCGTCCGACCAATTGTCGATCACGCCGCGGCGCGTGAAGTGCTTCGGATCCTTGAGGTCGTTCGGCAGGAGCGTTTCGGTCCACTCGCCGATCTCCTTCGGCTGGCCTTCGAGGCCGCGCCACTGCGAGCCTTCTTTGTACTCGAAGACGGGCCCGCTGTGGTTGAGCACCCAGTCGAGCACGACCTTGAGGCCGCGCTTGTGCGCCTCGTTCACGAGCTCCTTGAAGTCCTCCATCGTGCCGAGATGCGGATCGATCGCGAGCAGATGCACCGGCGCGTAGCCGTGGTACGACTCGGCCTGGTTCTGCGTCACGGGCGAGAGCAGGAGCGTGGTCACGCCCGAGTTCTTCAGGTAGTCGAGCTGGTCGATGACGCCGCGCAGGTTGCCGCCGTGGCGCGAGCCGCCTGTCTCGACGTCGCCGTGCGTTCGGACCGAGCCTCCGCGCGCGAAACGGTCGAGAAGCATGAAGTGGAGGAGCTCGTCGCGCCAGTCCTCGGGGGAGGGCGTGTACTCGCGCTTGGGTAGCGCTGCGATCGGCGCGTCGGCCAAGGTCTCCGGAGCACCGGGGACGGGCTCGACGAGCGCGTGCGCGGCTTGCCACGCGTTGCGCAGGACCTGAACGTCGTGAGGGGAGAGGCCTTCCTCGGCCGCGGCCGAAGGAAGTGGCGAAATCGAGAGCGCCTTGGGAGCGGCCGCCTGAACGGCGACCGTGACGGCGTTGAGGGCGGCCGGAACGACGGGCTGCTTCGCGGCGGCGGGCACGATCGCGACCGTCAGCGCTGGGGCGAGCGTCGGGACCGCGAGCGAGGGCGCGAGCGCCGTGTTGAGCGAAAGCGCGGACGGGCCGCCGAGCGTCGAGAGCGAGGGGGCCGAAAGATTCGCGCCGAGCGCTCCGGTGATGCGCGGAACGGAGACGGACTGCGAGACCGTCTGCGCGTAGGACGGCGCGGCCGAGAACGCGACGAGCAGCGAAAGCAGGGAGGCGAGCGCGCGGCGAATCACTTCTTGCCTCCGCGGACGAGCTTCCAAAGCGCGCGGACGGGCCAGGTCATCAGGCGGACGAGCGGGTTGTCGACGACGGCCTTCGCGGCCTGCTTGAGAGGGGGCTCGACGACGGCGCCTTCGACGGGATACTTGGCCTTGAATTCGGCGCTGTCCGCGACGGCGGCGCTCGTGATGAAGACGAGCGGCTTGGCGTTCGCGCGGCCGGCCCAGATCGAGATCGCGAGATCGAACGACTGCTGGAAGAGGAAGATGGCCCAGAACACCGTCATCGAGCCGGAGGCGAAGAACGGGGCGGCGAGCAGGAAGCACAGGTCGCGCACCTGCTGGATGCCGGAGTGCTGCCAGCGCTTGATCGCGCCTTTCGCGTACAAG
>JBBQVX010000139.1:0-7824 GCA_038211115.1 Elusimicrobiota bacterium | reverse complement strand
GAGCCCGCCGGCGAACATTATTTTATCGCCCTACCTCATCAGCGTGGCGCGAAGATGGCGACGCGCCGCGCGCGGTTCGGAGTCGACGAAGGCCCGGCGGAAGATTCATGTCCGACGGGGCCTCGGTCGCGCCGCGGCAAGCGGTCTTTATACGCCGCGGACCGACCGCGGAGGCCGGGTCAATCCCGGCCGTCCCGGGCGGACATGAATCTTCCGCCGGGCCGTCTTCGGTCTACTGCCCGCCGAGCTTCGCCATCTGCGTGCGCGACAACTCGTAGCGCCACGCATGCTCGAGCGCCACCATGCGCGTGTACGGCGCCCCGTACGCGCGGTACAAGGCCTCGGGCGCGGGACGCCCGTCGCGCAGGTGCGCGGAGAACTTGTAGAACGACGAGCGGTACTGCGTGCGGATCAGGAAGCGCACCAGGCTGTAGGACTGCGCGTACCAGAGGCGGACCTTCGCGTCGGGCCAGCCGGTGGTCGTGGTGACGGACGTGAGTTTGTCGATCGGGAAGCCGTCCCCCGCCTCGAGACGCTCGAGATTCTCGCGTAGCCAGTTCGGCGCGGCCAGGCCGCGCTCGACCTGGACCAAGGTCGCCATCCCTTCCGAGAGCCAGAGAGGGTCGGTCGTGCCTTCGAGGAAGAAGCCGTCGTAGTAGATGTGCGTCAGCTCGTGCGCGACGATGCCGGGCAGCTCCTCGCTCTCGTAGACGTAAAGCTTCCGCTTGCCGACCGAGCTCGCGCCGCCGGACCAGACGGGGCGGCCCGTGACGCGGCGGTAGGTATCCTGATTCTTGAACAGGAAGATCGTCGTGCGCTCGCTGCTCGCCCAGGGGGTGAACGGCGCCAAGTCGAGCATCAGGTTGCTGTGCAGGCTCTCGATGAGCTCGATGAACCGCTCCGACGCGGAGTACTGCTCGGCGAACACGGTGAAGTGGCGGGAGGTGCTGCGCACGAAGCCCGGCGGCGTCGGCATGTCCGCGGCCGAGGGTGCGGAGCGGTCCTCGATGCGGTGCGTCGCCGCCGCGGGCCGTCCGTGCTGGGCGGGCCCGACGGCGGTCACCGCGGGATTGGCGGCGACGGTCCGCCGGCCGCTCGACGGAGCGGGGCCGACGTACTCGGAGGACGGGATGACGTTGAGGCCCGGGACCGTAGCGGCCGGAGGCGGCTCGGGCGGAAGCGCCGGCGGCGTCGCCGCCGGATTGAGGGCGGCGGCCGAAGGCGGCAGGGCGGCGGGCGCGTAGACCTGGGCTTCCGGCGTGCGGCTCGCGGCGAGGGCGGCCTCGTCGGGCGGCGGCGCGGCGGTCATCGGATCGGGCCCGCGATAGGGCGCGATCCGCTTCATCTTCGCGATGTCCTTCTCCTCCTCGCCCAAATACTGATAGACCATCACGCCCCAAAGGCTGATGACGAGGATCCAGATGAGAACACGGAGTCGTAAAAGGACGTCCACAGGGTTAGTTTAGCCCCTCCGTGCGGGTTTGACCACCCCGGGCCTTATCCGAGGTTCGAGTCGCGCAGGCGCAGGGCCGTCTGGGCCAGGCTGTGCACGAACAGCGAGAAGATCACGATGAACGCCGCGTGCGACAGGACCATGCCGAGGAACGGCCCCTCGAGCGGCTGGCGGGAGCAGATGATCCCGATCATCGACGCGGCCGCCGCGAGCGAGCAGAGGATCGTCTCAAGCTTGGAGGTGGTCAGAGCCGCCGCGGTCGGAGCCAGCACGAACAGGAGCCACATCGGGCCCCAGTACGGGTACAGCAGATAAAAGAGCGGGATCGCCCAGACGAGGTTCAGCCAGACCTGAATCTGCCGGAAGCGACCGGCCCATTTCACCCAGCGGTACTGGTTCTTGCCGATCCACCAGTTCGCGAGGACGTCGGCGACGAGGATGCCGACGGCGATCTTCGTCGTCGAGGCCTCGGGCTCGCCGAAGTGCACGGCCAGGAGGATCAGCACCAGCGCGAACGGCGTGAAGTAGCGGCTGAGCATCTGCATCGGTCAATCCTCCTTGCGCTTGAACAGCACCAGGCGTCGGTCGCGCTCTTCGATCGGACGGCGATAAGGGCAAGACTTTAGCACTGTGGCGCCCGTCGCGGCCATAGCCTTCGCGAGGTCGGGCCCGTCTTGGTTCGGCTCGTCGGACTGGAAGGCGGCGAAAATCCCCTTCGGGCCGAGCATCGGCCACGAGAGGCGGATCGCCTCGGGAAGCTCCGCGAGGGCGCGCTCGATCACGCAGTCCTGGTCCCGCTCGTAGACGGTCAGCGCGGCGCCGGAGCCGGCTCGTCGGTTGAGGACGCGCAGGCCCTTGAGGCCGGTGTTCGTCGCCGCGGCGTTGAGGAAGCGGTACTTACGCTCGACGGACTCCATCAAGGTCACCTGAGCGTCGGGCCACGCGAGCTTGAGCGTGATGCCGATGAAGCCTCCCCCCGCCCCGAGGTCGAGGATGCGCGGCGCGGGCGGCAGCAGCGTCCGCAGCACCGAGGCGGCGAACACGCCGTCGGCCGCGTGCTTGAGCACGAGGTCGTCCCAGTCCGTGTCCGCGGTCAGGTTGACGTCCTCGTTCTTCTCGCGTACGAAGGCGAGGTACGACGAGATTTCCTCGAGCGCGGCGTCGCCGAGCGGCGCGCCCCACGACTCGGCGGCTTCGGCGAGTCGCGCGAGAGCGCCGCCGCTTGGGCGCTTATCCTCGGGCATGCACCCAGAGAATCTGCAGGTCGGAAGGGGTGACGCCCGGAACGCGGCCGGCCTGACCGAGCGTGCGCGGGCGCAGGCGCGCGAGCTTCTGCCGCGACTCGTTGGTCAGCGCGCTGATCGCCGCGTAGTCGAGGTCCGCGGGGAGCTCGACGAGTTCGGCGGCCTTCAGGCGCTCGGCTGAACCGCGCTCGCGGCTGATGTAGGGCGCGTACTCGGCGCGGATCTCGCGCTGTTCGAGGACCTTCGCCATGGACCAGGGCGCGAGCTCTGCGTCGTCCCTCTCCCCTCCGCCCCGCACCAGCTCTCGGTAGCGCAGAAAGCGCTCGCGCGCCGCGGGCGGGATCAGCCCGAGCGCGGCCCCCTTCTCCATCAGGCGCATGTCGGCGTCATCGGCGCGCAGGCTCAAGCGGTTCTCCGCGCGGGCGGTGAACATGCGGTAGGGCTCGTCGACGCCGCGCACGACGAGGTCGTCGATCATGACGCCGAGATAGGCCTCGTCGCGGCCGAGGCGGAACGCGCCGCCGCTCGTCGCGCTCAGCGCCGCGTTGATTCCGGCGAGCAGCCCCTGGCCTGCGGCCTCTTCGTAGCCCGTGGTGCCGTTGATCTGTCCGGCGAGAAACAAACCGGGCACGAGGCGACTCTCGAGCGTGTCGGTGAGCTGGGTCGGCTGGCAGAAGTCGTACTCGATCGCGTAGCCGCAGCGCGTGAGCAGGGCGTTCTCGAGGCCCGGGATCGACGCGACGAGCGCGCGCTGGGCGTCCTCGGGGAGACTCGTGGACATGCCGTTGAGGTAGAGCTCGCTCGTGTTCCAGCCCTCGGGCTCGAGGAAGAGCTGATGCCTCTCCTTGAGCGGGAACTTGACGACCTTGTCCTCGATCGACGGGCAGTAGCGGGGGCCGGCGCCCTCGATCTTGCCGGAGTACAGCGGCGAGCGCTCGAGGTTGTCGCGAATCACGCGATGGGTTTGCGCGTTCGTGTACGCGACCCAGCTCGGAAGCTGTGGATTGGTGATATGAAGGTTGAAGTGGGAGAACGGTTTGGGGACCGCGTCGCCGTCCTGTCGCTCGAGCTTGGAGTAGTCGACCGTGCGCGCGTGCAGGCGGGGCGGCGTGCCGGTCTTCAAACGTCCGACGGCGAAGCCGAGGGAGCGTAGCGAGGCGGAGATGCCGAGCGCGGGCGCCTCGCCGCTGCGGCCCGCGGCGTGCGTTCGCAGGCCGACGTGCGCGAGGCCGTTTAAGAACGTGCCCGTGGTCAGCACGACCGCCTTCCCTTCATAGCGCGTGCCGCGCTTCGATACGACACCGCGCAGGCGGGACCCCTCCGTCCACAGCTCCCACGCCTCGTCCTGGACCGGGTCGAGGTTCGCGCACGATTCGACGGCGGCTTTCTGCCCGGAGCGGTACGCGGCCTTATCGCACTGCGCGCGCGGCGAGCGGACGGCCCGCCCTTTACTCGAATTCAGCGTTTGCGAGAAGAACGAGGAGCGGTCGGACGCTTTGGCCATCTCGCCGCCGAGCGCGTCCGTTTCGCGCACCATCTGCCCCTTGCCGACGCCGCCGATCGACGGGTTGCAGGACATCGCCGCGATCGTATCGAGGTTCTGCGTGAGCAGCAACGTCGCGCGGCCCATGCGCGCGGACGCGAGCGCGGCCTCGACGCCGGCGTGGCCGCCGCCGACGACGATGACGTCGTAGCGCCGGGGAAAGAGGACGTCAGCCATACATGAGGGCCTTCAGGGTCTCGGTCGGGAGCCAGCCGAGCATGAAGAGGACGAAGACGATCTCGATCTGAATGACGAGGGCGAAGAAGAGCGGCAGCAGGGCCCGCGGCAGCGGTCGCGCCGGGGGCAGGGCCTTCAGCCCCAGCGCGCCGCCGATGATCATCCAGAAGCCGGCGAGGCCGACGACGGCCTTGTAGCCCGCCTCCCAACGCATCGCGGTGACGACCGCCTGCGGGACGAACGCGGCCATCTCGACGACGTTCATGACGAGCAAAAACGAGGCGAGAGGCCGCCAGAGCTTCGAGGGGACCGTCGATAGGAAGTAGAGCGTCGGCAGCGACCAGAGCACGAACAAGATCCGGAACTGCGTTTTGGTGATGTAGGTCGCCTGCCCCGTGTCCTTCGGGAGGTAGCACAGCATCAAGATTCCGGGGATCGCGGTCCAGAAGAAGGCCGACACGACCTTGAGCGGGAGCCAGCCCTCCTTCATCCAGTGCAGGAGCGCGCCGCAAAAGGCGATCAGCACGGCCATCAGAAGGGGCTGCCACATCATGACCTTGAGCCAGAAAAAGAAGCCCTGCGAGGTCATCGGCAAGGCGGCGTTCACGTCGGGGAAATCGTACGGCTTCCAGTACTGGAAAACGGCCGCGGCGAGCAAAGTCAGGCCGTAGAGCGTCAGCGAGTCGCGCAGCGCGCGGTCCTCGGCGCACGCGGCGGCGGCTTTCGCCGGGGAGAACAGGAAGAGGCGTCCCAGCGCGAAGGCCCGCTTCATGCGAGAGCCCTCTCCGCGTCGGGGCCGTAGCCGGCGCGCGCGCGCAGGCACGTCCAGCCGCCGACGCCGAGCGCGAGGCAGGCCGCGAGCAGCGCGCGCGTCAGGCCGAAATGGTCGGAGCCCCAGCCGATCAGCGCGGGCGAGGCCGCGTCGCCGAGCAGGTGGATGACGAAGATATTGGCCGCGAACGCCATGGAGCGTTTCTCGAGCGGGATCACGGAGACGATCGCCGCGTTGAGCGGGCCCATGTTGAGGAAGAGGAGCATTTCGGCGAGGAACAGGCACGCGGTCGAGGCCTCGAGCGAAGGTGCTGCGATCGCGGCCGCGGCGAACGGCATGCCGAGCAGGAGCCCCCAGCCGGAGACCAGGAGGTCCGCCGTGCGGTCGGTCTTGCGCAGACGGTCCGACAGCCAGCCGCCGAGCAGGCTTCCGGCGAGCCCCGAGAGCACGGTCACCGCGCCGAACAAGAGGCCGGCGCGGCCCACGGTCAGGCCGAAGTTTCGGTGGAAGAAGGTCGGCATCCACACGGCGAAGCCGCCCAGCGCGAACGTCATGCCCGCCCCCCCGAAGGTGATCATGCGGAAAGTCGGCACGCGCCAGACTTCGAGGTAGCCTTCGACGGGCGGCGGCGTCGCCGCGTGCGGCTTGTCCGAGGGCAGGAGCAGGCAGAGCGCCGCGAGCATGAGGCCCGGCAGGCCGACGACCCAGAACGCGTGGCGCCAGCCTATGAGTTCGCCGAGTTTCCCCCCGCCCGCGTAGCCGAGCGCGGAGCCGACGGGAATGGCGAGACTGAAGATCGCGAGTTTCGTGCCGCGCGTCTCGGGCGGGAAGCGCTCGGCGACGAAGGCCGGGGAGATCGCGCCGTAGCACGCCTCGCCGATGCCCACCGCGGCGCGCGAGAGAAACAGGGAGGTGAAGCCGGCCGCGAGGCCGGCCACGCCGGTCGCGATGCTCCAGATTCCGACGCCGCCCGCGATCCACGGCTTGCGCCCGCGCGAGTCCGCGATCCACGCGATCGGCGGCGCGGCCAGCATGTACACGATCATGAAGGCCGAGGCCAGGCTTCCGGCCTGCGCGTCGGACAGGCGAAGATCGCCCGAGATCAGCGGAAGGAGCGCGTACACGATCTGCCGGTCGACGTAATTGAGGATGTTCACCGAAAGAAGCAGGGCCAGCACTCCGTTCGGCGACGAGATCACGAGGTGCGCACCTTGTAGACGGCGTCGCCGACGCGCACGCGGTCCGCGACGGAGCACGCGACGGTCTCTCCGGCTAGGGCGCTCTGCACGCAGCGCTTGCCGACGACCAGGCGCTCGACGCGCTGGGAAAGGTCGGTGTCGCGTCCTTTGACGCGCACGGCGTCGCCGGCGGACACGCCCTCCTCGAGCAGGATCGTCATCTCGTGCTTCTTGGCGTCGTACGCGCGGACCTTTCCGAGGAACGGCGCGCCGACGATCTGTTCGTCGGGCGAGATGCCGGTGACGGGCGTCCGGGGAACCGTGGTGCGCTGGGGCGCCGGGGTCCGGCGCGGTTTTTTCGGAGATTTCGCGGGCGTCATGAGCGGTTATTCCTCACTTTCCGATGCAGAACTTGGAGAATATTTCGTCGAGAACGGACTCCGCGGCGCCTTCGCCGCGGGCCTCGCCGACGAGCGAGAGCGCGCGGCGCAGACGGTCGGCCGCGCGGTCCTCCCACGCGCCGGGGCGCGCGGCGACTTCGGCGCGCGCGGCGCCGAGTTCGGCGAGCGCATTGGTGAGCGCGTCCGCCTGGCGCGCGTCATCGAGCAAAGTCTCCCCTTCGTCGGCGGGAGCGGCGCCCGCGGCGGCGGCGATCGCGGCGGAGAGCTCGCCGAGGCCCTGGCCCGTCAGCGCGGAGCAGCGCAGGCCTTCGCAAACCGAGGAGCCACCGGCCAGGTCCATCTTGTTCAGCGCGACGATCAGGCGAGCGCCGCGGCGCTCGGCCGCTGCGGAGACGGCGGCGCGGATCCGGGCGTCGTCCTCGGCGGCGGGGCGCGCGCCATCGATGACGAGGACGGCGACCTCGCAGGACTCGAGCGCTTTTTCGGCGCGGGCGACGCCCTCGCGCTCCGCGCCGTCGGCCGCGCCGGAGCGCAGGCCGGCGGTATCGACGAGCGTGACGACGGCGCCGGCGAGTTCGGCCTGCTCCTCGAGAAGGTCGCGTGTCGTGCCGGGCGCGGCGGAAACGATCGCGCGTTCTCGGCCGAGCAGGGCGTTGAGCATGGAGGATTTCCCCGCGTTCGGGCTGCCGAACAGGCCGACGCGCGCGCCCTCGCGGCGCGACCGGCCGCGCGAGTAGCCCGCGACGAGGCGCTCGAGGCGCGCGGCGGCGTCGGCGAGCGCCGCGTCGGCGTCGGCGTCGGACAGCGGCGCGATGTCCTCCTCCGGATGGTCGAGGCGGACCTCGAGCGCCGCCAGCAGCTCGAGGACGGGCGCGCGGACGTCGTCGAGCGCGTCGGAGAGGCCGCCCTCGAGGCGCTTCAGCGCGGCGGCGGGGGGGGGGGGGCCGCCCGCCGGGGGACCGGGGGCCCCCCCCCGCGCCCCGGGCCCAAAAAAACCCCCCAAAAAAACAGCCCCGGGCCGGGCAAACCCCCCGGGCGCCGCGGCCGGGCCCCCCC
>JBBQVX010000138.1:0-7937 GCA_038211115.1 Elusimicrobiota bacterium | reverse complement strand
GCCAGGATTTCGCCCTTCACGTCGACGGTGATCTTGCGCGACAGGTCGCCTTTGGCGACGGCCGTCGTCACGTCGGCGATGTTGCGGACCTGGGAGGTAAGGTTGGCGGCCATCGAGTTCACGTTGTCGGTCAAGTCCTTCCACGTACCGGCCACGCCTTTGACCTGCGCCTGGCCGCCGAGCTTGCCTTCGGTACCGACCTCGCGGGCGACGCGCGTGACTTCGGAGGAGAACGAGGACAGCTGGTCGACCATCGTGTTGATCGTGTTTTTGAGCTCGAGGATTTCGCCCTTCACGTCGACGGTGATCTTGCGCGACAGGTCGCCTTTGGCGATCGCGGTCGTCACGTCGGCGATGTTGCGGACCTGCGAGGTCAGGTTCGACGCCATCGAGTTGACGTTATCGGTCAGGTTCTTCCACGTGCCGGCGACGCCTTTGACCTTCGCCTGGCCGCCGAGCTTGCCTTCGGTGCCGACCTCGCGGGCGACGCGCGTCACTTCCGAGGCGAAGGAGGACAGCTGGTCGACCATCGTGTTCACGATCTTGGCGATGCGCAGGAACTCGCCCTTGACCGGCCGGCCGTCGACGGTCAGCGCCATGCTCTGCGAGAGGTCGCCCTTCGCGACGGCGCCGATGACGCGCGCGACTTCGTTCGTCGGCTGCACGAGGTCGCCGATCAGGGAGTTCACGGACGTCACGCAGCTCTTCCAGCCGCCGCTCACGTAGCCGATCGAGGCGCGCTGCGTGATCTTGCCTTCCTTGCCGACGACCTTCGAGATGCGGGAGAACTCCTCCGTCATCTGGTCGTTGAGCTCGACGATCTCGTTGAGGTTCTCGGCCACGGTGCGCGCGCTGCCCCATCGGTCCGCAGGCATGCGCACGGAGAAGTTGCCCTTCTTGACCGCGACCAAGGTGCGGTTGATGTGGGTGAAGTCCAGGCGCATACGCTCGTTCTGGTCGAGAAGCTCGTTGATCGCGTCCGCCACCTTGCCCGCCAGCCCGGTCCGGTCCATCGGCATGCGCGCGTCCAGGTCGCCCTTCTTGTACGCGGCGACCGCTCCCAGGATCTCGACGAGCTCGAGGCGCTCGAGAACGGTGCCGGCGCTCCCGGCGGGCTTGTGTCCGTTGCTCTTCTCGTCGACGGGGGCGATGGCGGGAGTCATGGGATTACCTCTTCGTGGTCTTGGCGGCGCCGGCGAGAGAGGGCTCGCCGCTCTTGATCTGGTAGCCGTAGTTGCTCACGGTCACGATCCGCTCGCGCTCGCCGAGGAGTTTCTTGCGCAGGCGCGCGATGTGCTGGTCTACGATGCGGATGTCCATCTCGAGGCCTTGGTCGGGCCCCCACAGGCTCTGCGCCAGCTGGTCCCGGGAGAGGATCTTGCCGTCCGCCTCGATCAGCAGCTGCAGGAGCTCGAACTCCTTCGGGGCGAGGCTGACGGAGGCGCCGTTGACCTTCACCTCGTGCCGCGCGAAATCGACCTCGATTCCGCCGATCTTCACGGGCTTGTCCTTGCTCGCCTGCGCGGAGCCGGTCGTGTGGCGGAGGATGGCCTTGACGCGCAGGCTCAGCTCACGGATCGAGAAGGGCTTGGTGATATAGTCGTCCGCGCCGAGCTTCAGGCCGAGGATGCGGTCGATCTCGTCGCGCTTGGCGGTCAGGAACAGGATCGGGGAGGCGCTGAACTCCCGGATCTTGCGCATCAGCTCGAGGCCGTCCATCTTCGGCAGGTTTATGTCCAGGATATAGATGTCCGGGTTCTCGGACTGGGCCAGCTTCAGCCCGGCTTCGCCGGTCACGGCGGACAGAACGCTGTAGCCTTCTTTTTTGAAATTGGCGCGCAGGACGTAGTTGATGTCCGCTTCATCTTCAACGATCAGGATCTTGGTCGGCATGGCGCTCTCCTAATTTTGGCGGTCTTGATGGCTGCCCGGCTCCGTCATATTTTATCAACCAAACGGTCATTTTGGTATGAATTCTCGTCGATAAATACCGTCACATGGCCGTCATATCAGGGGGCCCGTCCGTCGAGAAAAATAGCCCGCGCCCGCCCCGCGAGGTTTTACACGGGCCCGCCGCGCACAATACCGTGACCCGCCCTCCATGGCCCCCTCAGGGGTTCACGCGGCACACTATGCACGACGGCCTCAGGAGGAGTTATGATCCGACGATTTATGCCGTTCGCGGTCGCGCTCGCGTGTGCCACGACCGCTTTCGCCGCCGATCCCGGCAGCAAGCCCGGAACGCCGCCGGTCGAGACTGAGCCCCGCGATCCCGAGGGAGCGCTCGCGCCCCCGGCCGCCTATCAGAACGAGGGCACGGGCCGTCCCGGCGCGACGAAGGTCGACGTGGCGCTCATCCGCGGGATTCGCGACGCGCTGCGGCGGGACCGCGGGGCGCCCGCCATCGACGAGCTGGAGGTCGCGGCCGTGGACGGCAAGGTCGTGCTGCGGGGCTCGGTCCGGACTCAGGCCGAAAAGGACGCCGTCACCGCGAAGACGGGCGCCGTCGCGGGGCTGCGCAACGTGACCAACAACATCACGCTCGCGCCCTAGGCCCTCAAGGGCACGGGCGGTTGAGGAGGAGCCAGTACAGTCCCAGCTCGCGGACGGCCGCGGCGAAGGCGCCGAAGTCCACCGGCTTGCACACGTAGCTGTTCGCGCCGAGGTCATAGCTCCGGATGCGGTCGCTCTCCTCGTCGGAGGACGTGAGCACGACGACGGAGAGGTTCTTGGTCCGCTCGTCGGCTCGCAGGCGCTGGAGCACCTCGAGGCCGTCGATCTTCGGCAGGTGCAGGTCGAGCAGGACGACCGTCGGCGTGAGCGCCGCGATGGTCTTCGTCCCGAACAGCCGGTCGAGCGCCTCCTGGCCGTCGCGGGCAACGACGACCTCGTTGCTGATGTTGCTCATGCGCAGCGACATGAGCACGAGCGCCTCGTCGTCGGCGTTGTCCTCGACCAGCAGAATCACTTTTTGCTCCGTCATGACTTTCCCTCCCACAGCGTGAAATAGAACGTCGCGCCCCGCTCGACGGCGCCCTCGCCCCACACCCGGCCATCGTGGCGCGAGACGACGCGCTGCACCGTGGCGAGCCCGATCCCGGTGCCCTCGAACTCTCCTCCCCCGTGCAGACGGGAGAACGGCTGGAACAGCCTCTTTGAGAACGCCATGTCGAAGCCGGCGCCGTCGTCGCGTACGAAATAGACGGAGCGCCCGTCGCGGCGCTCGACGCCGAACTCGACGCGCGCGCTCGCATGCTTGCTCGTGTACTTCCAGGAGTTTCCGAGGAGGTTGACCAGCGCCACGCGCAGGAGGCTCGCGTCGCCGCGCGTCTGGAGGTCCGGGGCGACGACGAGCTCGACGCGGCGCACCGGCTCGGCCTTCAAGAGCTCCGCGCCGATCTCGCGCGCGAGCGCGCTCAAATCCACGCTCGCGAGGGTGAGGGCGCTGCGCGTGATGCGAGAGAGGTTGAGCAGGTCGTCGATCAGCTCGCTCATCTTCTTGCTGCCGCCGCGGACGCGGCGCAGGTAGTCCTTCGCCGTGTCGTCGAGCTTGTCCGCGTAGGCGTCAAGGAGGATCTTGCTGAACCCGTCCACGGAGCGGAGCGGGGCACGCAGGTCGTGGGCGACGGAGTAGCTGAACGCCTCGAGCTCCCGGCTCGAGGCCTCCGCGGCGAGTTTCGCCGCGAGCAGGGCCTCCTCGGTGCGCTTGCGCTCGGTGATGTCTTTCGCGACGCCGATATAGCCGCGCACGGACCCGTCGCGCGCGCGCAACGGCGACGACGAGTATAGCGCCGGCATCGGCCCGTTCCTCGTATTCAGCACGACCTCGGCGTCGCGGACGTCCCCGTCTCCGGGCGGCGTGCTGAACAGCTCCGACAGCGGCCGGCCGACGAGATCCTCGGCGGGGACGCCGAGCGCCTCGGCTGCCGCGTGGTTGACGGTCTGGATGCGCCCCGCGGGGTCGATGACCACGAGGAGGTCGTTCATGTTCTCGAGGATGCCCTCGACGTACTCTTTCGACACGGTCGTGCGCGCGAGCGCGCCGCTCATGCTGTTGAAGCTCTCCGCGAGGTCGCCGAGCTCATCGCGCGACAGCACGGGCACCTCCACGTCGTAGCGCCCCTCGCCGATGCGCGCGATGCCGGACATGAGGCTGCGGATCGGTGCCAGCATGCCGCGCACGAGGATCACCACGAGCCCGAAGACGATCGCGCCGATCGCGAGGACGATCATCGAGATCTCGCGGATGATGCGGCCCTCCGTCTCCCGCGCCGAGGCGAGCGGCACCGACGCCGTCAAGGAGCCGATGCGCTTGCGTCCCTCGACGCTCGTCTCGCCGGAAAGCATGAACGCTTCGACGCTCGTAGGCGCCTGAGGCGCCCACACCGGGACGACGACGACGAGCACCGGCTCGGAGCGCTCCTCGCCCTGCCAGAGCGCGGGCTCGTCTTCCTTCAGAGCATAGAGCACCCTCGGGTCCGAGTCAGTTTTGCCTTTCTCGGTGACCGTGGTGTGCGCGAGAATCCGCCCGGCGGGATCGAGCGCCGCCGCGGAGAGCGCGCCGACGCGGCGCTGTAGCGACTGCAGGATGGGCAGCAGGTCCTGCTCTCGCCCCTTCGGCAGGAGCACTGCCGCCTCCTGGGCGGCGGCGCGCGCGAGCACGACCGCGCTGCGCTCGAGGCCGCCGATGATCACCGCGTGCACCGACCGTTGGATCAGGAAGAGGATCAGCGCCCCGGCGAATAGTCCGGCTGGGAGCAGCAGCGCGAGGAACTTGTTTTGGAGCTTCACCGGATCACTTTATCGGCTTTGCCGACGGCGTCCGCTCCGATCGTAAGCTTCGCCTTCGCCGCGGACGGAAGGTTCACCGTCAGCTGGGTCTTGTCCGGATAGACGAACTCCGGCAGTTCGTCCCCCGCGAGCGCCTGGCGTGCCAGCTCCGACGCCTGCCGTCCCGCCTCCTCTGGCGCGATGGAGACGGCGACCGCGGCGCCCGCGGCCGCCAGTCCCGCGGTCGGCGCGTAGAAAGGCATCTCGTGATCCCAGGAGAACTGCTTGATCGCCTGGAAGGTCTCCGGCGTGATGAGCGCGGGATCGGGCGCGAGCCAGATCGCGTCGGCCTTGCCCACGAACGACCGCAGCGCGTCCGGCACGCCGTCCGGCCCGTTGACGCGCGCGCCCACGATCTCGAGGCCGACCGTCAGGGCCGCGCGCCGCAGCTCGGCCATGTACAGTTCCGAGTCATGGGAGCTGCCCAGCACCGCGAGGCGCTTGAGCGTCGCCGGCTGGACCGTCTTCATCTGGGCCAGGAGCTCGGCGGGATGCGGCTTCATCGTCACGAACGAGACGGGGCCGCCGTGCGCGAGCTTGGACAAAATCCCGGGGGCCATGCAGACGATCAAGGTCGAGGTCTCGGAATAGGACTGCAGGGCGGCCTCGCCGCCGAACGCGACGATCACGCGCGCACGCGCGGTCGCGGGTCGCGCGGGCAGGCGGAAGGACGGAATCTTGCGGCCGAAGGCCTTCACGAACCCCTCATAGGCGGCCTGATACGGACCGGGCGAGGAGCTCAGCACCGCGACGACCTCTTGCGCGCGGCACGGTGACGAGAGCGTGAACAGCGCGGCCGAGACAGCGAGCGCGGCCGCCCTCATCGCCGGATTCCGAAACGGTAGGCGAGCGTCCCCAACCAGCGCTGGTCGATGGGGCCGCCGTTCAGGCCGGCCGCCGCGGCGCTCTGCCTCGGCAGCAGCTCGTAGTGCCGGTCGGCGATGTTGTACCCCGACACTCCGAGCTCGAAGCCCTCGAGACGCCCGGTCAAGCGCACGTTCGCCGCGAGGCTGAGCGTGATGTACGCGGGGACCGTCGCGTAGACGGGGGCGACGGAGTTAGTCCCGTCGCTCCAGCGCGTCTTGTCGACCCAATGCGCCCAGGCGTTCACGGACCAGCGCGGTTTCTTATAGCGGAAGCCGAAGTTGACCTTGTGCTTTGGAGCGGATTGGGCGCTCGTCTGCTGGGCGCGCTGGTCGGTGAGGCTCACATAGGAGTAGTTCGCGAACTGAGAGAACGTCCGTGTCATCTCGTACTCGGCGCTGAGCTCGCCGCCGAGGGCCTTCGTCTCGCCGCCGTTGCCGATCGTGATCGTCTGGCTCAGCACGGGCGGCGCCGAGGCGTCCGTAGTCGTCTGACCGTTCACGAGACTCGTCACGCGGTAGTAGAAGCCCGTCACGCCCGTCTTCAGGCGCTCGAAGCTGCCGCGATGGGCGACCTCGACGAACTGGACATTCTCGGGCATCACGCCCGTGTTCGGGAGGACGTTATAGTGCAGAGTCGTGAACGGCGGATTGTTTACCGGAACGTCGCCGCTGATGCTGAAATAGTTCTCGAGCAAAGTCGGGTTACGGAACGCGGAGGCGCCCGTGAGTCGGAACGAATGGGTATCGCTCGGCGCGTAGATCACGCTCGCGCGCGGCGAGAACTGCCACTTCGTGAAGGGATGGTGGTCGGCTCGGCCGCTCAGGACGAAGGTCCACCGCTCCGCGGCGGCCCAAGAATCCTCGAAGTACCCCGCCCACAGGCTCTGATCGCGCAGCCCCGGCGCGAAGAAGTCGGAGCTCGCGGTGTTGCGCCGATAGCTCGCGCCGAGAGTGAGGTCGTGCTCGTGCGGAAGGCTCATATTATGCTCGATGCTGGCGTCGTACGTGTCGTACTTGAAGTGGAACGGAATGGTGGGGTACTCGCGGAATTCGGTGCGGCCGAAGTTCCAGAAGAACCGCGCCGTCGTGGCGCCCTTCTTCAGGTCCGTGCGGGCGAACCCGGTCTTGCCGTAGTCGAAGGACGGGCCGTTGCTGAGGTTGACGTCGTGATCGGCGACGCCGCCGGAGATGCTCCAGCGGACGTCCTCCGCGAAGTCCAGACTGTAGAGCGCGTGAGCCTTACCCACCGCCGAGGCCTCATCGGCGGCGTTGCCGAACTTATTCGTCGAGCGCCAGCCGAGGCCGAGCTTGTAGGCGTGCGCGCCGCGGCGGTCGCCGATGACGGCCTGGCCGACGTGCGTGGAGCGCTCGCCGGTGCCATAGCTGAGGACGCCTCCGCGCAGCCGCTCCGGGCTCTTCGTGATGATGTTGATGACGCCGTGGATCGCGTTGCCGCCGTACAGCGCGGACGCCGGACCCTCGACGACTTCGATGCGGTCGACCTCCTCCAGAGTGACCGGGATCGTCTCCCAGTCCGTGAAGTCGAAGAAGCCGTTGAGTACGGTCTTGCCGTCGACCAGCACGAGCGTGCGGTTGTTCAGGACCTTGTTCATCCCGCGGATGCTCACGTCGCCCTGAGAGGTCCGATCGGTCATCACATCGACGCCGGGCACGGCGCGCAGGGCGTCCCACAACGTCTGGGCGCCCGACATCCGGATATCCTCGCTCGTCACGACGTAGACCGTCGACGGCGCCGTCGAGGCCTTCGTCGGCTTCCGCGACGCGGTAACGACCTTGGCCTCCTGCCGGAAGAACGCGAACTCATCGGAATCCTCCTCGGCGCGCGCGGAAAGGCCGAGGGCGAGCGGCAGCAGCAGGACGAACGCGGGGATATATAGGAATCGGGCCATGAGCGGTGCCTGATTCTAGCCGAACCGTCCGCACGTTCCTATGGAAGCCGCGTCGCGTTCATGTGACGAAAATATCTACGCTCTGTCACGCCCATGTTAACCTCACGAGCCGTCCGCGGCGGCCGCGGCGGCCGCGGCGCGCTCGGCGAGGGCCCGCACGACCTTCATCAGCTCGGCCTGCTCGTACGGCTTGCGCACGAAGCGGTCCGCCCCGGCCGCACGCGCCGCCGCCTCTGAGCGGCCCGGGTCGCCCGCCGAGAGGATGACGATCCCGACGTCCTTCGTCAGCGGATCGGCGCGCAGGCGCCGGCAAAGCTCGAAGCCGTCCATG
>JBBQVX010000137.1:0-8118 GCA_038211115.1 Elusimicrobiota bacterium | reverse complement strand
CTGCGCGATGAGCACGTAGCCGAGCTCAAGCGCGTCATCAAGGACTATAACCACGAGCGTCCGCGGCTACTGCCGGTGCTCAGCGCCTCGGACATCGTCAACGCCGCGCTCGACTTCATCTTCGAGCATCCGGTCGCCCTGGCCCGGTTGGGCAATCCCGACGAGTACCGCGACGCGCTGGCCCGCGAAGTGTACCGCAAAGCCTTCTTCCACTTCGCCTTCAATGACCTGCTTCCTTAAGCTGCTGGCGGCGGTCATGCTCGCGGCGGCGCCCGTCTCGGCCCAGGAGACGGTCGTCAGCCGCGCGTTTCGCGAAAAGAAGGAGAACGCAGGGCCTCCGACGAGATTCATGGGCGTCACGCAGAAGACGCCCACGAAGGCCAATTACTTCGTGCCGACCGGCTTCACCTTCCCGGTGCGACTGGAGAACGCCGTCTACTCGTACAACGCAGAGACGCCGGCGATCGCCATCGTGGAACGCGACGTGGTTTACCTGCGCCGCGTGGTGATCCCGGCGGGCACGCGGGCCATCGGCACGGTCGCCGTCGTCAAGAGTCACGACCGCGTCCTCGTCAACTTCCACACGCTCGTCTTCGAGACGGGAGACGAGGTGAAGTTCACGGGCATGGCGCTGGCCCTCGACGGCTCAGCTGGCCTCAAGGGGAAGGTCGAGACGCACAAGGACGCGGCGGTCGCCAACACCGTGTTGCGCTCCTTCGTCAACGGCACGCAGGCCGCGCTCGACATAAGCGGCGTCAGCCCCATCGCCTCGTCGGCGACGTCGGGGATCGCCCAGGAAGCCGTCAAGGAGTTGGACGTCCAGCGTCAGGAGGTGACGCAGAGCATCACGATCGAAGCGGAGACGGGACTGCGGGTCTACATACCTCAGCGTCTCGAGTTCTGATGAACGAATCCACCCAAGGAGGATAACGAATGCCTGACGCTGTCCCGTCTCAAATTCAGTCGCCCGGTCTGCCCGCCTCCGACGCCGCCCGAATCGCGCTCGAGGTCGCGCGCGTGCTGCAAGAGCACGGTTTCGCCGCTCCGCAGCAGCGCCCATCCCAGTGGATCTCTCTGGAGGAGGCGGCGAATACTTTCGGCTATTCCGTGTCCCGGTTCTACCACGTCTACAAGTACCTCGGACTCGTCCCCAGCCGCGCGTCCAAACGCAAGCTCCGCTTCCATAGGCAGGAGGTTGAGGAGACGCTGCGGTCGCGTCAGCAAAACGGTCGCGGTCGGCCTCGGCGCACGGTGACGCACGAACAAAAATAGCGGGAACAAAACAGCACCCTGAAACGTAAGTCTATTAGAGGAAACTATGCAGGTCCATAAGATCAACGGACAGTTCGAGTTCGACTTCACCTTCGAGGGACGGCGCGTGCGGCGCACGATCGACAGCGCCGAACTCGTCCACTTCCTCGAGGGCGGAGACTTCTCGGAATTGAACGCCAACCTTGGCGCGGGCAAGGAGCCGGTCTCCTTCTATGACTTCGTCTACGACTATTACCTGCCCCTGCACTCCCAGGCGACGAAGAAGCCCGGCGTCTACCGGACCGACCGCACGACGATGAAGTCGCTGGCGGGCTATTTCGGCGACGTGCCCGTGCACCGCATCCACGCGTCGGCTTGGGAGGAGTATAAGAAGGTCCGCATGTCCGCGGCCGCCGTGCCGGTCCGCTGTAAGCGCATCGCCGACCTGCCGCTCGACCCGCGCGCGCGCCGCCTGCATGCGGGACAGAAGGCGTCGGCCTCGACCATCAACCGCGAGCTATCGGGGCTCAACCAGGTCCTTGAGTACGCGTTGAGCCTCAAGCTCGTCAAGGAGAACCCCATCCAGAGCTGCCGTCGTCTGCCGACGAGCGCGCGCAAGCAGTATTGGCTGCGCCGGACGGAGATCGTGATCTACTTGGACGCCGTCCCGCTCGGCCCCGACGGCTCCGCCGCCGGATCGCAAGTCTTTCGGGACCTCGCCGAGTTCCTGGTCTTGACGGGCGCTCGGATCGGAGAGGCCCTTCTTTTTAACCACCGCCAGGTCGATTGGGAACGGCGCGAGATCGAGATCGTGACCTTCAAGAAGAGGGGAAAGACCCGCGACGCCGTCTACCGCTACCTCTCGATCGACTCGCTCGGCCCGCTGGCCGTCGCCCTTCTGCGGCGCCTCAAGGCCCACCCGCAGACCGGCTACTACTTCGCCGGCCGTCGCGGCCGTCCGTTGCCCTATCCGTGGGTCCGAGACCACTTGTCGGAAGGCGCACAAAAGGCCGGCTTTGCTTGGTTTCGGCCACACGATCTACGGCACACCTTCGCGATGCACCGCGCCATCATGATCAGGGACTTTCGCCAGCTCCAGATGGAGCTCGGTCACGAGGACCCGGCCTCGGTTCAGTCCTATCTGGACAACACTGGGCGCATGCGGAGGGAAGACTCGATCTTCTTCGTGCCGCCACGCGCCTCCGCGCCGGCCGAAGCGCAGCCCGTCTAGCGCGAGGCGCGGCCGCGCCAGCCGGCATCGCCCCTGCTCTTGACAGAAAGGGGCTTCCAGGCTATTCTAGTTAAGTAGCACTTCAGCTACTTATATGAAATGGCCTGAAACACATAAAAAGCTGGCGGCATCCGGGCTGCGCGCCTTCACCGACCGGGAGTTCCAGGCGGTGACCGGCTCGACGCCCTCCTCAGCCAAGTTCCTGCTGATCCGCTACACGAAGAGCGGTCTTCTAAGGAGGCTACGGCGGGGACTCTACGCCGTGGAGGGGGAGCTTCCGTCTCAATGGACGCTCGCCAACCGCCTCTATCGGCCGTCCTACATCTCTCTTGAGACGGCGCTGTCGCACTACCATCTAATCCCCGAGACCGTCTATTCGGTGACCTCCGTGACCACGCGGAGCACTCGCGAGTTCGACGTCATGGGAGTCAGCTATAGCTACCGGACGATCAAGCGTCGCGCGTTCTGCGGCTACCGCGCGATTCAGCAGGGCGGAGAGACCGTCCTCATCGCTGAAAAGGCGAAGGCCCTGGCCGACTATTTTTACCTCGTCTATTTAAGAGGCGCCTCCGTAAACAGCAGACTCAAGCTCAAAGAAGTCCCTCGCCGCGAACTGCTGGAATATCTCGCGGCCTTCGAGCATCCCGGACTCGTGGAATGGTTCAAGAATGATCTCAAAATCCCAGATCACAGAATTCAGCACTAGCTGGCAGACGCAGGAGCTCAGCGTCGCCCGGGAGTACGTCCAGCACGTCCTGCTGGACATCCTCTTCCAGATCAAGGGCGTCGACGCCAAGCTGGCATTCAAAGGCGGCACCGCTCTGCGCCTACTGCGCAACAGCCCCAGGTTCTCGGAAGACCTCGACTTCACCGGCTGGGTCAAGCCCTTCCACGTCGGGGAATGGATCAAGCAGACCGCCGCGGAAGCCTCGCGCCACGGCCTGGACTTCAAGATGGTGGAGTCGAACGCGACCTCCGGCGGCTGGTTCGCCCTCATGGACACGCAGGTTCATGACTGGCCGGTGCGCATCGAATGGAACGTCTCCCTGCGCGCCTCGGGCAAGCCGGCGCCCCACGAGACGATTCTCGTGACGTCTCCGCTGTGGACGTCCTACTCGGTGACGGCGCTCGAGACGGATGAGGCGGTCTCGGAGAAGATCCAGGCGCTACTCCGCCGCAAGGAGCCGCGCGACTTCTACGACCTTTATTTCTTGATCCGCGCGCGCCTCGGGATCAAGAAGATCATCGCCGCCAAGCAGGATCTGCGACGGGAGGTAGCCAAGCTCAACGTCAAGGAGGTCGAGCGAGAGCTCAAGGAGTTCTTGCCCCGCAACCAGGTGGCCATCGCCAAGCAACTGCGCGATGTGCTGACGCGCGAGCTCGACCGTCTTTAGCGGCCGATGCGCTGGACCGCTCGCGCCGATGGTGCTATAATTCCATCGCTCGGTTCGAGGCGGGTTTAAGGAGCTTCCTGTCTCTTGCCGAGCCGCTCTTTCACAGTCCGTTTTTTGGAAAACTTGACACAAAAGTCGACAAAAAATCCGCGAAAGTCGTTTTTTTTGAGCGCGGATTTTTCAGAAAAGTCGTTATAAAACAAACACTTTCGCGGGTGTAGTTCAATGGTAGAACGAGAGCTTCCCAAGCTTTAGACGTGGGTTCGATTCCCATCACCCGCTCCAGATTTCACATTCGTCCAAAGTAAGTTCGATTCCCATCACCCGCTCCAGATTTCACATTCGTCCAAAGTAAGTTCGATTCCCATCACCCGCTCCAGATTTCACATTCGTCCAAAGTAAGTTCAATTCGCATCACCCGCTCGCTTTTCGCAACTTGACCAATATCCTCGTCCTGGCTGCGGCCCTCTGCACCGGGTCCGCCAAGGCAGAAGTGCCAGAGCGGGCCTTGGCGGAAGCGTCGACCGCGACCGTCGTATCCGCCTCGACGCAGCCGGCGATCGTCGAGCCGAAAGCCGATCCTCTCGCCGCGAAGGCGCGCGCCCTGTATTTCTCGGGCGACGTCCTCAAGTCCGCGGAGACGTTCGAGGCCGCGGTCAAAACGTCCTCGTCCGACTGGCGCCTTTGGACGGACGGAGCGATCTCGTGGGCCGAGGCGGGCCGCCCCGATAAAGCCGTGCTCTGGCAGCGCCGCGCGACCGAGCTCAACGAGCGGGCCGACGTCCGCGCGGCCCTCGGCTGGGCGTTGCTTCGATCCGCCGAGTTCGAGGCGGCGGACGCCGAGTTCACGCGCGCGCTCGCCTCGGATCCCAAGTCGACGATCGCGCTGCTCGGCGCGGGCCGCGCCAAGCTGACGCTCGGCAAGCCGCGCGAGGCGATCGAGCTCATGAGCAAGGCGGCCTCGGCGGCGCCCGGCCAGTCGCTCGCCGACTATTACCTCGGCATGGCGTACGAGAAGCTCGGCGACGAGACCGCGGCGGCCGAAGCCTACAAGCGCGCCGTCGGCGCCGACAGCTATTTCTACGAGGGCCGCGTCACGCTGTCGCGCAGCTACCTGCGCCAGCGGCGCTACAACGAGGCGTGGAAGCACCTGCAGAAGCTCGTCGAGGCCGACCCCGGCTCGAAGCTCGCGCGCGCGCTCATGACCAAGATCCGGCCGCTCCTCACGCGCGGTCCCGAAGCGGAGCCCGCGCCGGCGATCGGAGGGGGCCCCATCCCCGCGGCGCCGCCCGCCTACGAGACCGAGCCCTGGGACGGGAAGATGCCGTCCCTGCGCATCGGCGTCTCCTCGACGCAGATGGGCCGGCCGCGCGCGCGCCAATCCGCGACGGTTCACGGCAACGGCGAATGGAAGGCGCTCGAGCCGAAGACCGGCCGCGTCGTCCTCACGGCCGCGGCCGGCGAATCCTGGACCTTGCGCCTGGTCCCGGCGAAGAAGACGAAGAAGAAGAAGGGCCGCTCGCGGCTCGAATTCCGCTCGTCGGAAGGCAAGGTCGCCGCCGTGACGGGGGACGTCGTACTGCTCAAGCCCGCCGAGCCCGCGACCTCGGCGCTCACGCTCGAGGACGACCCCGAGCACGCTCCGCGCGCCTTCCGCGGCGACCTCGAGCTCGCCTTGTTCGGCGGCCGCCGTACGATCCGCGTCGTCAACATCCTCGGCCTCGAGGATTACACTCACGGCGTCGTCTCGGCGGAGATGCCGCAGCGCGCGCCGCTCGAGGCGCTCAAGTCACAGGCCGTCGTCGCTCGGACGCACGCGCTGTTCATCAAGACCGTGACCAAGCGCCACCGGAAGGAAGGCTACGACATCTGTGACGAGCAGCATTGTCAGGTGTACGGGGGGATGCGCGCCGAGACCGAGCGCACGCGCGCGGTCGTATCCGAAACGCGCGGCCGCGTCGCGACCTATGAGGGCAAGCCCGCGCACGTGATCTACTCCTCGCACTGCGGCGGACGCACGCAGAGCGGCACGGACATCGGCTGGGGAAACGTCCCGTACTGGAAGAGCGTCGAGGATTCCCCGAACCACGAACCGATTCCCGGCTCGCCGCTCGACCTGCGCCGCTTCCTGTCCGATTGGCCCAAAGGCTTCGACCGGCCCTCGAGCTACGTCTACCCGGCGCACGCGCGGTGGACGCGCGCGATCCCCGCGAAGGAGCTGGAAGAAAAATTAAACCGAAAGTTTAAAATCGGGAAGCTCCGCGGCCTGCGCGTGCTCCGCCGCGTGCCTTCGGGCCACGTCGAGTCGTTTCTCATCATCGGCTCGAAGAAGAACAAGAAGCTGAACGACGAGATGGAGATCCGCAGTCTCCTCGGGGTCGGCTCTCTGCGCAGCACGATGTTCGTCGTGGACACCGAGTACCGCAAGGATTTCCCGCCGGCGCCGAAGGCCGCGAAGGGGAAGAAGCCCGCGAAGGCCGCTCCCGTGCTCATGCCGGAGACCTTCGTCTTCCGCGGCGGCGGGTGGGGCCACGCCGTGGGCCTCTGTCAGTCGGGCGCGATGGGTCGCGCCGAGGCCGGCCAGAGCTACGAGGAGATCGTGAAGGCCTACTTCCAGGGCGTCGAGATCGGGAAGCTGGACTACTAGAACCCGGCCTAGCCGCCTTGTTTCCTTAACATAGATGGGCTATCCTCAAAGACGATGCGCAGGATATTGCTCGCTTCATCCGTCTTGGCCTTCGCCGCGTGCCGGGGCACCGTGCCCGACCGCAACGCGCCGCCCGAACAGGCGATCTCCGCGATCCTGATCGGCTGCACGACGATCCTTCCCTCCGGCGAGACCCGCAACGGCCGGATCGTCATTAATTTCGAGAACGACGGCGGCGGCCATCAAGCCGAGGTGTACCGGCTTCCGCTCGTCAGCGGCGAAAACTACCTGTATCTCGTCGAGCCCGGCACGTACCGCCTCGCACCGACGCGCACGATGTTCGGGTTCTACCAGCCGACGATGAACGTCTACATCGAGGGCCGGACTTATTCCCTGCCGTTCCCGCGGGACCTCCTGCGCCAGCACGCGTACGAGATCCGGCCCGGCAAGATCACGTCGATGGGCGTGCTGACGGCCAAAGTATCGCCCGCCCTTCCGGGGCAGAAACCGACGATCCAGGTGCGGATCGACGACAGCATCCAGGCCCGGCGCAACGTCGTACAGGTCGCGATCCACGACATGATGGATCAGCGCAAGCCGACCGAGGTCCGCGAAAGCGCCCTCGCCTGGAGCCGTGCCCTGCAGATCAGCCTCATGGACCTGCTCGCCGAGGAAGAGCAGCGCCAGATCTACAAGCCCGCTCCATGACCGCGCTGGGCGTGGACCTCGGCGCGACCTGGCTGCGCGCCTGCCTGTCGGACGGAACGCGGGCCGTCTGGACCGAGCGCACGCACGCGACCGCCTGGCGCGACGCCCCCGCCGCCCTGCGGCGGCTCCTCAAGAAGCGCGGCCTGCGGCGCGTCGACGAGCTCACGCTCGGCGGCACGCGCCTCGGCGGAAAGGAAGGGCGCGCGGCGCTGACGAAGCTCTTGAAGCCGCTCGCGGCGAGGGTCCGCGTCGTGTCCGATTTCGAGATCGCCCACCGCGCCGCCTTCGGGGACGGGCCCGGCGTCCTTCTCGTCGCGAGCACGGGCTCGATCGCCTTCGCGCGCGGCGAGGGGGGAGCGTCCCGCAGGGCGGGCGGCCTCGGACCGCTGCTCGGCGACGAGGGCTCCGGGTTCTGGCTCGGGAAGACGGCCTCGCGCGACCCGTTCCTGCGGCGCGAGCTCCGCCTGCCCGCGCCCCTCGATCTCGCGCACGCCCACGATCCCGTGCGCGCGACCGCGGCCTTGGCGCCCAAGGTCCTGCGCGCCCGCTCCGCGCGCGCCCGGCGGTTGCGCGAGGAGGCCGCCGACCACCTCGCGGCCATCGCGGCCGAGGCGGTCCAGGATCTCGTCCTGCCGCGCCCGATCCCGCTCGCGTTGCACGGGAGCCTGTTCAAGGACGCGGGCCTGCGGAAGGCGGTCCTCCGCCGTTTGGGCCGCGTCGCCCTCGTGGCGCCGCGCGTCCCCGCCGAACAGGCCGCAGCCGGCCTGTAGGAAGAAGGTGGTGTCAGGCCTCCCATTGTTGCAGTATTCGCGCGAATCTCCTTTAACGATTACTGCAACATTGGGTGGCCTGACACCTTTTGCTAGAATAAGCGCATGTTCATTGCC
>JBBQVX010000136.1:0-8120 GCA_038211115.1 Elusimicrobiota bacterium | reverse complement strand
CGAGCTATGAAACTATCGAAATACCTTCTTCCCACGCTGCGTGAGGCGCCGTCGGACGCGGACAACGTATCGGCGCAGCTGATGCAGCGCGCGGGCATGATCCGCAAGGTCGCCTCGGGCATCTACGACTGGCTTCCGCTCGGCCTGCGGGTGCTGCGCAAGGTGGAGAAGATCGTGCGCGCGGAGATGGACGGCATCGGCGGCCTCGAGGTCGACCTCCCCGTCATTCAACCCAAAGCCCTCTGGGAAGAGACCGGTCGCTGGCCGGTCTATGGTAAGGAGCTGCTGCGCATCAAGGACCGCAAGGACGCGGAGTTCTGCTTCGCGCCGACGGCGGAGGAGGTCGTCACCGATCTCGTGCGCCGCGAGATCCGCTCCTGGCGCCAGCTGCCGACGATGCTGTACCAGATCGGCCGCAAGTTCCGCGACGAGATCCGCCCCCGCTTCGGCGTGATGCGCGCGCGCGAGTTCATCATGAAGGACGCGTACTCCTTCCACGCCGATGAGGCGGACGCGTCCGCGTACTACAAGACGATCTACGAGGCCTACAAGCGCGTGTTCATCCGCTGCGGACTGAAGTTCAAGCCCGTGCTGGCGCAGGCAGGCGCCATCGGCGGCTCCTTCTCCCACGAGTTCATGGTGCTCGCCGAGACCGGCGAGGAGACCATCGTGTCGTGCACGAAGTGCGACTACGGTGCGAACATCGAGCGCAGCGAGATCAAGGATGCGTTCAAGGCGCCGGACGCCTCGGCGTTCAAGCCGCTCTCCGAGTTCGACACGCAGGGCAAGACGACCGTCGCCGACGTGGCCGCGCTCGTCGGCCGTCCCGTCACCGAGTTCCTCAAGACCCAGCTGTACATGATCGACGGCAAGACGCCCGTGATCGCGCTGATGCGCGGCGACCACGAGCTGCACGAGGCGAAGCTCGCGGCGGCGGTGGGAGCTCCGAATTTATTCCGGGCGTCCCCCGCCCAGTACGAGGCGGTGATGGGCTGCAAGGTCGGCTTCGGCGGGCCGCAGAATCATCCCGGCGCCGCGATCTACGCCGATTTCTCGACGCGCGCCGTGCTCAACGGCGTGTCGGGCGCCAACAAGGACGGCCTGCACACCGACAACTTCAACATCGCGCGCGAACTGCCGGACATCAAGGGCTTCTTCGACCTGCGCTCCGCCACGCTCGAGGATCCGTGCCCGAGCTGCGGGGCCGTGACCGAGTTCTTCAAGGGCATCGAGGTCGGCCACACGTTCAAGCTCGGCACCAAGTACTCGAAGTCGATGAAGGCCGAATACCTCGACAAGGCGCAGAAGCCGCAGGTCATGGTGATGGGCTGCTACGGCATCGGCGTCTCGCGCGTGGTGGCCGCCGCGATCGAGCAAGGCCACGACAAGGACGGCATCCTGTGGCCGTCGGAGATCGCCCCCTTCCAGTGCGCCGTCGTCGTCATCGACGAGAGCGACGACGCGCGCGTGCGCCCCGCGACCGACGCGCTGGTCAAGGCGCTCGAGGCCAAGGGCTTCGACGTGCTCGAGGACGACCGCGACGGCAAGCCGGGCGTCAAGTTCAAGGACATCGACCTGATCGGGATCCCGCATCGCTTCGTGATCTCCAAGCGCATGCTCGACGCCGGCCACGTCGAGTACAAGAAACGCGGCGACGCGGCCGCCTCCAACTGGGCGCTCGACGAGGCCGCGGACAAGCTCGCCGCGATCCTGGCCGGTCCGGTTCCCGCCGCCGTTTAAGGCGAGGCCGGCGCGCCGCGCCTCAGGACCATCGTCAGCAAAGTCTTGAGGATGCGTACGCGGTCGACGGGCGCGGGAGTGTCGACGACGGCGCTCGCGTGGTCGATCCCGTGCACGACGACCACGGGCATGCCGGGCAGCGCGGCGTTCTCGACCGGAATGAGGATGTCGTTCTTCCCGCCGCGGCGCGAGACCGCGTTCCACGCCCACTTGAGCAGCGGGTTGGCGAGCGTCAGCCAGGCCGGCGCGGCGGTGTTCACCCAGCTCGCGAATGCGACGACCGGCACGACGCGCAGGATTTCGGCGACGGCTTCGCGGTGGCGCTCGTAGTATTCGCGCGAGCGCTTCCCGGTCATCGAGCTCACGGCCTCCTTCGTCCCGCCGAACAGGCGCAGCAGGCCCGAAACGCCGACGATCGCGGGCAGGTCGGCGATGTGCGACCCGAGGAACGGCGTCTGCATCGGCGTCCAGCCGCGCACGCGCGCGCGCAGCTCGGGACGCTGGATCAGGGCGTGGAGCAGGATACGTCCCCCCATGCTGTGCGTGACGACGAGGACGGGCTTCTTCGAGGCCGCGATGGCCGCCGCCACGATCGGCGCGTTGTGCTCGACGCTCTGCAGCGAGTGTACGTCGACGACCTCGTGCTCGACGCCCATCTTCTTGAGCCAGTCGAGCTGGTCGCCGAAATAGCGCCGCGCGGGCCAGGCGGAATGGTTGCCCATGCGAACGTAGATGCCGGTCATGAAGCCGGGCACGAGTAGGACCTTGTACTTCTTCAGCTCATCGAGTTCCGGGTGATCGCCAGAGCGTAGCGCGGTCCCCGGCGTCCCGTCCCAGAGGGCGCGGTATTCCGCGGTCACGTCATTGTGTGCCGCCGTTGCGACCGGCCGGAGCGCGCCCCCGAGGGCGCCGAGCGCGGCAATCGCGGCGGCCGGGGTCACCGGCGTGAGCGCGGCGGGAACAGGTAGGGCGGAAAGAACGGGTGCTCCGGCGGCCATGAGCGGCGTCGGGACCGCGAAGAAAGCGGGCGCAGCGAACGAGAGAGCGGGGATGAGCGCCGCGGCCGGCGAGACGGAGAGCGTGGGGGCGCCGAGAGGCGCGTCGAAGGCGGCGAGGCCGGCGGTCGCCACGATCCCGGCGGCGGCGAAAGAAGGCAGCGCCAGGGCGAGCGGCACGACGAAGCGAC
This sequence comes from Elusimicrobiota bacterium, assembly GCA_038211115.1. Classification (GTDB taxonomy): domain Bacteria; phylum Elusimicrobiota; class Elusimicrobia; order UBA1565; family UBA9628; genus GWA2-66-18. The sequence continues at coordinate 5,194 of JBBQVX010000136.1, read as the reverse complement.
GGAGGGCTTTCACGCCCTTTAATGATAACCCGGCAACGGGACGGCGCTATAGGCCGATGGTCCCAGCGGGAGTGCTAGGCCTTTTTCGGGCGCCAGGCCAGGCCGAGCAACTCCGGCGTGTAGCCCGCGGGCACGGCGCCGGTGGTCGCGTAGCGGTAGAGGACGCACAGGTATATCTGTCCCGCGACGCCGAGCGCGTACGAGAACACCGCCGCCGCCGCGAGCCAGCCGAGCACGGAGATCAGCACGGGCGCGGCCGACTGCGTCGAATACGAAATGTAGCCGCCTCCGCCGACGGCCGCGAATAGGGCCGCGATGACGATCACGCCGCCGACCTGCAGGCCGGCGTACCCCGCCAGGGCCTCCCCCCACGCCTTGCGGATCACGCCGGCGGACTGCTTGACGACCTCGATCGGATTGTCCGAGTGCTCCTCCATGACGAGCACGGGGATCACGAACACCGAGGCCACGCTCCACGCGAGTCCGATCGAACGCACGATCATTCGCCCGATGAAGCCGAACTTTTCCTCGAGGGACTTGATCAGGAGTCCGATCAGCCCCGCGAACAGGGTCCAGATCAGGATAGGCTTGAGCTTCGTCAGGGCGAACTGGATCCCCTCGGTCACGGAGACCGGGTTCCCGTCGAGCGCGTCGAAAATCTCGTGGACGAAGGCCACGTTGAAGAACGTCGCCAGGAACATGGACAGGAAGTAGGCCATGATGGCGTACGCCATGGCCGCGTGTGAAAGGGCCACGTGACGCTTGCGGCCCCTCGCCAGGTCCTCGAGGTCCGGCTCGCTCGTGACGATCAGGCGCGAGCCGACCTCGGACCAGTGCGCGGCCTCGGTGTACTTGTGCTCGGAGGGCTGGAAGACGATGGGGGTCATGAACAGGAGGCCGATGACGACCGTGAGCGCGGCCGTCGCGAGCGGGAACAGGAGCAGGCGGGGGTTGGCGCGCATCACGGCGAACGAATTCCCGAGCAGGACGAAGCCGTTCTTGAAGCGGTCTATCATGTTCATGACCGGAGTATAACCCCTGTAATTATTTCGTGCAACCCTGTTGACAGCCTGCCCGCGCGGCATGCTATACTTTAAGCGTTCGCCCCCCATCGTCTTGGGGGGCGCGCTTTCTTAAGGAGTGGCTGCCGTGTTGAGCCACTTTTTTTATTGAGCTGAAAACCATGGATGCCAAGGAAATCGAAGCCCTTCTGACCCCCCTGATCGAGCAGGAGGGCGGCGAATTGGTGGACCTGCAGTGGCGCCAGGAAGGCCGCCAGTGGGTCCTGCGCCTTTTCCTCGACAAGCCGAACGGCATCACGCTCGACGACTGCGCGTATTTCTCGGACCGGGTCGGCGCGACGCTCGATGACGGCGACAAGATCGCGAAGTCGTACGTGCTCGAGGTAAGCTCCCCCGGGCTCGACCGCGTGATCAAGAAGGACAAGGATTTCGAGCGCTTCGCGGGCAAGCCCGTGAAGTTGCGCCTGAAACTCCCCGAGAACGGCCAGCGCAAGTTCTCGGGCGTGCTTCAGGGGCTCAAAGACGGACGGATCCTGGTCCTCGTGGACAAGGACATGAAGGCGTTCGCGCGCGAGACCATCGACGAGCTCCGGCTCGACGACTCCGCCGCGGTTGATTTCTCGGAGGATTGATCTTATGAGCAAATCCGAATTGATGACGGCGTTGGAGCAGATCGCGCGCGAGAAGAATATTCCCGTCGACGAAATTCTGTCGATGATCGAGGGCGCGGTCGTGTCCTCGCTGCGCAAGCACGTCGGCAAGAACGCGGACATCCGCGCCGCCATCGACCGCGACACCGGCGTCTTCTCGGCCGTCGTGGCGAAGAAGGTCGTCGACGCCGTCGTCGATCCCGAACTGGAGCTCACCGAGTCCGACGCGCAGAAGATCAAGAAGGGCGCGAAGGTCGGCGACGAGCTGATTTATCCCGCGCCCGCCGCCGATTTCGCCCGCATCGCCGCGCAGACCGCCAAGCAGGTGCTGACCCAGCGCGTCCGCGAGGTCGAGCGCGACAAGCTGTACGAGGAGTTCAAGCCGAAGGAAGGCGAGGTCGTCTCCGGCTCCGTGCACCGCTTCGTCGAGCGCAGCATCATCGTCGACCTCGGGAAAACCGAGGGCGTGCTGCCCCCGCGCGAGCAAATCCGGCGTGAGCGCTATAATATCGGCTCGAACGTCCGAGCCGTAATTCTTCGCGTCGATAAGTCTCAACGGGGGCCTGCCGTCGTGCTCTCTCGCGCGGCCGACCTGTTCCTCCAGCGCCTCATGGAGATGGAAGTCCCGGAGATCGCGGACAAGACCGTCGAGATCGTGCGCATCGTGCGCGACCCCGGCTTTCGCGCCAAGGTGATCGTGAAGTCCAACGACCCGCGCGTCGACGCGATCGGCTCGTGCGTCGGTCTGCGCGGCTCGCGCATCCGCTCGATCATGAACGAGGTCGCCGGCGAACGCATCGATCTGATCGCTTACGCCGACGGCGTCGAGGAGTCTCTCGCCGCGGCGCTCGCGCCCGCGAAGGTCTCGTCGGTACAGGTCATGGATCCCGAGAACCGGATCGCCGAGGTGCTCGTCGCCGAAGAGCAGTTGGCGCTCGCGATCGGCAAGGACGGCCAGAACGTGCGGCTCGCCCAGAAGCTCACGGGCTGGACGCTCGAGGTCAAAGCCGAGCCCGCGAAGCCCGCCTCGAAGTCGGCCGCGTCCGGCGCCGACGAGTCCCTGACGACGCTGGAAGGCGTCGGCCCGAAGACGCTCGAGACCTTGGTCAAGGCCGGCATCACCGACGCCGCGAAGCTCGCGGGCGCCTCGGCCGAGGATCTGAAGACCGCGGGCATCGGCGAGAAGACCGCCGCCAAGATCATCGCGAACGCCAAGGCCGCTCTCGCAGCCAAGGCTTAAGCGGGCCTATCGCGTGCGGGACGTCCGGCCGCGAGCGGCCGGACGCAGCCGCGTCGGCGGAAATCCTTATAGCGGCTAGGCTTTTCTAGGCCCCCCCCCAAATGCTATAATCTCAGCTTACATGGAAAAGAAGATCATCAAAAAGACTCCCGTTGCGACGAAGAAGCCTGTGGCCGCGAAGACCGCGCCTGCGAAGGCGAAGGCCGCCCCGAAGAAAGGCGCCGCCAAAGGCAAAGGAGTCGAGTCCGACGTCGAGGGCGTGACGAAGACCGCCGCCGAGGTCCGGACCACTCAGGAAGAAGGCTCCATCGCGCCCGCTTCGTCGAATCTGGTCTCCGCGTTCGCGATGTTCAAGAAGCGCAACATCTCGACGGCCGGTCCGACGGTGACGCGCTTGGCCGCCGGCGCCGCGCTCCCGAAGCCGCCGGCCCCGAAGGTCGTGGCGCCGCCCGCGCCCGTCGCCGCGGCGCCCGCGCCCGCGCCGTCCCCCGCTCCCGTCGTCCCGCCCGCGGCGAAGCCCGCGGTCCCCGGCATGCCCGTCGCGCCGAAGCCCGTCGTTCCCGGCGCGCCGTCGCCCGCGAAGCCGATCCAGCCCGCCGCCGGCGCTCCCGTCGCGCCGAAGCCCGCCGTTCCGGGCGCGCCCGTGCCTCCCGCGGCGAAGCCGCCCGTCACCGGCGCGCTGCCGCCGATGCCGCCGAAGCCCGGCACCTCGGGTCCGCAGAAACCCGTCATCCTCCGCCCCGGCGCGATCACGACCCGGCCGCAGATGACGCCGCGCCCCGGTTCCCCGCGCCCGCCGATGCCCGGTCAGCGTCCGGGCCAGCACCGCCCCGGCCAGGGCGGCAACCGTCCTCAGCATCAGAACCGCCCCGCTTCGCCTGCGGCGAAGCCTTTAGAACCCGGCCAGAAGCCCGCGCTCAAGAAGATCAAAGTCTCGTCGATGATCACCGTCCGCGAGCTCTCCGAGAAGATGGAGCTCAAGACGAACGACGTCATCAAGAAGCTGATGGGCCTGGGCATCTTCGCCACCATCAACCAGCGCCTCGACGCGGAGGCCGCACAGGTCGTCGCCTCCGACTTCGGCTACGAGCTCGAGGTCGTCGCGATGTACAAAGAAGAGGAGCTCGCGGTCGTCAAGGCCGAGAAGGAAGACCCCGCCAAGCTCAAGCCCCGCTCCCCCGTGATCACCATCATGGGCCACGTCGACCACGGCAAAACCTCGCTCCTCGACGCCATCCGCTCGGCGAAGGTGGCCGAAGGCGAGCACGGCGGCATCACGCAGCACATCGGCGCGTACAAGGTTAAGATCGACAAGGGCGAGATCGTGTTCCTCGACACGCCCGGTCACGAGGCCTTCACCGCCATGCGCGCGCGCGGCGCCAAGGTCACGGACATCGTCGTCCTCGTCGTGTCCGCCACCGACGGCATCATGCCGCAGACGGTCGAGGCCATCGACCACGCTAAGGCCGCCGGCGTGCCCATCGTCATCGCGGTCAACAAGATCGACCTGCCCGGCGCGAACCCGCAGAAGATCCGCCAGGATCTCTCCGGCCTCGGCCTGCAGCCCGAAGAGTGGGGCGGCAAGAACATCTTCGTCGACGTCTCCGCGAAGAAGCGCCTGAACCTCGATAAGCTCCTCGAGTCCTTGGCCCTCCAGGCCGAGATCCTCGAGCTCAAGGCCAACCCGGACCGCCCCGCGTACGGCACGGTCCTCGAGGCCAAGATGGACCCCAAGCGCGGCGCCGTCTCCACCGTGCTCGTCCAGGCCGGCACGCTCAAGCTCGGCGACGCGTTCGTCGCCGGCCTCGCGCACGGCAAGATCAAGGCGCTGCTCGACGACACCGGCAAGCGCATCGAGGCCGCCGGTCCCGCGACCCCGGTCGAGATCTTGGGCATCATGGGCACCCCCCTCGCCGGCGACGCGTTCACCGTCGTCGAGAACGAGAAGGCCGCCCGCGACATCGCCGAGAAGCGCCGCCTCATCCACCGCGAGCAGTCCATGGCCCACCAGAAGCACATGACCCTCGTCGGTCTGCGCTCCGCCATGAGCTCCGGCGTCTCGAAGGCCAAGGACCTCAACATCCTCCTGAAGGTCGACATGCAGGGTTCCCTCCAGGCGCTGCGCGACTCCCTCGAAGGCCTGTCCACGACCGAGTGCCGCGTGCGCATCATCCACGGCGCGATCGGCAACGCCAACGAGTCCGACATCCTGCTCGCTTCCGCGTCCGACGCCGTCACGCTCCTGTTCCAGGCCGAGGTCGAGCCGCGCGCGGCCGAGCTCG
>JBBQVX010000135.1:0-8193 GCA_038211115.1 Elusimicrobiota bacterium | reverse complement strand
GGCCGGTCCCGCTGAGGGGACCGGCCGCTTGTTGTCGTGAGGCGGGGGAGACGTTAGGCCGCGACCGCGTGACCTTTGCGGTTCTTGATCTCGGCGGTGATGAGCGGCAGAAGCTCCGCGTACTCGCCCTGGACCGAGATCGACGCCATCTGCATCAGCGGGCAATCCTTGTCCGTGTTGATCGCGACGATCGTGCTGGACGAGGACATGCCGGCCAAGTGCTGGATCTGGCCGGAGATGCCGACGGCGACGTAGAGCTTCGGGCGCACGGTGCGGCCGGTCAGGCCGACCTGGTGGCGGTAAGGAATCCAGCCCGAGTCGACCGCGCGGCGGCTCGCGCCGACGGCGGCGCCGAGCGCGTGCGCGAGGTCGTAGACGGGCTTGAAGCCCTCGGCGGAGCCGAGGCCGAAGCCGCCGGAGACGACCTTCTCGGCGGCGCCGAGGTCGATCTCGCGGGACTCCTCGGCCTTGAAGCCGACGAACTCGCTCTTCGAAGCGCCCGGATCGAAGGCGACGGCCTCGACCGGAGCGGAAGCGCCCTTGGACTCGGCGCGCGGGAACGTCATCGCGGCGACGGTCAGCACGGCGACGGGCGTCTTGAACTCGACTTCGGCGATGAGGTTGCCGCCGTAGTAGCCGCGGCGGACCTTCCCGTCGGGCAGGATCTCGGACACGTCCGTCGCGAGACCGGCCTTGAGCAGGACGGCCAGGCGCGCGGCGACCGCGCGTCCGGCGATCGTGGAGGGAAGGATCACGCGCGTCGCGCCGCACTGCAAGGCGGCCGCGGCGGCGGCCTTCGCGTACGCCTCTTCCGTGAAGTTCGTCAGCGACGCGTGCTCGACGGCGAGGACCTTGTCGGCCCCGCGTCCGGCGAGGTCGGCGGCGAGGGCCATGGCGTTGCCGCCGATCACGGCGGCGGTCAGCGGAGCCTTAAGCGCGTCCGCGAGGACGCGGCCCGCTCCGAGCAGTTCGTACGAGGCGGGAGACAGGGCTCCGCGCTGGGGAATCGCGACGACGAGGATGTTGGCCATGTTAGATCAGCTTCCTTTCGACGAGGATGTCGACGAGTTTCGCGGCTTTTTCTGCGGCCGACGCGCCCTCGACCTTGAGGCCGGCGGGGCGGGTGGGGGGAAGGGTGGCTTTGACGACCGAGGAGCCGGCGCCGGCGGCGCCGACCTGTCCGGCCTGCAGCCCGAGATCGGTGGCGGTCCATTTCGGGAACACCGCCTTCTTCGAGGCCATCTTGCCCTTCAGCGAGGGCAGGCGCGGCTCGTTGATCTCCTTGATCGTGGCGATACAGGCGGGGAGCGTGAGCTTCACGGTATCGACTCCATCCTCCATCATGCGGGTGACGGTCGCGGACTGCTCGCTGATCTCGTCGATCTTCTTGATCGCGGACGCGGAAGCCCAATCGAGCCACGCGGCGGTCTGGGTGCCGACGACGCCGGCGCCGACGTCGCTGGTGTTCTTGCCGAAGATCACGAGGTGCACGGGCTTTTCGGCGTGGAGCTTCTTGATCGCAGCGGACAACGCGAGCGAGGTCGCGAAGCTGTCGCCGCCCTCGAACTCGGGGCCGGAGACGATCGCGCCGGCGTCCATGCCGCGGGCGATGGCCTCGCGCAGGACTTCGGCGGCGGAGTCGGGGCCGACGGTGAGCGCGGTCGCGGTCGAGCCGGCGACGCGTTCCTTGAGGCGGACGGCCTCTTCCACCGCGAACTCGTCGAACGGATTCAGGGCGGTCGGGACTCCGGCGATTTTCGGCTGGCCGGAGGCGTCGACGCCGACGTTGACGCTGGACGGGGTGCTTTTCACGCAGACGACGATATGGAGTGCCATGCTTTAATTCTAGCAAAATTGCGTGTTTCCTCTCGACTGCCGGAGTGTGACCGTCACGCCCTTGCCGCCCGTCTCCCGGACTGTTAGACTCGTGGAATGATTGGACGCGCGCTCGCTCTCGCGGCGCTGATGCTTCTCGCCGCCCGCGCTCGCGCGCAGATCGACGACACGAAACGTCTCCTGCTCGAGGGAGGCTATGAGGACGGCCTCGGAAACCCCGGCCCTAGCGGTGCGTACGCCTACCTTTATATGAACCGGCCCGGCCTGGCGGGCCCGGGCAGCGCCCTTCGGCTCGCGCTGGCACCCGTGTACGCGGACGCGGAACTTGGTCTTCCGGGAGTCCTCGGCTCGCGCACGGACGTCGGCCTGGGCTTCAGCGGCGGCGGCTACGCGTTCAGCCGCCAGGAGGTCGTCCGGGGCGACCAGCGCCACGGCGAGTCGTTCATCGGCCACGGTGGCGGACCCTCACTGTCCTTGTATCCCAAGATCGGGAACATCGGGCCCGTGCCGCTCAGCGGCGTCGTCCGCTTCTCCGCCGTCTACACGGATTATCAACGGACCGCGCTGACCGACTCCAATTTCGAGGTTCCGCCCGACGAATGGACCGGCACCGCGCGCGTGGGGCTTCGTCTCGGCGGCCAGGAGCCGGGCAGCGCCCGGACGCCGGCGATGGAACTTTCGACCTGGTATGAATCCCGCGTCCGCGACCGGCCGGGGGAGTACGGCTACAACCACGACCGCTCCGTGCGGCGAGACATCAACCTCTACTGGATGCGGTTCCTGATCGTCCTGCCTCCGTACGGAGACGCGCGCGCCGCGGGCGGGCTCGGCGTCGGCGGCGGCGACCGTCTCGGACGCCTCGCGGCGTACCGCCTGGGCGGCATGCTGACGCAGTCCTCCGAGTTCCCGCTGAGCATCCCGGGCTATTTCGCCCAGGAGATCGCGGCGCGCGAGTACGGGCACATTTGGCTGCGGTACGGAATTCCGATCGAGCACTCGAAGCGCTTTTTCGTCAATTTTCTCGCGGCGGGCGCCGCCGTCACGGCAATCCGCGGCACCGACCCGGGCGGCCCGCTCCACGCCGGCTTCAGCGCGGGGCTCGAGTTCTCGCCGGAGAAAGGCGCTCTGCATTGGGAGATGACCTATGGTTATTCCCCGACGGCCGTGCGCGGAAACCGTCGCGGCGGCCACACCTACGCGCTCTCCGCCGAGCTCGACTTCATGACGCCCGACGCGAAGGTGCGCAAGGACGCGAAGACCCGGCAGCAGGGCCTGAACTGGCTCCTGGGCCGCTGACGCCGGATATGACCGACATCCTATCCCACAACCGCGACGCGTGGGACAAGCAGGTCGCGGAGCGCAACCGCTGGACGATCCCCGTGGACGCCGAGACCGTGGCGCTGGCGCGCGCGGGCTCGTGGTCGGTGGACTTGACTCCGCGCAAGCCCGTGCCGCGCGAGTGGTTCGGCCCGCTCAAGGGCACGCGCGTCTTGGCGCTCGCCTCGGCCGGCGGCCAGCAGGGGCCGATCATAGCCGCGGCCGGCGCGAAGGTGACCGTCTTCGACGCCTCGCCCGCCCAGCTCGAGCGCGACGCGGCCGTCGCGCTGCGGGACGGCCTCGACCTGACGACCGAGCAGGGCGACATGGCCGACCTGTCCCGCTTCGCGGACGCCTCGTTCGATCTCGTCTTCCATGCCTGCTCGAACTGCTTCGTGCCCGCGATCCGTCCCGTGTGGAGGGAGATCGCGCGCGTCCTGCGTCCGGGCGGGCGCCTGCTCGCGGGCTTCTGCCAGCCGGTCCTGTTCCTCGTGGAGGAGGAGAAGGACGATCACGGGGAGATCTCGGTGAGCTATAAGATCCCCTACTCGGACCTCGAGCAGCTGGCGCCGGAGCTGCTGAAGAAGAAGCTCGAGCTCAAGCAGCCGCTGTCCTTCGGGCACTCCTTGGCCGACCAGCTCGGCGGCCAGCTCGACGCGGGCCTGATGATCGCGGGCTTCTACGAGGACTCGTGGGAGCCGGGTATCAGCGCGATCTCCGACCGCATCCCCTGCTTCGCCGCGACCCTCGCGCTGAAGCCGTAAAGAAAAAAGCCGGCTCTTTCGAGCCGGCTTTTTCTCAAAATTGGTAGGGACAGGATTCGAACCTGTGTAGGCTATTGCCGCCGGTTTTACAGACCGGTGCTTTTGACCGCTCAGCCACCCTACCGTCCTTCACCGACGGGCCATTATGCCAGTTTCGGGCCGTCGGGGGCAATTGCTAATATCGTTGAGATGGCGACGCGGTCTATAAAACGAGGGAGCCGCTTCCTGGCCGTGCTCCCGCTACTGGCTCTCGGCGCGGAGACCTCCCGCGCGGAGTCCCTTATCCGTTCTGAGAGGCCGGTCAGGGCGCCGAAATCTCGCGGACGCTCATCTTCTTGTAGATGAGGCCGTTCGCGCCGACGTTGTCGCTGCGCCAATAGACCGCGATGTTCGGTTTCCCGGTCTCGCTGCCCGGCCGGGCGTCGTTGTTGGTCAGGCGCTCGGCCGGGTTGATCCCGGGCTTGCAGGGCGTCCCGCCCACGCCGAAGTTGGAGCCGTTGTCCTCGAGCTCGTTGACCTTGACCCACGTGCCGCCGTTCAGGCCGTCGGTCAGGTCCATGTAGCTCTCGAGCTTGACGTTGCCGTTGGGCAGGTCGTAGACGACGAGCTTGTAGCCGATCCAGGTCTTGTACGGCAGGGTCGGCCAGTGGATCTTGCTGTTGGCCGTCACGGACGCGGGATGCTTGGTCTCCTTCTCGAAATCGACGCGTCCGTCGTAGCGGAAGCGCGCGTCGTTGCCGCGGCTGTCGCAGCCGTTGACCGTCTCCGAAGCGCCGACCGCGCTGTGGTTGGTGCGCGCGACGCCCTCGATGCCGCCCCACGGCGTGCCGCTGTCGGCGACGCGGTAGGCGTACACCGTCATCTCGACGTTGCGCCAGCTGCTCTGCAAGGCCGGATCGTAGATGTACATGCGCGGCACGGCGCCGGAGATGTTGAACAGGCCCTTGCCGTCCGGGCTGTAGGTCGCGTCGCCTTTTGCGCGGAACCACGGGTCGGAGGGGTCCGGCTGTCCCGACTTGAAGGTCCGCGCGACGCCGTTGTCCCACTTCGCGCTCCAGTCCTTGCCGCCGGCCGCCGTCGAATAGAGCTTCTTGACGCCGAAGCGGTCCGTCGCGGAGGAAGCCGGCGGCGGGACGATGGGAGGCGTGATGGGAACGACGGGCGGCGGGGGCGCCGCGGCCCCTAAGGGGGCGACGGTGAAGCCGCAGACCTGGTGGCTTCCCGCCGCGCTGTTGATCGCGCAATTGTCGAGCGAGGTCCCTTGGGCCTCGGGGCGGAAGGCGTAGTTCAGCGCGAGCGTTTTTTCGGACGCGCCTTTCGGCGTGACGTAGACCGAGTATTTCCGGGCGGCGGGATCGACCGTGACGCGAAAGGCGAACCAGGCGCCGGTGGCATACGGGATCGCCGTGTCCGCCTTGTAAGCGGTCCCGTCGCGAGCGTCGAGATAGCCCGTGTTGTTGAAGCGGACCGCGGCCGCGAGCGCGCTGTAGCCCGAGCAGCTCCCCAGCGAAAAGCCGGTGACGCCGTCGACGTTGGGACCGAAGGTCGCCGCGCTGAAGGTGATGACGAAAGGCCCGCTCTGCCGGGGGAACGAGGCGTTGCGCCAGGCCGTATTTCCGTCCACGCATTGAGCGGAAAGGTCGAGCGTGAAGGACGTGAAGAGCAGGAGCGTCGCGAACGCCGTTTTAAAGTGGTTCATGCCTTCGATGATAGTCCATAAAACCTACGGAGGCTGTAGAGGGAGGGCAAAGGTTATTTGGCGGGCGTATCTCGTCACTTCGCGATCGAGAAGCTCTGCGTGAGGCGGCCGCCGTCGCGCTTGATGATCGACGCGAGATAGATCCCGCTCTCGACGACTCGTCCCGCGCCGTCGCGGCAGTCCCAGACGAGCGGCGCGGCCGGGGCGGGCGAGACCGCGTGAAAAACGAGCCGCCCGCGCACGTCGAAGACGGAGACCTCCCGCGCCTCGGGGCCGAACGCGGCTTTGTCGTTGACGCCGTCGGCGCGGGAGGGGGTCAGCAGCTTCTGCGGCGCCTTGACGGCCGCGTCGTCCGCGGCGGCGGGGGACGGTCCCCGCGCGCCGCCCGCGGCGTCCGTCGCGAACGCGCCGTCGCCTGAGACCGTCTGGTTGCCGGCCTGATCGCGCGAGGCCGCGCGGTAGTGGTAGGCCGTCCCGGGGCCGAGGCCCGTCAGGCCGACCGAGTGCTCGACGACGGTCGCGTCGGCCTTCGCGGAAAACCCGTACGCCGCCGCCGTCCCGTACTCGACGAGGGAGTCGGCGCGCTCGTTCGTCGTCCAGCGCACGACGGCAGCGTTCGGGCCCGCCGCGCCGGCCGCGAGCGCGCTCAGCGCGGGCGGCGCGTTGTCGACGGTCACCGGAACCACCGGCGACGTCGCCGAATTCCCGGACGCGTCGCTCGCGACGGCGGCCAACGTATGCGGCCCGTCCGGCGCCGTGAGCGTGTCCCAGCGGAACGTGTACGGCGCCGACGTCAGCGCGGCCGCGAACGCGGCGCCGTCGAGGAGGAACTGCACGCGCGCCACGCCGACGTTGTCGGTCGCGTTCGCGGAGATCGCGACGGTCCTCGACGCGAACGAGCCGGCGGCCGGAGTCATGATGATGACCGACGGCGGGATCTTTTCCGCACCAGGAAGGGGGGCCGCGGGCGCGGGCGCCGCGGCCGGAGGCTCGAACGTGTAGTCGCTGGAGACGCCGAGCGCGCCGCTCGCGTTCTTGGACTTCACGCGGTAGTGGTAGAGCATCCCCGGCGCCAAAGCGGGCAGGAGCGCCGCGTGCAGGACGACGGGCGCGGGGGCGGGCGGCGTCGAGCTCCCATAGGCGGACGTCGGCCCGTAGTCGACCTGCGTGTCGGAGGGCTGGTCGGTCGCCCAGTCGATCCTGACGCCCGCAGGCGAGGACGACGAGGAGATGTCGTTGACCACGGGAGGCTCGTTCGGCGAGCCTTCCTGCGCACGCGCGCCGGACGCGAGGAACAGCGCCAAGAGGATGAATCTCATCGCCTCATTTTAACGCGCGGGCGGAGGCGGGGCCATGCCCGCGCGGTCTGATTTTCTTGGCCATCCGGTGTCGGAGCGCTGAGTCACCGAACGTTCACATAAGGCATATCTGCGCGCCATGGACGACGGCGGTTCCTTTCGGTACGCTACGCGCATGAAAGTTCTGATTGTGGACGACGAGGGGGACATGCGCCGGTTGATCCGGGGCATACTGGGCCCGGCGCACGAAGTGCTCGAGGCGAGCTCCGGCCGCGAAGCGCTGCGGCTCGTGCGGCGGGAGAAGCCCCGACTCGTGCTGCTCGACGTCTCGATGCCCCAGCTCGATGGGCACGCGGTGCTTTCCGCGATCCGCGGGCTCGATCCCACGGTCGCCGTCGTCATGCTCACGGCCGACCATCGTATCGAGGCGGCGCGCGCGGCCCTCCAGAGCGGCGCCGTCAGCTACGTCACGAAGCCGTTCGAGCCCGAGGCGCTTCTCGCCGAGGTCGCCCGCGCGTCGGCCGCGCCGGCGTTCCATCGCGGCTCGCCGTCGCCGCTGCCCTGGCGCGTCGCCGGGGCGGAGGCCCAATGAAAGCTCCTCGCGCCGCCGTTCTGATTCTCCTGGCGGCCCTGGCCGCGTGCGCCTCCCCCGCGTCGCGGATCAAGGCGCATCAGGCCGCGTTCGACGCTTATCCGCCGGAGACGCAGCGCAATATCCGGGAGGGGAAGGCGGAAATCGGATTTACGCGCGAGCAGGTCACGATGGCGCTCGGCTCCCCAGGCCGCCGGTACACCCGCATGACCGCGGGCGTCGACGAGGAGATCTGGGTCTACGGAGCCGGCTCCTCCGCGCGGCCGTCCTTGGGCATCGGCTTTGGGATGGGCTCGTACGGAATGGGCGGCGGCGTCTCCACGGGAGTCGGCGTCGAGTCCCGCGACGACGGGGACGCGCGCGTGCGGGTGGTCTTCCGGGACGGCGCGGCCGTTAGCGTCGAGAACCGGGTGAAGTGAGGCCGGCCGCCGCGTCCGACGCGGCCTGAGCGGCGGCGTTCGCCGCCGAGCCCTCGTCCAGCGCGCATTTATCCGCCCACGACGCGGCGCCGGCGACGAGGCCGCGGGCGGCCGATGCGGCGCTGAAGCCCGCCCGGTAGGCGTGCCGGATGAAGGCGCCGGACGCGTGGCCGATCACGAGCAAAGTCCTCTCCGGCGTCTCCTGGGCGCCGCACATCGCGCCGATCATGAAGCCTTCCGCGACCGTCCCGATGGCGGCTCCGGCGTC
>JBBQVX010000134.1:0-8253 GCA_038211115.1 Elusimicrobiota bacterium | reverse complement strand
GGACGGATCGCGGAGCGAGGTCAATCCGAGCGTGCCCGGCGGCGAACGTTTCCCCGGCCGCGCCCGCATCAGGTGATTTGTAAATGAAGCGGCCGGTCCCCGCTGGGACCGGCCGCCTACTTTTACTGCTTGCTCCGGGCTCGAAATCCCGGAGCGGCGCCTTTAGGCGGCGCAGGCCTGGGCGCGCTTCGAGATTCGCCCCCGGGACCGCTCCGTCCACACGCACTTCCCGCCCTCACACCGGACCTTCGCGAACGGCTTCCAGGCCGAGCCGCGACCCACGAACAGCCACGGCATCAGCACCTTCGCCAGCGCCTGCTTGTCGTTCATCGCACCGTCCCCCTTGGAGCCCGTCGACTTCATCCGTCCCTCATATATAACAGCTAAGCTAATATTTGTCAATAGCTTTACTAATAAATATTATTAGGTTTAAATTGTCCGCGGGCGGGAGTGGAAATAGGACTTTCCGGAAGCTATACTGAGGCATGCTCCGAGCCGTCGCGCTACTCGCCTCGCTGGCCGTCCTCGCCGCCCCGGCCCTCGCCGCCGACAAGGAGACCGACTGCCTGCCGGTCCCCGGAATCGGCTGCTGGTACGCCCCGGACGGCGCGCCCGCGGACGCGCCGCTGCTCGTCTATCTGCGCGGTCACCATCCCGCCTACGGCCCCTCCGTCCCCCCCGAGCAGTACCTCGATTCCTCGAGGCGAGCGTTCTCGATGTTCGGGCTCGAAGCGATCGCGCGCGGCAAGGGCGCCGTCCTTCTGGTCACCTACCGCAGCGGCCTCGGGGTGACGCCCGCCGACATCGCCGCCTTGGCGCTGACGGCGAAGCGGAGCTTCCCGAAGACGTTCGTGGCCGCGCACAGCGGCGGTTACAAGGCCCTCGAAGCCACGCTCGCCGCCGGGGTGGTCCCGTCGCGCGTCGTCCTGCTCGACTCGTTCTATGGCGCGGACGACGGCTTGGCGCAGACGCTGCAGCGGCTCATCTCAACGGGCACCGGCTGCGCCGGCTTCTACACGCCGCACAATAAGGCGAACTACGATGCGGCTTTCAAGAACGGGATTTCGTGCGTGATCGACGCGTTCGACAGCGACTCGCAGCACAACCCCGCCGTCGGCCGTTGCCTGGCCGGCTACCTCGAGGGCCGCTCATGCAAGTAAGCCCGTCCCGCCGTCGCCTCCCCCTTCTCGCGTTGCTCCTTGCGGCCGCGTGCGCCGGCCCGCGCCCGGTGCTGTATCCCGACGAACGCCTGAAGACCGCCGGCGAGGCGACGGCGAAAGCCGACGTCGACGAGTGCCTCGCCGCGGCGAAGGTCTATCTGAAGGCCCACCCGGCCAAGCGCATCGCGCGCCGGACGGGCGCCGGCGCGGTCTTCGGGGCGGTCATGGGCACCGTGTTCGGCGCGTTCACCGGAAACTATGCGCGCGCGATCGGCGAGGGCGCCGCGGTCGGGGCCGCCGGCGGTGCGGTGCAGGGCGCGTTCGAGGCCGGCTCGCCGGACGAGATTCAGCGCGCGTACACGCAGCGCTGCCTCGCCGACAAGGGCTACTCCGTCATCGGCTGGAAATAGACCGCGCGGGCCGGAACCCGATCGTGTCGCTGTCGGTGCGCGGAGCCTCCATCAGGCCGAGGCGGATGAAGATCGCGCGCAGATTCCAGAACGCGGAGTCGCTGTCCGAGCACCGGAAGTTCGGGTCGCCGGCGCCGCGGTTCGTGGTCCGAAGCAGCATGAATTTATTGTTGTAGGAGCCGCCGCGCGCGACTCGCTCGAAACCCGCGGGCGTCTCCCATGCGGACCCGTCCCGGGGCGCGCCCTCGTAAGTGGCGTGATACCAGTCCTGGGTCCATTCCCAGACGAGGCCGGCCATGTCGCACAGGCCCTGCTCGGTGTTCCACGCGGGCCGCGAGCAGACGGGCCACGCCACGCCCCGGCCGCAGGCGATGTCCCCGTCGGCGGCGCTCATCACGGCCTTTTCGCAGGTCGCGATCTGGGCGCCCCAGGGATAATCCCGCTCCTTACCCGCGCTGCGGGCCGCGTACTCCCATTCGGCCTCGGTCGGCAGCCTGCCCCCCGCCCACTCGGAAAAGGCCTTCGCTTGGTACCAGTCGACGCAGACGACCGGCTGATCGTCGCCGGTGCGCCGCGAGTCCGTGCAGCCGGAGGGCGTGCACGCCCCCGCGGCGACGCACGCGCGATACTGCTTGAAGGTCACCGGCGTCTTCGCGATCTCGAACGCCTTCACGGCGACACGATGAACCGGCCTTTCCGCCTCCGTCCGCGAGGGCGGCCAGGTCTTCCCCGTCACCGGATCCGTGATGCTCGCTTCCTTGAAGCCCATGTCGAAGACGCCGCCGGGAATGGCCACCCATTCGATCCCGGGCGCGGCCGCCGAGGCGGGAAACGACGCCGCGGCGAGCAGCAAAGCGAGCACGGCTTCCTTGGTCTTGATCGTCATCGTCGTCCGCAACCCCGGCAATATACTACTCTTAAGCCGCTCATGAATCTCCTCACGCCGGAGTTCCTTTGCTTCTTCCTCCTCGTGCTGGGCCTCCACTGGGCCCTTCCCCGGCGCCTGCGGACCGCCTGGCTCGTCTTCGCGAGCTATTTCTTCTACGCGTGGTGGGATTGGCGCTGCGCCGCGCTGCTGTTCGCGCTGACTGCCGCCTCGTATAAGCTCGCCGGCGCCCTCGGTGCGGCCCGCACTCCCGGCCGGCGCCGCGCCCTGATCGCCGCCGCGCTCGTCCTGCACGCCGGCGTCCTCATCGGGTTCAAGCTCGCAGCACTCGGAGCCGACAGCGTGGACGTCCTCCGCGGCCGGGTCCTGGCGGAGACGGCGCTTCCGCTCGGACTTTCCTACTACACCTTCCAGTGCCTGGGGTACGTCCTCGACGTCTCGCGCGGCGTCCCCGCCGCGCGGAGCTTTCTGCCGTACTGCCTCTTCGCGGGGTTTTTCGCACAGCTGACGGCCGGGCCCATCGGCCGCGCGCGCGTCCTCCTGCCTCAGATGGAGGCGCCGCGGGACTTCGACCGGGATCGCTTCTTCGAGGGCTGTCACCTGATCGCGTGGGGCGTCTTTCAAAAGGTCTTCGTCGCCGAGAACCTCGCGCCCGCCGTGGTCACCGTCTTCGACCTGTCCGCCGCCGACTCGGGGCTCTCCGCCCTCGTCGGCGTCTACGCGTTCACGCTCCAGCTCTACGGCGACTTCGCCGGCTATTCGAACATCGCGCGCGGCCTGGGGAAGTGCCTCGGCTACGACCTCGCGGAAAACTTTCGGCTGCCGTTCTTCGCCCAGGACATGCAGGAGCACTGGAAGCGCTGGCACGTGTCGCTCTCGGAATGGTTCGCGGACTTCGTCTACCGGCCGTTCGTGGACCTGCCGCTCGGCTACTGGAAGTTCTTCGCCGCGCCGCTGTTCACGCTGCTCCTCATGGGTTTGTGGCACAAGTTCAGCCTCCAGATGGCGGTTCTCGGCCTCAATTACGGCTTCTGGATCGCGCTGACGATCTTCATCAAGCTCACGGCCCTCCGGCGCGGCTGGGAGCCGCGCGGCGCGCTCGCCGCCGCTCTTCCTTGGATCAACCGCTTCGTCACTCTGCACCTCGTCTGCGCCGGGTTCGTCCTGTTGCGGGCGCACTCGCTCGGACAGGCGGCGGCGCTCGCGGGGCAGGTCTTCAGCCCGCCGCGTCCGACGCCTCAGGCCGTCGACTTGGCCAAGCGCCTGCTGTTCTTCGCGAGCCCGCTGATGCTCGCCGAGGTCGTCGAGTTCCGCCGCGGCGGCGCGGGCTCGCTGTACCGCCTGCCGGCGATCCCGCGCGGCGTGCTCTACGCGGGCCTCGCGATCCTGCTCCTGAAGTATGGCCGGTTCAATTCCGGAATCTTCTTCTATTCGAAATTCTGACGTGGAGGCTCCGAATCCGATGGACGAAAAGAGCCGCATCCGGGCCTTCGTGCTGACGAAGCTCGTCGCGACGGGGACGCTGCGCGACGACGAGTCGTTCTGGGACACGCGGGCCGTCGACTCGCTCGGCATCGTCCGGCTGATCCACTTCCTCGAGTCGGAGTTCGGCCTGAAGATCCCCGGACGGGACGTGACCACGCAGACCTTCGCCTCGATCGACGCGGTGCACGCCTACGTCGAGCGGCGGCTCGCTTCCCCTACCTGAGCGCGGAGCGGTCGACTTTGCCGAGTTCCGTCTTCGGCAGCGCGTCGAGCCATACGACCTGCGCCGGCACCTTGTAGGCCTCGACTTTCCCGCGCAGCCAGTCGACGATCTCCCTTTGGGACGGCCGCGGCCCGCCCGGAGCCGGAACGAGGATCGCCTTGACCCTTTCACCGGCGAAGCCCGCGGGATCCGCGACGCCTACGCACGCGCAGTCGGCCACCGCCGGGTGTTCCCTCAGGAGATTCTCGAGTTCCGCAGGCGCGACCTTGAGTCCCCCGACGTTGATCATTTCCTCCGGACGGCCCTTCAGGAAGAGATAGCCTTCGGCGTCGAGCGCGCCGAGGTCGTTCGCGGCGTACCAATCCCCGTCGAGGGCTTTCTTCGTCTCCTCCGAATTCTCCCAGTACCCGCTCATAACGCTCGCCCCGCGCACGAGGACGCGCCCGTCCCTTCCGATGCGGATCTCGATGCCGGGAACCGCCTTGCCGACCGAGCCCGCCTTGCCCGGCGCGCTCAGGAGGTCGACGTACGCGATGGACGAGGTCGTCTCGGTCATGCCGTAGGCGTTGAAGAGGCGAGTCTCCGGCAGGAGGCTCAGGAGGCGTGCCGCGGTCGCGGCGTGCAGCGGGGCCGTGGCCGACTCGATGTACCGGATGCGGCTCCGGCAACCGGCGAGCTCGCCGCTCGCGAGCTGCAGCAGCGCCTCGAATCCGGACGGCACGCAGCACAGGCTCGTCCCGCCGCTCTCATCGAAGGCGCGCAGGACGTCGCCCGGCGCCAAAAAGCCGTCCACGAGGATCGCGGTCGCCCCGCACAGCAGCGTGGCGCGCAGCCGGCACAGGCCGTAGCCGTGGCTGAGCGGCAGCGGCAGCACGAGGCGGTCGTCCGTCGAGGCGCCGACCACCGCCGCACGGCCCCCCGCGAACGCCAGGATGTTGCGGTGGGTTTGCACGACTCCCTTCGGGCGTCCGGTCGTCCCGCCCGTGAACAGGATGTCCGCCGGCTCGTCGAGCCCGATCTCGGCCGCCTCCTGGCCGCCCGTTCCGGCGCCGCCCAAGCCCTCCTCCGGCCACGCGAGCTTGGCGCGCGTGAGCCGCATGATCTCGGCGAGCGCGGGCGCGGGAACGGCCCAATCGACGGGCACCGCGATCGCCCCGAGGGAGTGGCACGCGAGATAGCCGTAGACGAAGTCCGGACGGCGGTTGCGCGCCGACAGCACCACGCGGTCTCCGCGCCGTACGCCCGCGCTTTCGAGCTTCCCCGCGGCCGCGAGCATCCCCTCCTTCAGGCGGCCGTAGCTCACACGTTCGCCGCTGAAGATCAGAGCGTCCTTCTCCGGAGTCCGAGCCGCGGCCTCGAGAATCTTCGCGACGAGCGGCGCCGTCACGGTCACGCCCCGCGAAAGGGCCGGCGGCGATCCGACGCGTTCAGGCTCTGATGCGCGAGAAAGTCGCAGATGATCTTCTCCTCGGCGACGCGCCACTCGGTTTCAGGAGCGTCCACGCCGATCTCGAGCGAGCCGCCGGCGATCATGCCGTGCCCGCCGCCGCGGTTGCCGCCGCCGAGAAGCCGCTTGAGCAGGCGGCCCGCCCCCGCGCCGGGGTCATTGGCGCGCAGCGACACGTGCAGCCGGCCCATGTAGCGCGCGGTCACGATGGACCACTGCATCTTCTCGAGCGTGAGCAGAAAGTCGGCCATCTGCGCCACGCGGTCGGGCGTATTGACCACGCCCAGGTTCACACCGACGACGCGCCCGGCCACGAACGCCTCTCGCACCGCGCGCGAGAGAGTCTTGAAGAACTCCTCGGAACGCTGCGGATAGGAGATGCGCCACAGCGTCTTCATGTTCGCCTTCGGCCACAGGGCCTGGTAGGCCTCCATGTCGCGCGTGGTCGCCTCGCGGCCGAGGTTCTGCGTCTCCGAGCCGATGCCGTAGACGATCGCGGTGGCCAGACGCCCCGGGACGCGGATGCCCGCGGCGATCAGCGCTTCCACGAGGATCGTCGTGGTGGCGCCGACGCCTTCGTCGATGAGCGCCATATCGGAGTGCGTGTCGGCGTGGCGCGGGTGATGGTCGAGGATCAGGTCGGGGATGCGGCGCGGCGGACACCGATTGTTCTTGAACGGGGGCTGAGTGTCCACGAGCGCTAAGTGCGGCACGCCCGCGAGCTCGCCTTTGCGCAACGGGCGAGCGGGCACGAACAGGCGCTCCGCCATGATGCGGTTCTCGGCGCGGCCGATCATGCCGCCGTACACGATGCGCGTGCGGATCTTCCCCAGCGACTGCGCGAGATGGGCGAGCGCCCAGGCGCTCGCGAGCGCGTCGGGGTCGGGGTGATCGTGCGTCAGGATGGTCAGAGGCGACAGCGAGCGCCCCTTCTCGGTCAGCAGCTTGACGAGGCGGCGCGCGTGGAACCCGGGCTTCACCGGCCGCCTCCGAATCCGACGAAGAAGATCCACAGGAGGACGGAGACCACGGTCGCGGTCGCCTTCTCGCGCATGTTTTCGGTCAGGAAATGGTAAATCCGGTTCTGCGGGGTCTTCGGCAGATGCTTCGTCAGGAAGATCTCGATGCCGTCCTGGAGCTCCTCGAGGTCCTTGACCGCGACCAGGTCCCCGCGCAACGCGAACGAGATCGTGCCAGTCTCCTCGCTGACGATGAGGCACATCGCGTCGCTGCGCTCGGAAAGGCCGATGGCCGCCGAATGGCGCGTGCCAAGGTTCGTGATCTTGGAGAAATCCTTGGACAGCGGGAGCTGCGCGCCGAAGCGGGACACGCGCCCTTCCTCGACGATGAACGCGCCGTCGTGGCCGAGCGAGTGCGAGTCGAAGATGCTCTTGAGGAGCGCCTCGGACAGGTCCCCGTTGAGGTCCCAGCCGCCTTCGACATGCCGGTCGAGCGGGTCGAGGCCGCGCAGGACGACGAGCGCGCCGATGTGCTCACGCGCGAGGTCGCCGAGCGAGCTGACGAGAATCTCGACCTGCCGGTGGGTCGGGGCGGCCTTGAGCACGCCGCCGGTGAGGCTCCAGATCGCGATGCGCTCGAACATCGAGCGGATCTCCTCCTGGAAGATCACGATGACCGCGACGATGAACACGGCGAAGAAGCCCTGGAAGATGCGCACGGTCATGTACATGCCCGCGACGAAGGCGACCGTGTAGACGACGACCATCAGCAGCAGCCCGAGCGCCACGAACGCGGCCTTGGTCCGCTTGAACCACAGCAGGAGCCCGTACACGAGGGTGCCGACCAGGAGCATATCCATGATGTCGGCGACGGCGATCGGTTTGAAGCCGGATGGCATGACGGGCGTCAGTATAGCGGAAGAAGCGCTTCCTAGCCAGGCCCCCCGGCTACACCCGCATATGCAGGGGAAGGATCTCGAACATCATGCCCCAATACAGCGCCCAAAACATCAAGGTCTCGGCCATGAGCATGCGGGAGGCCGCCCGGAGCGCGACGCCGTCCGATAGCGGCGAATCCCCCTTCTCGAGTCCGTACGCCATCCAGACGCACATCACGATCAGCGCGTGCAGCGGCGCGAACAGGAAGTAGGTCGCCGCGTACAGGAGCAGGATGGACAGGCAGTGCCGGACCTCGTTGAAGTTCGCGGCGCAGATCGCCAGCAGGTTCAAGCCCCACACGCCGCTCAACGCCTTTTCTGGGAAGCTCATGCCGATAGCGTAACCGTCGCGGCCGGCTTTCGCCTCCCAACAAAGGCCTAACGAAAAGTTAAGGCATCGCGAGGGTGATCGCCGCCTCGAGCAACTTCATGGCCAGATCATCGAGGAGCTCGCGGCCGACCCGATTGAGGAACGCGCCGGCGAGCAGGGCCAGGACCAAGACCGTGCACAGCAGGAACATGTACTCGACGGTGGCTTGGCCGCGGCGGGAACGCTTCACACCGCAGGATAGCCCTCCGGCCGCCCCGGCGCCAGGGCCCTACGGCTTCTGAGGCAGGCCCTTGCCCGCGTCGCCGAGGAGCTCGGGCATGTTCCAGATCATGTCCTTGCGCGTGTAGGACGACAGCTCCACCTCGTTGGCGTCCATGTGGATCGCGTCCACGGGGCAGGCCTCGACGCAGTAGC
>JBBQVX010000133.1:0-8546 GCA_038211115.1 Elusimicrobiota bacterium | reverse complement strand
ACTCCCCCTCGCGCCGTATCTCCATTTTTCCGCCCGCTTGGGGGGGGGGGCCGGCCGGGGGGGGGGGGGGGGGGGGGGGGGCGGGGGCCGGAGCGGGCTTCGCGGCGACAGGCGCAGGCGCGGGCGCGGGCGCGGCGGCCGTCGGAGCTCCGATGCCAAAGAAGCAGCAGCCGGACAGGAGCAGGGGCGACAGAGCGAGAATCATTTTCATGGCGTGTCTCCTAAAGGTATTAGGCCGGCTGGGTCTGGGTACAGTGACCGCAGCGCTTGGCTCGGATGGGAATATTGAGGAGGCACTCGGGGCACTGCTTCTCGGTCGGAGCCGGGAGCGGCGCCGGCTCCGCGCGCTTGAGCGAGTTGATCATCTTGATCGCGGCGAACACCGCCGCCGCGACGATCACGAAGTCCACGATATTCGTCGCAAACGCGCCGTAGTTCAAAGTGACGGCCTTGTCCGCGCCGGTCGCGGCCTTAAGGACCAGGACTTTGTCCTTGAAGTCCACGCCGCCCAGAAGCAGGCCGATCGGAGGCATCACGATGTCGGCCAGGAACGAGCTCACGATCTTGCCGAAAGCGGCGCCGATGACGACGCCGACGGCCATGTCGATGACGTTGCCCTTGATCGCGAATTCTTTGAATTCCTTGAACATGCTCATGGGGTGATTATAGCTGTATAATGGGTTCGTCGACCTTCTATGATTCTCAAAGAGTTCTCCGCCAAAACCAGCTTCGCCGCCGCCGAGATCCTCGCGTTCTCGCAGGGCACGCTCCTCGAGGACGCCCCCTCCGGCTTGCCCTCCCTGCCGGGCTCGCAACTCCTGCCGTTCCACGAGGTCACCGACATCCGCTGGGACGCCGCCTCCGGCACCGGTCGCATCGTCGCGGTCCGCCGCAACCGCCTCGACGACTGGTTCTACGACTGCCACTTCCAGGGCGACCCCGTCATGCCCGGTTGCTGGGGCGTGGACGCGGTGTGGCAGGCGCTCAAGTTCTTCGCCGCGTGGCGCGGTCTCGCCGGCTGCGGCAAGACCCTCGGCATGGAGGGCGTCTCCTTCTTCGGGCAGATCCGCCCCTACGACAAGGAGGTCGTCTACACGGTCGACGTCGTCTCGATCGAGAAGGACGGCGACGAGACCCTCGTGACCGGCAAGGCGACGGTGTCGGTCGACGGCGTCCAGGTGTACTCGATCGCCTCCGCCCAGGTCGCGACCGCGTACTGGACCGACGAGAGCCCCGCGCCGCCCGCCTCCGGGCCCGTCGCCCCCGACGAGCCCGCGCGCCGGCTCAAATGGGACGAGTTCAGCGCCAAGACCCGGCTGTCGCGCGCCGAGGTGGTCGGGCTCTCCCGCGGGACCCTGCTCGACGCCGCCGGCCTCGAGGTCGGGCTCCTGCCGACCGGGCCCATGCTTGAGATCGGACGCGTCGAGAGCCTGTCCTGGGACGCGGCCGCCGGCGAGGGCGAGCTGCGCGCCTCGCGCGAGAACGGCCCGCTCGAGTGGTTCTACGCCGTGACGCCCGGCGCCAAGCCGGCGGTCCTGTCGATCGACGCGGTCTGGCAGCTGTGCGGCCTGTTCCTGACCTGGCACGGCAACCAGGGCATCGGGCGCGCGCTCGGCTTCGAGCGCGTCGAGGTCTTCGACGAGATCCGCCCCGGGGACCGCGACGTGCGCTACGAGGCCAAGATCGTGCGCTTCACCGCCGTGCCCGGCGGCGACGCGTTCGTCCGCGCCGACACGCGCGTCTACGCCGACGGCCGCTTGATCCTCTCCTGCTCGAACGCGAACGTCGGCTGCCACAAGAACATCCGCTACGCGGACTATCCGCTGCCGAGCGAGATGTCCACCGGCGGCAAGCTGAAGGTGAAGGAGGCGTCGGGACAATGAGCGTACTCACCCCGGAGCAGGTCCTGGCCCTCGTGCCGCAGCAGCGCCCGATGCGCTTCATCGACGAGATCGTCGAGGTCGACGCCGACCACATCGTCGGCCACTACACATGGAAGCCCGAGGACTGCGCCGGCTACTCGTCCGACGAGACCCTCGTCCCCCCCTTCAAGATGATCGAGATGGCCGCGCAAATCGGCAGCGTGTCCTGGTGCATCTACCACATGACGCTGAGGATGTCTCCGGAAGAGATCGCTCTGCTCGTCGGCTTCTTCACGCAGGTCGACGGCGTCGAGTTCTTCGAGACCGTGCGCGCCGGCGACAAGGTCGCGGTCATGGCGAGCTTCGAGCCCGAGGGCTACTTCCGCGACGGAAAGATGGTCGCGTGCGTCGAGTTCCAGTTCGACGGCGGCCCGAAGGACGGCAGGACCATCATGACCGGCCTCGTCGGCGGCATGTGGGTGCCGAAAAGCTCTCCGACCCTCGGCTAGGGCCGCTCCCAGCTCTCGATGCCGCCCGCGCGCGCGCGAAACGAGGGATGTAGCCGGATTTTCGCCCCGCGCTGCGCCGCGTAGTCATTCGGCGCACGGACCTTGAGCTTGCGCAGCAGGTGCCCACGTTCATACGCCAGCTGTCCGCGCGTCACCGCGATCCTAAGTCTCGTGCGGACACGAACGATCTTGCGCGCGTCGAAGGAGTAGCCCCGCAAGACGGCCTCATCCGAGACCGCGGCCAGATAGGTCGCGATCGCCGCGACCGGCTTCGGGTGTGCGCGGAACCGTTCGAGCTGCGGATGATGCTTGTAGCCGCGCGTGAGGCCGCGCAGGACCTTCTGCGCGAGCAGCGCCTCGCGCCAGAGCGCGACGAGGCCCTTCGCGTCGAGATGCGACGGGTGCAGGCTCCACAGTCTCACGCGGGAAGGTTAGCAAACGACGCACCGGATCCGGCGCCGGGCGGCGAAGCGCTTCAGCGCCTCCTCCGGCTCGTCCGCCTTCAGGTGCCAGGCCGAAGGATGCTGCACGAGCGGCCCCGTCCATGAAGACGGGTAGACAAACACCACCACGGGCGGGTCGTCGTCCCTCGCGGCGCCGGGCTCATTCTCCATGAGCATAGGTTAGCCCCGTACGGCGTTGGGCTTCCATTGCCGCGCCGTTATCGCGGCGTTATTCGTCCGGCGACTCGAGGCGGTAGCCGACGGCGGGCTCGGTCTTGAGGTGGCGCGGGCGCACGGGCTCTTTCTCGATGCGATGCCGCGTCTGATGGACGAGGATGCGCAGGGCCTCCGGCGTGCTGCCGCCGTCGGGCCACAGCTCCTTCATAAGCTGCTTCTGGCTCACGACGCGCCCCGCCTGGCGGACTAGCGCCGCGAGCAACGTGTATTGCAGCGGCGACAGGCGGACCTCCTTCTTGGCGAGCCAGATGCGGCGTAAGGTCAGATCGATCTTGAGATCACCGTGCTCGTACAACGGCTGTGGGTCGCGCTCGGCCTGCGCAGCGTGCCTTCGCGCGACCCTGATGCGGGCAAGAAGCTCCTCGACGCCGAACGGCTTGATCAGATAGTCGTCGGCGCCCCGGTCGAGGCCCGCGATCTTGTCGGACTCCTCGCCGCGCGCGGACACGACGATCACGGGGGCCGAGCTCCACTCGCGCAGACGCTTGAGCACGTCGAGGCCGTCCATGTCGGGCAAGGTCAGGTCGAGCAGGATGACGTCGGGCTTACGGGCGACCACGAGCTCGAGCGCGGACTTGGCCGTCGACGCCTCGAGAACGGCGTAGCCGTTTTCCTCCAGCGACGGCCGCAGAAAGCGCTGGATCGCGCGCTCATCATCAACGACGAGGACGACCGGCCGCTTCTCGCTCACGCGCCCGCCTTACGGGGCAAAGCGATCCGAAAGACGGCCCCGCCGCCGGGACGGTTCTCCGCTCGGATCGTCCCGCCGTGCGCCTCGACGACCGCCTTGCAGATCGCGAGGCCGAGCCCGGCTCCGGGCGCCTCGCTGGCGCGGTAGAACTTCTCGAAGACGCGCTCATGGTCGCCGGACTTCAGGCCCGGCCCGCGGTCGGCGACCGAGATCTCGAGGACGTCCATGCGCTCGCGCGCCGAAATGTCGAGCTCCGCGCCGGGCGCGTGGCGCACGGCGTTCTCGATTAAGTTCACGAACACGAGTTCCATGAGCACCGGATCCACGGGCACGAGCGGCAGATTCTCAGGGAGATCGGTCTCGATCCGGCGCCCAGCCAGCAGCTTATCGACTCGCTCAAGCGCCGTGCCGATCACGTCCTCGATTGGATACGGCTCCTTCTTGAGGCTCGCGCCGGACTCAAGGCGCGTGGTCTCGATGAGGTTGTGGATGAGACGCGTCAGCCGGTCGGCCTCGCCGCGGATGTTCTCGAGCAGGTCGCGGGAGCCGCCGGCGGGAGCCGTCTGCAGGAGCGTGCTGGCGGAACCGATGATGGCCGTCAGCGGGGTGCGCAACTCGTGCGAGGCGGCGCTGAGCAGCGAGCTGCGCAGCTTCTCCGTCTCCGCGACGACCTCGGCGCGCTTGGCCGCCTCGGCCTGGACGCGCACGCGCACCGCCAGCTGGCTGATGAGCGCGGCCACGCCGAACATGACGAGGAAGGTGACCACGAACTGCGGGTGCTCAACGTGGAACGTGAAGCGCGGCGGCACGAAGAAGAAGTCGAAGCACAGCACGCCGAGTGCTGACGAGAGTAGCGCCGGGCCGCGCCGCCCGCGCAGGGCGACGGCCAAGGTCCCGACGAGGTAGACCATGACCAGGTCGGTGACGGACAGCGCCCCCTGCAACGCGAAGCACGCCGTCGTGCTGACGGCGGCGGCGATGGCGGCCAGGGCGTATTCCCTCGCGGAGACGGGCATAGGGCTATGGTATCACAGGCGCACAAGCAGGGCCAAAGTGATCCGGTTCTCCGTCCGGCGCAGGTCCGGAGCGAAGCCCGCGACAGCCGACCCGGGCGCGCCCTGGTTGCCGCCGGGCGGCGTCACTCCACCCGGCCCCGCGAAATAGCCGACGCTCGCCTCGCGGTGGTTCCACTCCGCGCGCCAGGTCACGTACTGGCTCGGCATATAGTCGAAGGTCACCGACGAGTCCCATGCCTTGAACTGATCGCCCGGATTCTGCGTGAACTGCCCTGACGTGCCCGAGAACGCGGTCGCGCCGTTGATCGGCGGCGTCAGGACGAGATAGCGGCCCGGGTTGTCGATCTGGCCGCCGCCGAGTGTCAGGCCGAAGCGGTTTCCGGCGAACCAGGCGCGGTGGTAGGCCATCCAGCCGAGGAAGGACTGCTTGATCCGTCCACCCCCCCCGAAGCAGCTCACGCCGCCCCCCTCCTCGCAGCCCGCATCGGCCGTGATCGAGACGGCGGCCTTGCTGACACCCCCGGCACCCGGCGCGTCGTAGTACTTGTACTGGACACTGTTGTCAGTGTGCCAGCGCTGTCGGCGCGGATTGTTCTGCGTATCATGCCCCCAGTAGTTGTTCGACAGCAGCGACCAACTCCCGGTCGGGCGCCACAAGACCTGGGTTCCGAGACCCGGATCCTCGTTCTGCTTGCCGTAGGTCTGGAAACCGTTGACGAGCCACGGCTCGATCTTGAGCGTCTCGGTCGGGAATATCTGGAGACGCAGGCCGTTGAAGAACCACGGCGTGTTGGCCGAGACGTAGGACGGCGTATAGGCCCAGTTCTCATTCTGGTAATAGCTGAAGAGCCCGACGTAGCTCATGAAGATGCCCGCGTCGAGGTTGACCCCGTGCATCGCGTCCCAATGGTAGCCGCCGTAGGCCTCGGAGAGATACCGATAGGCGCTGTCGAGCCCCCACTGCCCGCGCTGGGGCGACGAGTCGTTGCGCGGCGTCATCTGCGAGTACATGCCGAACTGAGTCATCACCCGTCCGCGGACGTTCCCGTAGTGGAGGTCTCCGCCGATGCCGAGTTGCTGGAGCTGGAACTCGTTGGCGCGGCCGACCTCGCACGCGCCGATCAACGAGTGATCCTTGGGGTTGTTGAAGCTGTAGGTATAGTTCACATCGGCCATGAGCTGGCCCGTGAACCAGTCGTTGTTGATCAGGGGGTCGGACACGCGACTATTGCCGTTGAGCCAGGTGAAGTCGGCGAAGGCGAACGGTTCGGACTTCGTCTGAAGGATCTTGACGCTCTCCTTAGGGGGAAGCTTCTTCTCGAGCTCGGCGAGCCGCTTTTTCATGTCCGACACTTCCCTCCTCAGTTCAGGCTCCGTTTGAGCGGACCCGGCGGACGCGCACGACAACAGCACGGCGCAGAGCAGGTATCTCATGGACCCAGGATATCGCGCAAGCCCGTTGAAGAACCATAGCCGGCGCCTTATCGCGGCGTTAGTAGACCCGCACGGGCAGGACGACGACCTGCACCCCGTTGAACTGGAGCCGGCGCTGGATCGCGGAAGCGGTCTCGCTGTGCAGGATCGGCTGATACCAGCGCTGCTCCTTGAAGATCAGCTTGCCGGTGAACACGATCATGCGCGGGAACTCGCGGGAGAGCTCGATGAGAGAGCCCTCCAGGACGTCGATCGTCTCGGTCCCGAGCGCGAGCCGCGAGTCCGCCTCGAAGCCGTGCTGGCGCGCCCAAGCCACGTATTTCGCGAGGTGCTCGCGCTTAACCTTCTCGAGGTCGCCGATGGCCTCGCCGCCCTTGAAGTTTCCCGAGTCGAGCACGCCGACGGAGACGAAGATGAAGTTCTTGAAGTAGCCAGGCAGCAGGCGTTGGATCGCGAGGATGTGGTGGAGGCCGTAGCCCGAGAAACTCGATACCGTGAGGACGGCGGTCGGGGCCTTCGGATCGAGACGGCTGGCGGCCGGAGCCGCGTCCTCGAGCGGCGCCGCCTCCAGGATCTTCTCGAGGCCCTTGAGGCTGTCCCCGACCTCGCGGTAGTGCCGGCGGACCCAGAAGCACAGGGCGATGGTCATCGTCGTAATGACGGCGGTGATCCAGCCTCCGTCGAGAAACTTCTCGTACAGCGTCACGCAGAGTATGCTCACGCACATCACGAGTCCGGTGCCGTGGATCGCGAGCTGGCTCTTCCATCGAGGCTCGGCCGCGCGGTGCAGGATCCAGTGCCGCGACATGCCGAGCTCGGTCAGCGAGAAGGTCAGGAACACGTTGATCGAGTACATGACGACCAAAGTCGTGATGTTCCCTTTCGTATAGATCAAGGTCGCCATCGCCGATACGCCCATCAGGAATACGCCGTTCTGCGTGACAAGGCGGTCCGAGAGCCGCGAGAAGCTGTGCGGCACCCACGAGTCGAGCGCCATGTTCGAGAGGACGCGCGGGCCGTCGAGGAAGCCGGCCTGGGCCGCGACGAGAAGCAGGGCCGCCTCGGAGAACAAGGTTGCGACGATCAGCACCCGGCCGAAAGCCCCCCAGCCGCCGTAGAGGCTCTCGAGTAGGACGGCGTTCATCGTCTGCCCTTCCACCGGCGAGGCGCGGACCAGCAGATAGCCGAGAAGGATGCCTCCCGCCGTGAACGCGAGCGAGGTCGACATCAGGAGCATCGTGCGTTTTCCGGTCTGCACCCGCGGCTCGCGGAGCATGCCGACGCCGTTGCTGACGGCCTCGATGCCGGTGTACGTGCCGCCACCCATCGAGTAGGCGCGCAGGAGGATGAAAGCGACCGGGGCGAAGCCCATGACCCCGATCGAATGGTGCAGGTCCGTCGAGGCGCCGTGGAAAACCTCCGGCAGCACGGGCAGATGGCTGCCCACGGCGTATAGGATCATGAAGATGTGCGAGACGACGAAGAACATGAAGATCGGAGCCAGGAAGGTGACCGACTCCTTCACGCCGCGCAGGTTCAGCACGAGCAGCAGGAGCAGGGCGAGGCCGGCCGCGAGTAGCTTGGTGCCGAGCCAACTCGGCGGCAGGAACGAGTACATCGCGTCGCACGCCGACGCGACCGACACCGAGATCGTCAGGACATAGTCGACGAGCAGCGCACAGCCCGAAACGACGCCGGCCTTCTCGCCCAGGAGCTTCGTCGCGACGAGGTAGCCGCCGCCTCCTCCCGGGAAGTGCTCGATGAGGTTCGAGTAGGCGATCGAGATGACGAAGATCGTGACCGCCGTCATGACGACGAGGATCAAAGCCAGGTGCGTATGGGCGCCAAGCGCGCGGTACGCCTCGTCCGGGCCGTACGCCGAGGAGGACAGGCCGTCGGCGCCGAGCCCGACCCACGCGAGGAAGGCCGCCAGCGAGATCTTGTGGAAGACGTCCGGGTCGCGGATGTCGCGCGGCTTGCCCAGCAGCAGCTGCTTCAGCTTGTCGGCCATGTCCCACGATACCCCCGGGAGGCGTTATCAATCCATTATAATGAGGCATGAACGCGACCTGGCTGGACTCGCTGGTGCTACCCTGGCGGAGAGCCTCCGTTTTGAAGACGGCCGCGACGCGGCCGGACGTGCGCTTCATGGCACTGGGTCGCTCGATGATCCGCTACCGGCTGGCCGGCGAGGGCCCCAGGACGATCGCGATCTGCGCGGACCCGCCCGTCGTGCTCGAGCTGTACGACGAGCTGCTGGCCCTCCTCGCGAAGGACTTCCGCGTCGTTGCCTTCGAGGTGCCCGCCTTCGGCTTCTCCTTGCCGCGCCTGGGCATCGACTTCGGGCTGGGCCC
>JBBQVX010000132.1:0-8667 GCA_038211115.1 Elusimicrobiota bacterium | reverse complement strand
GGCGCGGGCACGGCGACGGCGGTCGCCTCGTGCTCGCTCGCGCGGCGCGAGCCGGCGCGCGTTCGCGGCGGCGCCGTGCGGCCCGCTCTCGCCGGCCTCATGGGCGCCGGTCCCGCCCTGGCCCGCGCGGCGCGGACGGCGGCCTGTCGGATGCCGGCGCTGGCGCTGTCGGGACACGCGGCCTTCTCGGCCGTCGGACTCGAGGCCAAGGCCGTGCGGGCCAAGGATCGCTCCGCCGTCGTGATCCCGGAGGGCGCCGCGACCGCGGCGATCGGCGTGACCGTGTCGCCGCCGAAGGCGGGCGACGTCGTCGAGCACAAGCGCCGCTCCCAGGCGGAGTCGCGCAAGGGCCTCGTCGCGGCCTCCGAAGGAGTCCAGTACGGCCCGGAGGGAACGCATTTCGCCAAGCCCGTCACGCTCGAGCTGCCCTACGACCGCGCATCGCTGCCCAAAGGCGTCTTGGAATCCGACCTTTTCGTCCATTACTGGAATCCGGTCAACGGCGACTGGGAGAAGCTCGAGTCCGTCGTCGACACGCGCAATCAGATCGTCCGCGCCCAGACCACTCACTTCTCCCTGTATCAGATCTTCGGCGGCGGCTCCGGCGCCTCGGCGGCGCCCGCGTCCGTCAACGATCCGTCCTTCGCCGTCCACGCGAGCTACGCGTTCCCCAATCCCACGCGCGGCGGCGCCCCGGTCACGTTCCGCCTGCAGCCCGGCCTCGCGGACTCCGTGTCGGTGCGCGTCTACGACGTCTCGGGCCGCCTCGTGCACGATTCGTCGGATTTCCGGAATCTCGGCGGCCTCGACGACGGCAACGGCTTCGGCTCGCAGTTCACCTTCGACCACGCGTGGGACGTCTCGGGCGTCGGGTCGGGCGTGTACAGCTTCGTCGTCACCGGCCGCAAGGCCGGCACGGCGGATATCCACGCGAGCGGCAAGATCGGGGTGATCAAATGAACCTTCGTCTCGCCGCCGTCCTGATGCTCGCGTCCGCGGCGGCCCGCGGCGCGGAAACGGCGGCGTTCCTCGACGTCGGCGTCGGCGCCCGGGCGCTCGCGATGGGCGGCGCCTACACCGCGCTCGCGAGCGGGGCCGACGCGATCTACTGGAACCCCGCGGGGCTCGCCCGCGCCGAGAAGAGGCAGGTCTCGCTTAGCCACGCGGAGCTGGGCGCCGGAAGCCGGCACGACTTCCTGGCCTACGCGCATCCCGCGGGTCGCGCGACGTTCGGCGGCGCGCTGACGTACCTGAGCTACGGCTCGATCGGCGGCCGCGACGTGATGGGCCGGCCGACGGGCGACTATCAGGCCTCGGACGCGGCGGTCGCCTTCGCGGCGGGCGTGAAGACGGACTTCGCCGATCTCGGCGCGAGCGTCAAGTACGTGCGCAGCCACATCGGCTCGTCGCAGGCGCAGGGCGCGGCGCTCGACGCCGGCGTCAAACGCGAGCTCGCGGCGGGAAGCGGCAAGATCCTTCTCGCGGCCGCCCTCAGGAACATCGGGCCGGGCCTCAAATACCAGGATCAACGCAACGACCTGCCGCTGCGCGCCGCCTTCGGCGCGGGCTACCGCTTCGAAAAAGGCCATGGCTTGGCCGTGGAATTCCAGAACGGGCCGCGCGGCGCGGGTTCGGAGGGCGGAGCGGGCGGCGAGTACAAGGCGATGGAAGGCGTGTTCCTGCGCCTCGGCTACACGAGCAAGAGCGCGGCGGCCGGCGGCGGCGGCTTCGACGCGGCGCGCGGGCTGACCTTGGGGCTGGGACTCGAGCGCGGCGGCTACGCCCTCGACTACGCCGCCCAGGCCGCGGGCGAACTCGGGAGCACGCACCGCTTCACGCTGTCGGCCAAGTTCTGACCGCTAGTCGATGAGCAGGACGCGCTTTCCGCCCGCGGAATCGGTCACAGCTTCGCCCGTATCCTCACGCAGCGCTCCCCCTCCTGGCGCGCGTCGCGCAGCGCGCGCTCGACGATGGGCTTCGTCGGCGGATGGCCGGACAGCAGGCCGGCGAACATCGCCGCGCTCTCCGGCGTGCAAAGCGACGGCAGCATCGCGCGCGTGTACTCGTCGAGAAAATCGGAGTCCTTGAGCGCGTCGAGCTCCGGCAGGGTCTTGACGAACGGCTCCACGAAGCGCGCGCGCAGCTCGAGCTGGGTGCGCGGATAGAAGGAGGACATCGCCGCGCGTTGCTCGCCGAGCGACGCCTTCGACGCCGGATCGACGATCTTGGCGAACCACGCGCGCTTGCTCTCGAGGTCCGGCCGCGCCGCGCGCGCCGTGATCGCGGACTTGACGCCGAGATCGGACGGGTCGCGCTTGAGCTCGGCGGCGATCAGGGTCTCCGCGTCCTTCACCCCGAGCTCGCCGAGCCTCTCGATGATGCTCCAGCGGCGGTCCTGATCGATGAACATGCCCGGGACGGCGGCCTCGCCGCCGAGCAAGCCGCGCAGCTTCGAAGCGCCCGCCTCGCTCGCCGCGATCTCGACGTACCCGTCGAACCACAGCTTTTCGAAATCCCCGCCTGGCTCGGAGGCCAGGGTGTTGGACCAGAAGAAGTCCTCGAACCGCGCGTAGTCGGGCCGCGGCAGATAATTAAGGACGCTCGGAGACCAGGCGTGCCGGCCGTACACCGTCGTGAGGACGGACGAGGCGACCTTGAAGTCCTTCTCCTTCCCGAGGCTCGACAGCACGAGCTCCGCATATTCGGTCACCGGCCATTTCGCGTCGCGGACCATCTCCCACAGCGCGCGCCAGAGCATCATGCGGGCGAGCGGATCCTCGATGCGCGGCAGCCCGGTCTTCACGAGCGCGAGCGTGCGCGCGTCGAGCTCGACTTTGACGTAGTCCTCGTCGCCGTGGTTCGGGAAGACGAGCGCGGGGCACGGCCGCCCGGCGAGCGCGGGAACCTCGGTCCGCGCGCCCGAGTAGGCGACGGAGACGGGGTTCGCGGCCTTGAGCGCGCCGTCCTTCTCCTCCTGATACAGCGCGACGGCCGCCCGGTGCGAGCGCAGGACGCCGTTGGCGGAGGACTGCACGAGCGCGAACGACGAGACGAGTCCGTCCCGGCACACGTATTCGGCGCGCACGACGTTCACGCCGGTCGTCTCGAGCCACTCCTTGACCCACGCCTCGAGGCGGGTGCCGGACGCCATGGACATCGCGCCGAAAAAGTCGCGTTCCTCCGCGTTTGCGTACGCGTGGTTCTTGAGGTACTCGCGGACGCCGTCCCGAAACCTCTGCGGGCCGAGGAAGAACGCGAGCTGCTTGAGCGCGGTCGCGCCCTTGCCGTAGGTGATGCCGTCGAAGTTCGCGAACGCCTGCTCCGTGTCCGGGACATCCCCCTCGATCGGGTGCGTGGTCTCGCGTTGATCGGTGTCGTACGCCCACAGCTTCTCGTTCGAGAAGAACGTCAGCCACGAACGCCGGAAGCTCGTGGCGCCGCCCGTCGCGAGGGAGGCCATGTACGTCGCGAAGCTCTCGTTGAGCCAGAGGCCGTTCCACCACTTCATCGTGACGAGGTCGCCGAACCACATGTGCGCCATCTCGTGCAGGACCGTGCCCGCCATGTCCTCGCGGTCCTCGAGCGTGGGTGTCGAGCGGAACACGTAGCGCTCGGAAAAGGTCACCGCGCCGACGTTCTCCATCGCGCCCGCGTTGAAATCCGGGACGATGAGCTGGTCGTACTTCTTGAACGGATACGGAAGCGCGAAGTAGTCGCCGTAAAAAGCGAGGCCGAGCCGCGTGATCTCGAGCCATTCCGCCGCGGGGATGTAGCGCGCGAGCGACTCGCGGGCGAACAGGCGCAACGGAATCGCGCCCGCCGTCGAGGTCCAGACGTGATAAGGGCCGGCGTGCATCGACAGCAAGTAGGTGCTCATCTTGGGGGTCCGCCCGAACGTCCAGACGCGGCGCGCCCCGGACGCGGCGATCCTCGACTCTTTCGAAGTCGAGACGACGGTCCAGCCCGCGGGAGCGTCCACGGTCAGCGCGTACGAGGCCTTCAGGTCCGGCTGGTCGAAGCACGGAAACATCTTGCTCGCGTCGTACGGCTCGAAGTTGGAGTACAGGTAGGTCCGGCCGTCCTCCGGGTCCTTGAAACGGTACAGCCCCGCACCGTCGGCGCTGTACGGATGCGTGAACTCGAGGAGCACGACGTTCACGCCCGCGCGCAGGCGCGCCTTCGGAAGCTCGATGAAGAGGCCCGACGTCGACGTCGCGAGAACCGCGCCGTTGACGACGAGCTTCGAGACCGCGCCGCCGGAGAAGTCGACCGTGAGGTCGTCGGCCGGGGCGGCGAGCGTGAAGCGGATCGTCTCGCGCCCCGTGAAATCGGCCTTATCCTCATCGATCGAAAAGGAGAGCTCGTAGGCGGGGTCCTTGACGAGCACGGAGCGGCGCGCGGCCTCGGCCCGGGAAAGGCCCTTCACGGCGGGACGGGCGAACGCGGAGGCCGCGGTGAAAACGACCGGCAGAAGGAGGAGAAGTCGGCTCATGGGCCGATTCTATCCTATCCGCTTGACCTTGTACCCGTCCGCGAGCAGGATCTTCTCGACCTTGTCGCGATGGTCGCCCTGGAATTCGAAATTCCCGTCCTTGAGCGCGCCGCCGCAGCCGAGCGCCTTCTTGAACTTCGCCAGCATCGCGTCCTTGTGGGTCGGATGCATGACGAGCCGCTCGACGCGCGTCATGCCGGAGCCCTTCGCGCCGCGCTGGAATGAAAGCCGCACGGGCTCGGGTTGCCTCGGCGTGCCGGGCTTGCCCCAGTCGGGGTCGCTCGAGTAAACGACCTTGTCGCTCATGCCTTGAAGAACTCGAGGAGGCGCGCGTTCGTGCGCTCGGGGGCGTCCTCGTGCGGCGCGTGGCCGCACGCATCGAACAGGCACAAGGTGGAGTTCGGTAGGTCCTTCGCCAGGCGCTCCGCCCCGGAGCGGCCGACCATGCGGTCCATCTCACCGACGAGCACGAGCGTCCGGTGCTTCACGTCGCGGTAGCGCTTGACGCGCTCCGCGTGGTCGGGAGGAATCGCGCGCCGCACGAACTCCGCCACGGCGCGGCGTCCCTCGGCGCTCTTTAGCGCATGGCCGTACTCGGCCATCATCCTCGCGTCGACCTTGCTCTTGTCGACGAAGGTCGAGTCCGCGATGAACTTCAGCGACGCGTCGCCGAGCGACCACTCGAGGATCTTCCCGACGACGGGCCACGACAGGGGCCACAGCATCTTCGGGCGATTTTCGACGTAGGCCGGCGTGCCGAGCAGCGCCATGCTCTCGACGCGCGACGGGGCCTCCATCGCGGTCCACAGCGTGAGCACGCCGCCCATGGAGTTTCCGGCGAAGCGCGCCTTCTCGAGGCCGAAGTGATCCATGAACTTCAGGATCCACGTGTGGATGCCGTGGATCGAGTAGTCGAAATCCCAGGGCTTATCGGTGCGGCCGAAGCCGGGAAGATCGGGAGCGAACACCTCGTAGTGCTTCGCGAGCTCAGGGACGGTGTAGCGCCAGGAATAGGACGACGCGCCGAGGCCGTGGAGCAGGATCAGGGGCTCGCCTTTGCCCGCGCGGACGAGGTTCGTTTTCAGCCCGGCGACGATCAAAGTCTCGGCGGAGGTCATGTGAGTATTGTAGCGGGAAATTCGGCGGTTTTTCGAGTACGAAAGGCCCAGGGTGGCGGGGACCGGGGGGCCCTCCCCCGGGAGGCGGGTTCCCCCTATCCTTCCTCTATATGAGGCGCCGACCGTTCTCCGCCCTGCTGGCCGCGCTGCTGACTTTGGCCCCTTTCCCGGCCTGGTCCCAGGTCGGGCGGATTTCGTTCGAGGCGCCGGGCGCGCCGGCGCCGGTCCCGGCCCTGTCCGCCGCGGTTTTCGGCGCGGCGAGCGTCGTCCCGCTGACACTCACGGGCGCCATGCCCGCCCCGGCGCTCGTCCCCGCCCTCTCGGCTCCGGCGGCCCAAGTCCTGATGACCGCGCACGAGGAGGCGGTCCCCGCATCAGGCGTCTTCAAGATCGCGAAAAAGGTCTCGCCGGTCCAAATTCTGACCGAGGCCGGAGAGAAGGCCGCCGTTTCCCCGGAGACGATCGGCCGGCTGTACGACTCCGCTCCCGCCGCTCCCGATTTCACGGCGCTGTCGCCGGTCCGGACGCCTGAGGCGCCGTCGCCCTGGAAGCCCGCTTCGACCCTCCTCAAGCCCGTCGCCTCCGTCGTGAACGCCTGGCGCTCGTCGCGCCATGCGAAGCGCTTGGACAAACTCGGGCCGGACGCGCGCGTGACGACCGAGGAAGCCGGCATGCGCGACAGCCTCACGTCCGCGCACGACGCGATCGGGACCGGCTTCCTGCAGGACGCCCTCGAGACGCTGAGCCGCCTCTTCACGGGACGCTCGGTCAACGCCTGGTACCGCTCGAACTCCGCGTACCAGCCTTACCAGAACCAGGGGCACGCGTACATGCGCTTCGTCGAGCGCGCGATCAAGCTCGCCTACGAGCGCGCGCACGGCCGCGCGCGCGACGCGGAGCTGATCGCCGAGGCCCGGACCGCGGCGCGCGCCGGGACTTTGCTCGGGCGCGAATGGCGCATGACCCCGATCCAGGAGCGCGATTCCGCGCACTGCGTCCACCACGCGCTCTTCAACGCGATCCTGGCCTCGGCCGGATTTGCCTCCCCCGTCACCGTCGAGCTCTTCATCGAACGGGCGCGCGCGCGCCTGAACGTCAGCGCGGAGTCCGTCACGAAGGCTCGCGGCTCGGAACTGGCCTCGCTGCAGAACGCGCTCGGCTTCAAGCTCGGCGTCGACGTCGGCGAGGGCATGGGCCCCGAGTCGATCAAGAAATTCGCCCAGATCCTCGGCCTCGGCTTCGAGGCTCGCGGCCCGCCCAAGGACGACGCCGGCTGGAGCGCCCTCCTCGGCCCCGGCCGCGAGACCCTGATAAGCCTGCGCATGTTCCACGAGCGCTTCAAGCACTCGCCCCAGGAGGCCGATCTGCGCGGCCACGATTATACGATGATCCACCACGAAGTCTACCTCCTCGGCGCGTTCGACAGCCCCTCGCGCGGCGCGCGCCTGTACATGGTGCAGGACTCGGGCTCCGGCGCCACCGACTTCTACACCGCCGAGGAGCTCTCGGCCGTCGCGTCGGAGCTTCAGGTCGTGAAGACCGCGGGCCCGGTCGCGCTGCCGTGAGCGATCTCGACGCCTTCGCCGCGGCCCTGCCGAAGGCGGAGCTCCACCTCCACATCGAAGGCACGCTCGAGCCGGAGCTCATGCTCGAGCTGGCGGCGCGCAACAAGCTAGATCTCCGCTTCAAAACCGTCGCGGAGGTCCGCGCCGCGTACGAGTTCTCCGGCCTGCAGAGCTTCCTCGACATCTATTACGCGGGCGCCGGCGTGCTCCGCGCGGAGGAGGACTTCCACGACCTCGCGTGGGCGTACTTCCGGCGCGTCGCGCCAATGAACGTGAAGCACGCCGAGATCTTCTTCGATCCGCAGACGCACACGAGCCGCGGCGTTGCGTACCGGACCGTTCTCGCGGGCCTGACGAGCGCCTGCCGCCGGGCCGAGAAAGAGCTCGGCGTGACCTCCAAGCTCATCCTCTGCTTCCTACGCCACTTAGACGAAGACGCCGCCCTCGCGACTTTGGCCGAGGCGCTGCCGCTCGGCGGCATCGCCGGCGTCGGGCTGGATTCCTCGGAGAAGAACCGGCCGCCGTCGCTGTTTAGGAACGTCTTCGGCAAGGCCCGCGCCGCGGGACTGCGTGCGGTCGCGCACGCCGGCGAGGAAGGCCCGCCGTCCTACGTCGCGGAGGCGCTCGACCTGCTCAAGGTCGAGCGCATCGACCACGGCGTGCGCTGCCTCGAGGACGCGAGGCTCGTCGACCGCCTGGCGGCCGAGCGCGTGCCGCTCACCGTGTGCCCGCTGTCGAACGTGAAGCTGCGCGTCGTCCGCGAGCTGAAGGACCATCCCCTCAAGACGATGCTCGAAAAGGGCCTGCGCGCGACGGTGAACTCCGACGATCCGGCGTATTTCGGCGGCTACGCCGACGCGAACTACCGCGACACGGCGCGCGCCCTCTCGCTCACGAAGGCCGAGCTCGCGGCCTTGGCCCGCAACTCGTTCCTGTCCTCCTGGCTGAGCGTGGCCGAACGAGCCCCCCACCTCGCCGCGATCGAGCGGCTCGTCGGCCTTGTCAATACGCCGCGCGTCACCTGATGCGGGCCGGGGCGGGGAAATGATCTCCGCCGGGGCCGTTCGGATTGACCTCACTTGGGTCCGTCCGCGACATCTCAAGAGCCCCCTCGTCGCGGCGGCCCCTACTCCCCGGCGGAAATCATTCCCCCGCCCGTTCCAATTCGCTTGACGGCAAAGGCAACGGCATCCTCGTTGTGTTGCAACGAGGGAGGAATCGGGTGAGAGCGATCCTTTGATAAGGCCCGGCGGGGAGTGTTAGGACCTCGGGGGAGTAGGGGCCGCCGCGACTAGGGTCCTTATACGTCGCGGACGGACCCAAGTGAGGTCAATCCGAACGGCCCCGGAGGTCCTAATACTCGCCGCCGGGCCGTCGTCAGATCGCCCGCTCGAACGTGTCTGCGGTGGGCGGTCAGCCGACGCGGCGGCAGCGGGAGGCGAGAAGGGGCAGGGACTTATCGAGGCGCTGCGCCATATCGAAGTGGCCGAAG
>JBBQVX010000131.1:0-8706 GCA_038211115.1 Elusimicrobiota bacterium | reverse complement strand
GCACGTGGTCGTGGTGGAAGTTCGAGGCGGCGTGAGTGATGACGACCGCCGGGTCGATCTCCCGGACGAGCTGGTCGATCTTCTGGATCAGCTGGTAGGTCTTGATGTCCTCGACGCGCATCTCCTTCTCGGGGAAAAGGAACTCGATCTTCGCTCCGAGTATCTCGGCGGCTTTGCGCCCCTCCGCCATACGGGCCTGGAGGTTGTTCGGCGTGCAGACGACGACCATCCGGACGTCCGCGCCCTCGGACGCCAGGCGCGCGACCGTGCCGCCCACGCCGA
Source organism: Elusimicrobiota bacterium (assembly GCA_038211115.1). Taxonomy (GTDB): domain Bacteria; phylum Elusimicrobiota; class Elusimicrobia; order UBA1565; family UBA9628; genus GWA2-66-18. The sequence goes on along the minus strand of JBBQVX010000131.1, from coordinate 8,424 downwards.
GCTCGATGTCGTCGGGGTGAGCCCCGACCACGAGGACCTTCTTGCCCGCGTACTTCGCCATCATGCCCTGCTCCTTCACGCTGCTAGCGATCATTGAACGACCTCCTTTCATAGCCGGCCAGCTCCGCGGGATGCGGCAAGGCGCGCACCGGAAGAACCTGGTTCTCCCAGCGCTCCTTGATCCACGCGTCCAGCATGGCGTTCGTAAAGACATCCCCGGACGTCAGGAACGCCCGGTCCGCGTCGAGGCACTCGAGCGCCGATTCCAGGCAGTGCGGGACGCGGGCGGGAAGCGGGGCCGTGCCGTCGACGGGCGGCTCGATCATCTTCTCGACGCCGTCGAGGCCCGCCATGATGATCGCCGCGAACGCGAGATAAGGGTTGCACGTCGAGTCCGGCGCGCAGAACTTCACGCGCCTCGCCCCCGGCACGGTCGAACGCGCCGGAATACGGCAGGCCGCCGACCGGTTCGTCGTGGACAGGAGCGGCAGGACCGGCCCGGAGACGCCCGCGACGAGGCGCCGGTACGAGTTCGGCGTCGGCGCGCACAGCGCCAGCAGCGCGGGCAGGTGCGTGAGCAGCCCTCCCGCGTAGCCGCGCCCGACCGCGCTCGTCAGCGCCCAGCCGGCCTCGTTGTGGAATAGGTTGCGCCCGTCCTTCCACAGCGCCTGATGCACCGGGAAGCCGGGCGTTGCCCCCCCGGCCGTCGCCTTCGGCAGGAAGGAGGCGGTCAGGCCGCGAGCGCGCGCGATATTGACGGCGAGATGCCGGTAGAAGAGCACGCGGTCCGCGAGCTGAAGAGCGGCGTCCGCGCGCATCTGCACGCGTCCTTGGCCTTCACCCGGGCCGTAGCGGAACCAGTCGACCTGGATGCCCGCCTCGCCGAGAGCCGCCGCCAGCGCGCGCAGGAACTCCCAGACCATTCCTTCGGGAACCGGGCGGCCGTCCGCCCCGAGGAGCGCGAACTCGGGCTCGGCGCCGATGGACAGGGTCGCGCCGAGGCGGTCGTCGATGCGGCGCACGGCCCTCTTAAGAACGTGCCGGGGCTCGAGCGCGAGCGGTTCCTTCGTGGCCGGGTCGAGGATGTCGCAGAACATCGCCAGTGTCGGCGTCGCCGCCGTGGGGTCCGGGTAGAGGGCGTCGTAACGCGGCACGAGGAGCATCACCCCGTCCCAAGCCCCGCCGACGGGCTGCCCGTCGAGGGGCAGCCCCACGGTGAAGATCGACTCGTTCAGGGCCTCCGCCGCCATCGCGATGCGCCACGGGCGGCCGGACATGTCGGTGAACCAAAACTCGACGAACTTCAGGCCGCGGTCGCGGATAAGCGCGCGGACGGCGTCGTACGCGGACGTCGGTGCCTCGTTGATCACGGTCGTCATTTCCCCCACGATGGACCTCCCTCGTCCGAGTAGCGCGGGTGCCTCAGCGCCTTGCGCAGCCGGCGGTCCCGCTCGCCCTTGATGCGCTTGTTCCTCTCGTGATTGCTCTCGTCCTCACGGCCTCGCTCCGCGCCCGTGTTCAGTTCATTCTTCATGGCTTTTCCCTCCGCTATCCCGCTTCAATTCAGCTTCATGCGGACGACTTCCAGGCCCTCGGCGTACTCGACGCCGATGATCTGTCCGACGCGGTTTGAGGCCTCACGGTAGTGGTCGGTCTTCAGGCCGCGATGCGAGAACTGGCTCGAATGCTTACGGATCGCCTTCATCTTCGCCTCGATGACGTCCGAGATGTCGATGTAGGCGTGCGGATTGAACGCGACGTTGATCGAGTGGCAACTCGTCGGCGAGTAGCAGAACATGTCGAAGTACTTCAGGCGCTGGCTCGCCATGCACGCCTCGTGGACGAGCTTGTGGTCGGTATGGAGGTTCGCGTAGCAGTGCGTGAACAGCGCCGCGGGCTCGAACTCCTTGACGAGGGCGTCCATCATGCTCACCAGCTCGTGATTCTTGAGGTCCTCGACGCGCATCGTGCGATCCTGCGTCAGGAAGCGCACCTCGCAGCCGAGGATCTCCGCGGCCTCGGTGGCCTCGCGGATTCGCGATTCCCGGTTGTTCGGGATGCTCACGACCGCCATCACGACGCGCGCGCCGGCCGCGCTCAGGCGCGCCAGCGTGCCGCCGATGCCGAGCTCGAGGTCGTCGGGATGGGCGCCGACCGCGAGCACGACCTTGCCCGCGTACTTCGCGAGGACGTCGCTCCCCCGCGCCGCGGAGGGCCCGACGGCGAGCTTGGTCTTCATGCGGACGCTCCCACGGCGATGCCCGCCGCCGCGACCGAGGGCAGCGCCGCCTCGCCGCGTAGGACCGCGCCGCTCATCGGCCCGCAGTTGAACAGCAGGTCCAAGACGGACAGCTTCTCGACGAAGTCGCCGCACGCGGGATGCTGCGTGTAGCGCGGGTGCTGGAACTCCTGCCAGAGCACGCGGATCCCGGCCTTCTCGAAGGCCGGGACGTCGAGGTAGCCGCGCGAGGCGCCGGCCCCGGAGAGATACGCCTCCGCGCCGACCTGCCGGCACATATTAAGGACCATGTCGGACTTCGCGCCCTCGATCTTCAAGTTCGAGCTGCGGATCAGAGGCGTCTTGATCTGGAGCTCGTTCCGACAGAACTCGATCAAGGCTTCGTTGAGCGGCACGAGCTTCTCCCATTTAGCGTCGAAGATCGCCTGGAGCTCGGACTCGTACTCGGCGAAGTACGTCGTCGCCTGGTACGCGTACTTCATCGTCAGGAACAGCTTGCGGCCCCACCGGAAGCGGCCGTCGCGGCTATTGTCGACGCACTTGTCGATGATGAGCTCGTCGCGAGACTCCTGCACGACCGGGACGGTGAGCCAGCGCGGCCCCTCGCCGGTCTTGATCTTGGTGCGGTTCTGGAAGCTCTGCCGCTCCATCTGGACGTGATCGACGGAGACGAAGAGATCCGCCTTATGCATCTTGTCGAAATATCCCAGCCACGGGATGAAATTCGGCTGATGTGCCGCGACGATCATGCGTCCTCCTTGCAACACTGAGAAGTCATGGGACTAGTCTAGTGCGCCGGAGGCGCGCGAACCATCGCGCGGCGGGAACAGATTTGTGAACGCGTGATGACCTGCGCGCGCGCAAGCTCGTGAAAATAGCGTTACAGACTCGATATGGGCTCGCGATCCGCGCGATCATATACTAACGGCGTCTTTGAGTCCGGAGAATAAGCTCGCGCGGAGGCACCCATGAACCGAACCGACCTCACCCAGTACAGCGTTTCGTTCCGCAACGCACCGCGCACCTACTCGATGCTGACGCGGCTGCTCGCCAAGGAGAAGATCAAGTCCAATGCGATGCGCACGACGAAGCGCGGCGACACGATCGCGGTTCAGTTCCTCGCGCCGAAGAGCGCGAAGCTCCGGGAGAAGTTGGAGAAGACCGGCGCGTCCGTGCAGGAGGACCAGATCTTCCAGCTCGAGATGCCCAATCGCGCCTCGGAGCTCAAGAAGCTGACGCAGGCGCTCGCGGACGAAGGGATCAAGATCCTTTCCCTTTATAGCGTCGTGGAGAACGACGCGATCCGGATGGTCCTCGCGGTGGACGAGCCCGCCAACGCGGTCGCGTTGGTTTCGCGGCTCGGTTACGATCCGGACTACTACGTGTTCGAGTTGTAGAGACGCGTCAGGGCGTCTTGATGCGGTAGCCGACGTTCTTGACCGTGAGGATCCGGCGCCGCTCCGCGCCGAGGCTGCGGCGGAGCCGGGCCACGTGCTGATCGACGGTGCGCGTGCTGATCCCGAGGTCCTCGTCGTAGCCCCAGATCGACTTAAGCAGCTCCTCGCGCGACAAGACCTTGCCGTTCGCCTCCAGGAACAGCTTCAGCAGTCGGAACTCCCGCGGCGCCAGGTGCCGCGGCTTGCCGTCGACGCGCACCTCATGGCGCGCGAAATCCACCTCGAGCCCCCCTAGGCGCGTCACGGTCGGCGGCGCGGCCGCGCGCGCGGCGCGGCGCAGCAGCGCCTGCACCCGGGCGACTAGCTCGTGCATCGAGAACGGCTTGGTCATGTACTCGTCGGCGCCGAGCTGGAAGCCGCGCACCCGGTCGCCCTCGTCGCGGCGCGCGGTCAGGAACAGGACGGGAACCTGGCTCTCCTCGCGCAGGCGGCGGATCATCTCGTGGCCGTCCATCTTCGGCAGCATGACGTCGGAGATCACGAGATCGGGCTTGTGCTTGCGCGCGAGCTTCAGGCCGGCGGCGCCGTCGTTCGCGATCCGGACCTCGTAGCCTTCCTTACGGAGCTGCGCCGAGACGACGAACGCGATGTCCTTCTCATCCTCGACCAGGAGCAGTCGAGCCTTGCGCGCCATCCTACGCGGCCCCCGTCGGGAGGACGAACCGGAAGACGGTCCCCTCGCCTTCCGCGTTCTCCGCCCAGATGCGGCCGCCGTTGCTGTCTACCATCGTCTTGATGATGTAGAGGCCCAGGCCCGTGCCCTTGATGCACAACTCGCGCACGCTCGGCGCCCGGTGGAACTGCTGGAAGATCAGCGGGAGGTCCGCGGCGGGGATGCCGATGCCCGTGTCGCGCACGGACACCAGGACGCCGCCTCCGTTCTCGCGCCGCGCGGTGACGTCGATCGTGCCGTTCTTGACGTTGTACTTGATCGCGTTGTCGATCAGGTTGTTGAAGATCGCGCTCAGATGGGAGCGATCCGCGAGCAGGACGAGCCCGGGCTCGATGTGGGCGGTAAGCTTGATCGACTTCTTCTTCGCGAGCACGGTCAGGCCGGGCAGAAGGTCCTTGACGAAAGGCGCCAGCGGGATCGAACTCGGGACGGGCTTGCACTTGCCCGACTCGAGCTCGGCGACCAGCAGCAGGTCCTCGACCAGCCCGCCGAGCCGGTCGGCCTGGCTCTCGATGATCTTGAGGAAGCGGGGGCGGGTCCTCGCGTTCGCGGCCTCGCCCATGATCAAGGTCTCGGCGGACGCCTTGATCGCGGCGATCGGCGTGCGCAGCTCGTGGGACACCGTCGCGACAAGCTGGCGCTGCATGGCCTCGCGCTCGCGCAGGAGCTCCGCCTCGGCGGCCTTGCGGCGCTCGGTCACGTCGCGGGTCAGGACCATGATCAGCTTACGGCCCTTCAGCGAGACGCCGGCGCAGGTGATCTCGGCGGGGAAGACGGTGGCGTCCGACTTCATCTGGAGGCTCGTGAACGTCTGCAAGCGCCCCTTCACGGCCTTGGAGACGCCGTCGGCGTCGACGGACTTCGGAACGAACTCCTTCGCGGAGAGCTTCAGGAACTGCTCCTCGGTGTAGCCGTAGAGATCGAGGGCCGCCTTGTTCACGTCGAGAACGGATTCCCCCTCGGCGTCGAACACGATGATCGCGTCGCTCGCGCTTCCGAAGAGCTTCCGGTACTTCTCCTCGCTCTCGCGACGAGCGATGTCGGCCTTCTTGCGCTCGTCGAGCTCGCGGCGCAGGGCCTCCTCGCTGACGGCGAGCCTGCGGGTCTTGCGGTACAGCTCGGCGAAGACGTGAACCTTGGCCTTCAGGATCTCGGGGACGATCGGCTTGTAGATGTAGTCCACGGCGCCGAGCGAGTAGCCTTGGCCCACGTGGTTCTCGTTGCTGCTGGTCGCCGTGAGGAAGATGATGGGCGTGGTCAGGGATTGCCGCCGCTTGCGGATCAGCTCGGCGGTCTCGAAGCCGTCCATCCCGGGCATCAGGACGTCGAGCAGGATCAGCGCGAACTCCTGCTCGAGCACGCAGCGCAGGGCCTCCGACCCTGACGCCGCGCGCACGAGGACGTAGTTCTCCCCCGCGAGCAGGTTCTCGAGCGCGAACAGATTCGCCGGCTGATCGTCGACCAGCAGGATGCTGATCTTCTCCTTCTTCTCGGCCGAGGCCTCGGGCGCCTTCGCGGCGCCGTTGCGCGACGAAACCAGCTGGATCGGCTTGATCGTCATCGGGACCACACCCGCAGCATCGAGAGCAACTGCGGGATGTCGACGGGCTTCGCGATGTAATCCGACGCGCCGGCCTCGAGGCACTTCTCGCGGTCGCCCTTCATCGCCTTAGCGGTCAGCGCGACGATCGGCAGATGCTTGAACTTGCCGATCTTCCGGATCGCCTGCATCGTCTCGTAGCCGTCCATGTCGGGCATCATGACGTCCATCAGGACGACGTCGATGCTGGGCGTATTCTGCAGGATATCGATCGCGCCCTTGCCGCTCTCCGAGTACAGGGTCTTGACCTTGTGCTGCTCGAGCAGGCTCGTCAGCGCGAAGATGTTGCGGACGTCGTCGTCGACGATCAGCACGGTTTTGTTCGCGAGCGCGGGGTCCTCGAGGCGCATCTTCTCGATGAGCTTGCGCTTGTCGTCGGCCATCGAGGCCTCGGGGCGGTGCAGGTACAGCGACGTCTCGTCGAGCAGGAGCTCGGGCGACTGCGCGTCCTTGATGATGATGCTCTTCGCGAGCTTCTTGAGGCGCTGCTCCTCCTTGAGGCTTAGCTCCTTGCCGGTGTAGACGATGACCGGAAGCTGGCGCAGCGAGGCGTCCTTGCGGACCTCGTCGAGCAGAGTGAAGCCCGTCATGTCGCTAAGACCCAGGTCCAGGACCATGCAGTCGAACTTGTCCTGTTTGAGCGCCTCGAGCGCCTCTCCGCCGGTCGATACGGCGGTGACGCCGATGTCGCCGCCGCTGATGAGCTCCACGATCGCGCCGCGCTGGACGTCGTTGTCCTCGACGATCAGCAGCTTCTTGACCTTGCGCTCGATGAAGTCCTTGATGCGCAGCATCGCGCCGGAGAGGACCTCCTTCGTCGCCGGCTTCTCGAGGCAGGCGAGCGCGCCCATGCGCGCCGGGCGGCTCTCGTCGGCCTCCGCCGAGACGATATGCACCGGGATGTGGCGCGTCGCCGGGTCGTGCTTGAGCAGGTCGAGGATGCGCCAGCCGTCCATGTCGGGCAGCTTGATGTCGAGCGTGATCCCGTCCGGCCGCAACTTCTGGGCCAGCGCGATCGCGCTGTCGCCGCGCTGCGCCACGAGACCCTTGAACCCGCCTTCACGGGCGGTCTCGAGCATGATGCGAGCGAAATGCGGGTCGTCCTCGACGATCAGCAGCACCTTGTCGCCGGGCTGGACGTTTTCGCGGTCGTCCTTGACCTCCTGGATCGCCGCGACGCGCTCGACGCTGGCGACCGCCGGCACGTGCGTACGGTGGCTCGACGGCACGTACTCCTGCGGCTTGACCTCCTCGGGCAGGGGCTGGGCGACCGGGACGTACGAGGACGGCAGGTAGAGCGTGAACACGCTGCCGCCCGGCTCGCCGCCGCGGACGTGGATCTCGCCGCCGAGGATCTTCGCGATCTCGCGGCTGATCGTCAGGCCGAGGCCCGTGCCGCCGTACTTGCGGCTCGTCGTCATGTCGGCCTGCTGGAAGGCCTCGAAGATGATCTTGCGCTTGTCGGCCGGGATGCCGATGCCGGTGTCCGTCACGGAGAACGCGAACACGTTGTCGGCGCCCTGCAGGACGGGGTTGTCGTACTGCCCGTTCGCCGGCGCGAGGCAGATCGAGAGCTCGACCGAGCCGCGCTCCGTGAACTTGAAGGCGTTCGACAGCAGGTTCTTGAGCACCTGCTGGAAGCGCTTCGCGTCGGTGAGGATCGACTTCGGCAGGCCGTCCGCGAGCTTGATCTTGAACTCGAGGCCGCGGTCCTGCGCGACCTGGCGGAAGTTGCGGTCTACGTAATCGCGGAGATCGGCCAGCTCGAGGTCGCCGATCTCGACGGTGATCATGCCGGACTCGATCTTGGACATGTCCAAGATCTCGTTGATGAGCGCCAGGAGGTCCGAGCCCGACGAGTGGACCGTCTTCGCGAAGTCGACCTGGTTCTTCGTCAGGTTGCCCTCGGGGTTCTGATAGAGCATCTTCGCGAGGATCAGGAGGCTGTTGAGCGGCGTGCGCAGCTCGTGCGACATGTTCGCGAGGAATTGCGACTTGTACTTCGAGGTCAGGGCGAGCTGATCGGCCTTCTCCTCAAGCGCCTTCTTCGCGAGCTCGACTTCCTGGTTCTTGACCTCGATCTCTTCCTTCTGCTCGGAGAGCAGGCGCGCCTTGTCCTCGAGCTTCTCGTTCGTCTCCTTGAGCTCGATCTGCTGGTTCTGCAGGCTGGTCGTCAGGGACTGGGACTGCTTGAGGAGGTCCTCAGTGCGCATGTTCGCCGCGATCGTGTTAAGCACGATGCCGATGGACTCCGTCAGCTGGTCCATGAACACGAGGTGGGTGTCGCTGAACTTCTCGAACGAAGCCAGCTCGATGACGGCGTTGACATCGCCTTCGCAGAGCACGGGCAGGATGATCACGCTTGACGGCACGGCCGAGCCGAGCGCCGAGCCGATCGCCACATAGTCGCGGGGCACTTCGGTCAGGATGATGCGGCGCTTTTCCGCGGCGCACT
>JBBQVX010000130.1:0-9117 GCA_038211115.1 Elusimicrobiota bacterium | reverse complement strand
GGCCTACGTCAAGGCGCTCAAGGCCTGGCTCGTCGCGGGCGGCATTCCGTCCTCGCAGATGCGCTGACCGCGCCGGGGATTTGGTAAAATCACCGCATGACCGCGACCACCGACTGTCCCAGCCAGAGCAAGAAGCCCTTCTCCGCCTGTTGCGAACCCTACATCACGGGCAAGGCCTCGGCCCCGACCGCCGAAGCGCTGATGCGCGCGCGCTACACGAGCTACGCGACCGGCAAGATCGACTTCATCGAGAAGACGCACGCGCCCGAGAGCCGCGCCGACTTCGACCGCAAGGCCTCCGAGAAGTGGGCCAAGGACAGCTCCTGGCGCGGCCTCGCCGTCGTCGCGACGAAGAACGGCGGCCCGAACGACACGACCGGCATCGTGAGCTTCATCGCCGGCTTCTCGCAGGGCGACAAGGACTACGAGCACCATGAGATCGCCACCTTCCGCAAGGAAGGCGTCAACTGGCTCTTCGTCGACGGCAAGTCGCCGAAGCCCGAGACGCACGTCAACACCGGGCCCGACGTCGGCCGCAACGACCCCTGCCACTGCGGCTCCGGCAAGAAATTCAAGAAGTGCCACGGCAAGTGACGTTCGCCGCGCTCTAAGCGTCGACCTCGTAGCCCTCCGCCGTCGTGCGCAACCGCCGGGACGCCTCGCCTAGGTCCTCGCGCAGGCGTTCGATCGTCTTCTCGAGGTTGCCTTTGCAGTCGTCCCGGCGCCAGACCTTCTTCATCAAGCGCAGGCTGTCGACGGGCCCCGCGTTCTCGACGAGCGCGCGCAGAACGGCGAAGCGCGTCGGCGGCAGGGTCGCCACCAGCCGGTCCTCGACCCAGACGCCTCTCGAAGCCGGATCGAGCCGGATGCAGCCGCGCCTGACGATGGGCAGCGCCGCCGACGGTGCGGGCAAGGCGTCGATCAGCGCGCGCAGCAGGCGCACGAGGTCGACGAGCTTGAAAGGCTTGCGCAAGTACTCGATAATGCCGAGCTTGCGGATCTCCGACTCGACGAGCGACGCAGAGCCGAAGTAGGCCGTCATCACGATGATCGGCACGTCGCGGGTCGCCGCGTTGGCCTTGAGCCTGCGGATGAGCTCCACGCCTCCGTAGCCGGGCAGCATCATGTCGCACAGGATGATCTGGGGAAGCAGCGCGACGGCCTTCTCGAAGCCCTCCGGGCCGCGGTACGCGTAATGCACGTCCCAGCCCTCGCGGCCCAAGGAGAGCGCGAGCATCCTCTGGAGGTCGGCGTCGTCCTCGATGACGAGAATCCTCGTCATATCGGCTTGGATTCGACGGGCGCCTCGGCTCTCCAGCGGGGCAGCTCGAAGTGGAATCGGGCGCCGCCGGAGCCGGGCTCGAGCCATATCCGGCCGAGGCTCAGCGCGGCGATCTCACGACAGATGGTCAGGCCGAGGCCCGTGCCTTGATAGCCGGGGCCTTCGCGGCGGGTGATCTGCAGGAACGGCTTGAATATCTCCTCGGCCCGCTCGGGCGGCACCCCGGGCCCGTCGTCCTCGACCGTCAGCCGCACGGCGTCCCCGTCGGCGCGCCCCGACACGCGGATCACCTCCGTCGCGTAGCGCGAGGCGTTGTCGCACAGGTTGTAGATCACCTGCGCCAGCAGATCGGCGTCCGCGCTCACGGCGGGCAGGCCGTCCGGAAGGTCGACCTCGACCCGCAGGGGCCGGGCGAGAGAGCGCCTCCAATCCGACAGCATCTCTCCGACGAGCCGGCGTGCGTCGATGCGGCGCGGATTGATGCTCGCCCGACCCGAGTCCAGGCGCGAGTAGTCCAGCGCGTTCATGACGAGCCGCCCGAGGCGGTCCAGGTTGCGCCGCGCCATGTCGAGGAGCTCCGTCTGCTCGGCCGTGAGCGGCCCGCACCCCCCCGCCGACAGGTTCTCGACCGCGGTCAGCGCGACCGTCAGCGGTGAGCGCAGCTCGTGCGAGACGGCGCCGAGCAGGCGGTTCTTGAACTGTATCGTCTTCTGCCGCTCGCGGATCTCGGCGCGCAGGCGCTCGAGCTCGCGCACCTCTCGCTGCAGGGCGCTGCGCTCGATCGCAAAGAGGATCGAGCGACGCAGCAAGGTGATGTTCAGCCGATCCTTGATCAGATAGTCCTGCGCGCCCAGGGCGATGGCCTCGAGGCCGACGCTTTCGTCCTCGAACCCCGTCATCACGATGATCGGCTTGCCCCCCGCCTTGTGGCGCGCGGCGCGGATCGTGTCGAGCCCGCGGCTGTCGGGCAGGTTGAGGTCGAGCAGGATGACGTCGTGATCGCCGCTTTCGGCCAGAAGCAGGCCGCGCCCGAGCGTCTCCGCGCTTTCGAGCGCGAACGTCATGTCCTCGCCGCAGGCCTCGCCGAGGCGGGCCCCCATCAGCAGCACCGCCTCCGAATCGTCCTCGATCATCAAGACGTTCACGCGTTTTTCGGTCGCCATAGTAATAGATATAGTATCGGCGGGCGAACTCGCGCCAGTGGTCTATTGTCGGCGGATGTCGGCGGGTGTCAGCGCTTAGACGGCTTCGCCGGCGGCGCGCCCGCTCGCCCAGGCCCACTGATAGTTGAAGCCGCCAAGCCACCCCGTCACATCAACGACCTCGCCGATGAAGTAGAGGCCGGGCGCCTTGCGGGCCTCCATCGTCTTCGACGACAGCTCGGACGTGTCGACGCCGCCGCGCGTGACTTCGGCCTTGCCGTAGCCGACCGTGCCCGCGGGAAGGAACGGCCAGTTCTGCAGCTGCTCGCAGAACGCGGCGAGCCGGACCTTGGGGAAGTTTCCCATGTCGAGCGTCTCGGGCAGGTAGAGGTCGCAGAAGCGCTCGGCCAGGCGCTTGGGCACGAGGGCCGCCATCTGGTTCTTGATCTCGAGCTTGTTGCCCTTGCGCGACGCGAACCACTCCATGAGCTCCGCGCGCGGCAATGCAGGAACGAAGTTGATGCGGACCTCATCGCCCGGGTTCCAATGGAGCGAGGCCTGCAGGGCGACCGGACCGCTGAAACCGGCGTGCGTGAACAGCAGGTTCTCGCGGAAGACGACGCCGTTCGTCGTCATCACCGCGTCGAGCGCAATCCCGGAGAAGCCCTCGAGGCGCTTGCGGTCGGCGTCGCTGAAGACGAAGCCGTCGAGCGCGGGAACGCGCGCCGTGATCTTCAAGCCGAAGTGCTTGGCGATGTCGTAGCCGACGGGCGTCGCGCCGAACTTCGGAAAGGAGAGGCCGCCGGTAGCGACGATCAGCGACTTGCCGGAGAACTCGCCCTGGTCCGTCGCGACGACGTAGCCGTCGCCGGTTTTGGCGGCCGACGAGATTTTGTGCTTTTGCAGGATCTCGACGCCCGCGCCGCGGCAGTCCGAGACGAACAGATCGATAATCTGCTGCGCTGACGCGTCGCAGAACAGCTGCCCGTGCTTGCGCTCGTGATAGGCGATGCCGTGCGCCTCGACCATTTCGATGAAATCCGCGGGCGTGAAGCGAGACAGCGCCGACTTCGCGAAGTGGTCGTTCTCGGAGACGAAGTTCTCCGCGCCCACCTCCCGGTTGGTGAAGTTGCAGCGGCCGCCGCCGGAGATGATGAGCTTCCCGCCGGGCTTGGCGGCGTGGTCGAGCACGACGACCTTTTTCCCGCGCTTGGCGGCCGTGAGCGCGCACATGAGGCCCGCGCCGCCGGAGCCGAGGACGACCGCGTCGAAGGATTTCACGTTAAGAGTTTGACACTTTTTCAAAGGACCCGTTTTCCAGCGCCCACCGGAGGTTGCCCATTTTTGGTTCTTTGCTTTAACGCACGGCCGGCCCCAAAGGCCGCGACTCAAGCGAGTTGTTTCGCCTTCCTTTGCTTCAGAGCACAAAACCGCCGAAGGAGGCGCCGGCCGCCGCTTAATTGAGGCGTTCTTTAAGGAAGGAGCGCAGCTCGCCCCAGACGCGGGCCTGGTCGGCGGGGCTCATGTCCTTGAAGTGCAAAGTCAGCACGGAGTGCTTCTTGCCGGGCACGACGATCTCCTTGAACCGTTCGCCGAAGCCGTCGCGCAAGGTCTTGAAGCGGGCCTCCTTGCAGAGGAAGTCGCCCTCGAAGCGCATGCCGAGCACGGGGATGTTCTCCGCCTTCGAGCGCGCGACGGCGTTGTCCCACTCCGCTTCGGGGATGCCGAGCGCCGAGTCGCTGTAGGAGGCGCCCGGCTGGCAGATCACGGGGGCGATCAGCTCCTTGTCCATCATGAGAGACAGCGCGAAGCGCCCGGTGAAGCACATGCCGATCGCGGCAACGCCCTTTCCGCCTCGGTCGGCGAACGCCTTGCGCGCGAGCGCGCGCAACCAGTCGGCGGCCGGGCTCGCGCCGTGAGTGCTAAGCACGCTGAATTCCTTCCACACGCACGGCCACAGCAGCGGCTTGGAGCCGTAGTTTTGCATCGGCTCGCCGAACAGGAGCGGCATGTAGACGGCGTAGCCCTCGGCCGCCAGCTTACGGCCCAATTCGACGCACTCGGGCACCATGCCCGGGAGCTCGTGGATGAGAACGACGCCCGGCCCGGTCCCCGCGCGGTACACCGGCTTCGAGACCCCGTCCGCCGTGAAATCGAAGCGCTCGTAGCCGGGCAGGTCCATGCTATTTCGAGAGCTTCGCTTCCTCGGCGCGGACCAGCGTCGCGTAGCCCTCGGCGCCGAGGCCCGTGTCGGCGACGAGCGCGCGGTCGCGCTTGGCCATCTCGTCTTCGGACATGACGAGCGGAAACAGCTCGGCCACGACGGAAGCGGCGGGATCGCCCTCGGCCAACTCGCGCATCTTCGAGGGGACGAACCAGCCGTACGTCGCGAGTTTTCGGAAGTCGCGCAGGGTCCTCGCGGCGGTCGCGCGGCGGTCACGCTCGCTCTCGAGCTTCTCATCGGAGGACGCGCGCTGCACGGCGGCCTCGCACGCGCCGTCCTGAATCCGTTCGACTCGGAGCGCGAAATCCCAAGGTTGCTTCGCCGCCGCCCACCAGTCCACCTTCGTGCCCTTCGGCGCCTTCTTCCTCAGCGTCGAGATCCCGAGCTCGACCGCGGACTTCGACGCCTGCCACAGCTGCTTCGGCTTCGTCGGCGGCAAGTCCGCCGCCGAGGCGGCCGCAGATAGGGCGAGGAGGATCGCGAGCATGGCGTAGTATACGCGCGTGCGCGTCCCGCGGCAAGGGCGCGGCGTGAAAAGCTATAATCAACGCTGCCATGAAGACAAGCTCCCAGCTCCGCAGCGGCTACCTCGATTTCTTCGTCAAGCGCGGCCACACGCTCAAGGCCTCCGCCCCGATCGTCCCGCAGGGCGACGCGACCTTGATGTTCAACTCGGCCGGCATGGTCCCGTTCAAGCCGTACTTCCTGCAGCTCAAGACCGATCTCAACCGCGCGACTTCTTCGCAGAAGTGCTTCCGCACGACCGACATCGAGCGCGTCGGCACGACCTTGCGCCACATGACGTTCTTCGAGATGCTCGGGAACTTCTCCTTCGGCGACTACTTCAAGGAGGAGGCCGTCGCCTGGGCGTGGGAGTACCTGACGAAGGAGGCGGGCCTCGACCCGAAGCGCCTGCACCCGACCGTCTTCAAGGAAGACGACGAGGCGGTCGAGCTGTGGAAGAAGGTCGGCGCCCCGAACGCCGCCGTGCGCCTCGGCGAGGACACCAACTTCTGGAACATGGGACCGACCGGGCCGTGCGGCCCCTGCTCCGAGATCTACTACGACCTCGGCCCCGAGTTCGCCTCGGGCAAGGACGACTTCGTCGGCGGCGACGGTGACCGGTACATCGAGATCTGGAACCTCGTGTTCACCGGCTTCGACCGCCAGCCGGACGGCAGCCTCAAGCCGCTCGCGCGCCCGTGCATCGATACCGGCATGGGTCTCGAGCGCCTCGCCTTCACGGCGCAGGGCACCAAGTCCCCCTTCCAGACCGATCTCTTCGCGCCGATCGTCGAGAAGGCCGCGAATATTCTCGGCGTCGACCCGAGCGACCCGAAGCACGCGCTCGGCTACCGCGTCATCGCCGATCATGCGCGCGCCGCGACCATGCTGATGAGCGAGGGCATCCTCCCCTCCAACGTCGAGCGTGGGTACGTGCTGCGCCGCCTCGTGCGCCGCGCGGCCCGGTACGGGCAGCAGATGGGCCGTAGCGAGCCGTTCCTCGCGGATCTCGTGCCTGCGGTCATCGACATCTTCGCGCCCGGCTACCCGGAGCTGCGCGGCGCCGCCGAACAGGTGAAGACGGTGATGCGCACCGAGGAGACCAAGTTCAGAGAGACGCTCGTCAGCGGCGAGGCGGAGCTCATGAAGGCGCTCGAGAAGACGGGCAAGAATCTCTCCGGCGACGCCGCGTTCCACCTGTACGAGACCTTCGGCTTTCCGCTCGAGCTCACCCAGGAAATCTGCGGCGCCTCCGGCGTCGCCGTCGACGCGGCCGGCTTCGCGGCGGCGAAGGAGAGGGCCGCGGACATCGCCCGTTCCTCGTGGAAGGGCAAGAACATCAACGCCGGGCTCGCGAAGGACATCCACACCGAGTTCGTGGGCTACGACAAGTCCGAAGCCCAGGCGAGCGTCGTCGCGCTGCAGGAAGACGACGGCAAATTGATCGTCGTCCTGGATAAGACGCCTTTCTACGCCGAGGGCGGCGGCCAGGTCGGCGACACCGGCGAATTGCTCGATCCGAAGGGGACCAAGGTCCTCGCCGAGGTCGTCGACACCGTCAAGGAACAGGGCATCCACATTCATCGCGCGATCCTGGCCCCAGGCGTCGAGTTCAACGATCTCAACGCCGCCAACGTTCTCGCCCGCGTCCATACCGAGCGCCGCGCCCGCATCAAGCCCCACCACACGGCGACCCATCTGATGAACGAGGCCCTCAAGCGCGTTCTCGGCGGCAACATCCGCCAGGCCGGCTCCTACGTCGGCGCCGACAAGCTGCGCTTCGACTTCACGCACCCGAAGGCGCTGACGCCCGACGAGCTCGCGAGGATCGAGAAGATCGTCAACGACGAGATCAAGGCGTCCGACCCCGTGGTCTGGAAATGTCAGCCCGTCGCCAAGGTCGCCGAGTTCGGCGCGACCACGCTGCTCGGCGAGGACTACGGGGCGGAGCCTCGCTTCCTGCTCGTCGGCAAGAAGGGCTGGGCCGACCCGAAGGACCGCTTCTCGCTCGAGCTGTGCGGTGGGACCCACGTCGACAACACGTCGGAAATCATCGCGTTCAAGATCGTGAAGGAATCCTCCGCGTCCTCCGGCGTGCGCCGCATCGAGGCGATCGCCGGCAAGGCCGTCGAGGAGCACGCCGCGGCGCAGCACGCCGCGAAGCTCGAGGCGGAGAGGAGCGCGGGCGCGAAGACCGAGGCGCTCGCCGTTCAGATCCGCGCGCTCGGCGGCAAGGCCGACGCGTCCGAGGGCCTCAAGGTCCTCGAGAACAAGCTCGGCCAGCTGAAGTCCGTGAAGCTCGCGGCGCAGGCCGAGGCCGGCAAGAAGATCGTCGAGGTCAAGGGGCACAAGCTCGTGCTGCAGCGCCTCGACGGCGCCGACCCCAAGAGCCTGCGCGGGCTGTCGGACAAGATCAAGGCCGAGGTCGGGTCCGGCCTCGTATTCCTGGCGGCGCCGGGCGAAGGGAAGCTGTCGTTCGTCCTCGCGGCCACGGCGGACATGGCGGCCAAGGGCGTCGACGCGTCCAAGATCGCGAAGGCCTTCGCGGCCGCGCACGGCGGCTCCGCGGGCGGGCGCGCGGATTTCGCGCAGGGCGGGGCCGCGGACGGGGACTGGGACAAAGCCGTGGCGAGCCTCACGGCGCTGATTTAGGAGAGCACATGAAAACCCTTTCGAACGAAGTGGCGGCGCAGATCGACGCGGCCTTCGACTTCCGCGGCCACGTGACGGTCAGTTTCGCCGACGGCAAGACGCTCGAGGGCTACCTGTTCAACCGGGAGCTGGCGCCGATGAAAGGCGACGCGTACATCGAAATGATCCCGAAGGACAGCGATCAGCGCCTGCGCTTCCCCGCCGCCGACGTCAAAGCCGTGGCGATCACGGGCAAGGATTTCGCCTCCCCGTTCGTCCCCCCGAAGAAGGACTAGGGACCCCGGCTAGCGGTCCGGCTTTCCGCCGCGCGACAAGCGCGGGCCGGCCGCGGAGGAGCCGTACACCGTGAAGCCCTTCGAGACGGCCGGAAGCGCGATCGCGGGCGACGGGTTGGCGTCCTTCGCGCCCGGCACCACGTACGCCGCCGTGACCATACCGTCCTTGTCGGGCGCGTCGAAAACGGCGAGGATTTTCTCTTCGTGGACCTTCGGTATCTTCGACTCCGCGGCGACACGGATGGTACGGACCGCGCCCGTGGATTCCTGGCCTTCCTGGGTGATGTCGTGCAGGTGGCGGAGGGTCTGCCACAAGGAGCCGTGGCCGGCCACGTCGACGAACACCGCGACGTAGATGGCGACCGCGACCACCGCGTAGACCACGGAGGCCAGCAGCGAGTCGACGACGGCGCTGAGCGCCCATTTCGCGTTCGCGGACATGGGTCCAGTATAAACGGGGCGGCGGGGTTTGTCCAGGACAAATGTGCTATCGTGCGCGCATGGGCGCCTCCTTGGCCGAACTCGTCATCCTCGCGGCGATCGTCTGGCTGGTCTCGCGACTGCTTGAACCCCTGCGCGCCCGCATGGAGCGCGCGCTGCTCCGCTTTCTCGCCCCGGACCGCGCCGACATCATCGACGCCGTGATCCAAGCCGTGAATAAAAAAAAGAAGGAGTGACCATGCCCAGCAATTCCGATTTCTCGCCCGAAACCGTCGCCAAGCTCGGAAGCCGCGCGGGCGTCCTCGCCGTCGCCGTGCTGCTCGTGACCGTGGTGATGAGCTCGTACACGATCATCGCCCCCGGCTACACGGGCGTGATCTACAACATCTTGTCGGGCACGCTGCGCACGGTCTGGCATGGCATCGCATTCCGCATGCCGTGGATCACGCGCGTGCAGAGCTACCCGACCGCGCTGCGCACCTACACGATGGTCATGCGTCAAGCCGAAGGCTCCGCGCAGGAGGACGACTCGATCGACCTGCCGACGCGTGAAGGCCAGCACATCCGCCAGGACATCTCGGTCACCTACAACACGTC
>JBBQVX010000129.1:0-9151 GCA_038211115.1 Elusimicrobiota bacterium | reverse complement strand
TCGCTGGTGCCGTTGGAGGACGCGTAGGCCTCGTCCTTGGGGATCAAGGCGATCGCGTCGCCGAGCGCCGTCGACATGTGGCCCAGGAACAGCTCCGCCGCCGGCACCTGGACCTCGAGTCCGTTCTGAGCCGCCTTGATCACCGAGTCCGAGTACAGGAAGCGCGCGATCGCGTAGGCGGCCGGGGCCGAGTCGGGCTGGGTGGCGCTCGTCGGCACGAGGCGCTTGGCGGCCTCGAGCGCGAGCAGCGAGATCTGTTGCCCGTCGGAGACGGTGATCGGGGTCTGGGTTCCGGACGGGACCGTGCCGTCGCCGCCGTTGCCGCCCAGCTCGATGCCGCCCGAGCTGGACTGCTCATCGGCGATCGCCTTGAGCTTGTCCACGAGGTTCTGGATCGCGCGGCCGTCGACGGCGGCCTGCACGCGGGCCACGCCGCCGGCGTCCGAAGTGATGCCGACGGGCAGGCGGTACTGGGCCATCGAGTACTTGCCCTTCGAGACCGTCTCGATCTTGGCGAGAATTTCGTTGATCTGGGCGTCCTGGACGTTGATCTGGTCGGCGCGCTGCTGGCGCTCGGCGCTGTACTGCGTGATCTTCTTCGGGAGGCTGAACGGCTGCGTCTCGCCGTAGTTGACCTCGGTGCCGGTGAAGTTCGGGTCCTTGCGGTTGGCCATCTCGACCTGGAATTCGCGGATGCCCTTGTGGTGGCCCTTCGCGTCGTCGTAGCCCTCGAGGTTCTTCGTCAGCGTGTGCCGCCACTCGCCGATCTTCTGGGACGCGGCCGCCTGGTCGCCGTCGGCCGCCCCGAACGTCGCGAACGCCCACGGCAAGGTATGGTTGTAGAGCTTCGTCCCTTCGACGATCAAGGTCTTCTTCGAATCGTACAGCTTGAAGAAATCGCTCTCGGGCCCGCCGATCTGGTCGATCGATTTCTGCTGATACGGGATCAAGGTCTCCGTCAGCATCGTCTTGGCGCCCTGGAGGGCCGGGATGATCTGGTCGCGCAGCAGGGCGGTCTTGCGGTCGATCAAGGTCTGGCCGCCGCCCGTGTTCGTATTGACGAACGCGACGTCGGCGTCCACGTCGCTCAAGACCACGTCGAGCATCGTCACGACGCCCTGCAGGCCGGCCTTGGCCTTGGGCAGGATGTTCGCCGTCGCGTCGTCGATCGCGGTCACCGTCGCGTCGGCCTTGGACCACTTGATGATCTCGCGCGCCGCGTACGGCACGAGCTTGGCCGCGGACACCAGGTCCATCTGCGCGGAGTGACCCGCGAGCGTCTCGTTTTCCGGGAAATGCACGCCCTTGAGGCTGTCGCCGTAGGTCTTGAGGGCGTCCTGGAGGTCCTTGAGGCTCAGGCCCGACAGCATCGGGATGTTCGAGCCGGCCTCGCGGTTGATGTTCACGGCCGCCGCGTCGAGTTGGGCCAGGTATTGGCGCGCGGCGGACTGCGAGGTCGCGATCTCGGTCTGCGACTGGGAGCGCCACAGCGGCAGCGACTCGGGATGAGGATCGCCGAATTCGTCGATGACGACGCGGCTGTTGCCCGCGTCGAGCATCCGGTTGACCATGTCCAGCGACTTGCCGAAGTCGGTCTTCTTGCCCTGCCAGTAGACCTTGCGGTCGGCCAGGATCTGCAGGGTCTGTTCCTTGGTCGGGTTCGTGACCGAGACGGTCGGGCCCGGGATCTCGATGACCAGCACGCCGGCGAACTCCACGGGAACTGTCGGCAGGCGGGTGAGACCGTCCTGCGCCTTCTGGATGTTGTCCGAGACCTCGGCCAGGTTCTCGTTGAGCTTCTTCATCGAGAACGCATCGGGATCGTTCGGGTTCCCGCCGTTGATGCGCCACTGCTTGATCTGCGGCAGCAGGTCGATGCGCCGCTGGTACTCGGTCGCGGCGTCCACGCTCTGACCGCGGTCCGTCGCGTTGACCTGGTCGATCCAGGCGCGCATGTCCGTCTGGAAGGACTTCAGGCGTTGCGCGGCCATGCCCGCCTTAGCCTCGGAATCGGTGATGGTCTGCAGCGTCTCGTTGTCCGACTTGATCGTCGCGTTGATCTCGTCCTGCCACTGCTGGTTCATCCCCGCGTTCTGATCGGCGCCCGCCTGGTTCTGCTGGTTCGCCGCCTGCGAGGCCGTGATCTTCGCGCGCTTGGCCGCGAGCAGGTCCATCATCTGCTTGATCGCGGTCTGCGCGGCGTTGATCTCGTTCATCGAGAGCGCGAAGTCCATCACGCTGGCCAGCTTGGCCATGTCGGTGTGGAACGCGAGCATGTCTTTGCCGTCGCGGCGCTCGCGCAGAGCGGCGTTGCGCACCCGGTTCGACGACGCGAGCAACTGGGACGTCGCGTCGCGCTGGGCGATCTCGCCCTTCGCATCGGCGCGCAGGACCTCGATCTCGGTGACGAGCGTCATGATCTGGTCGCGCATGCCCGCGGTCAAGGTGGGCGCGACCCCGCCGGGCGTCGAGGGCGCCTTGCCCTCCGCGTAGTCCTTCAGCCGCTGCGACAGGGCCTTCATCGAGGCGTCCTGCGCGGCCATGTCGTCCCAATGGCCGTTCTGGTCGGGCGGCGGCGGCGGCATCATGCCCGTGAACTCCTTCTGCAGGGCTTCGAGCCGCGCCAGGGCGTCCTTGTCGCTCGGCGGGTCCAGCAGGTCGCGGCGCTCGGACAGCTTGTCGCGCACGCCGACCTCGTCAGCCTTGACCGAGAGCTCGGCGACGAGGCGGTCGTACTCCGCCCGCTCGGCGGGCGTGACCGGCTTGCTCAGCTTCTGGAGGCGCTCGAGCCTCGCCTTCTTGTCGCCGAGCTCGGCCATGAGCTTCACGCGGTGATCCTTGACCGCGGCGAGCTCGGCGTCGAGGTGGCCCGCCTGACCGGAGAGCTCCTTGATGCGCGCGGTGACCTCGGACAGCGGCTTCTTCCAGAGATCCGGGTCGAACGGCAGGCCCTTGTCCTGGCCGGTCGGCTTCCCGTCCGCGCCGATCACCATGCGGTCCGAACGGTCGCTCGAAGCCGCGATCAGGCCCTGGGCCGTCAGCTGCGCCATCGGCAAGTCGGCCGTGCTGCCGCCGGTCAGCGCGGACTTGACCATGATCGTCGTGCGCATCACCGAGTCGGAGATGTTGAAGCCCGCGAAGACCTGGAGCTTATGGAGAAGAACGTTGCCCCATGTGATCGCACCGCCGAACGGGATCGGGCTGTTGCCCTGGGGACGCTCGACGGCCGCGCCGATATTATGGAAGAGGTGCGCCTCGTGGCCCGTGACGGCCTTGAACGCGGGGTCGATCGCGGCGTCGATCGTGCCCGCGTAGGTCATGATGCCCTCGATCTCGGCGCCGACCGTGACCAAGCCGAAGAACGTCTTCAAGTTGGACTTCCAGAACTCCCAGGTCACGGCCGCGCCGAGCACCGCGACGATCATGCCGCGGACCGGCAGGCTCGCGAGGGGCGCGTCGTCGCGCAGGCGCGCGATCCGCTCGCGCGCGGCGCGCGGGAAGGTCAGCAAGGTCGACAGGATCAAGGTGTTGAGCAGAGGGCCGAGGATCAGGTCCTTGGCCAGCGCCGTGGTCGCCGCCGCGACGACCGGGGCCATGGCGGCGCCGATGAAAGGCACGGCGGCGACCGCGACCGGCAGGCCGTTGAGCACGGCGACGATGGCGGGGCCGAGCACCGGGATCGACGTCAGCGCGAACGACAGCGGCAGGACGGGCGCGAACGCGCCGAGCAGGCCCATCGCGATCGCGCTCATGATCGCGAGCGTCAGGCGGCGCGCGATGAAGGTCGTCAGCGGGGCGGCTATGGGAACGATGAACCAGCGGTTGAGCGCGCGGAACCAAGCCTTCGACTTCAGCCCGGCGAACGCGCCGGCGCCCTTGAACGCATCCCGGCGCATCGAGTTCTCGAGCCACTGTTCCGCGAACTTCTCGCGGCCCGACAGCGCCATGAAGTCCTCGCCCGAGTGGCGGAACTCGAAGGAGATCGCCTGGCGGAAGTAGCCGAAGATGAACATGTCGAACAGGTGGTACGGGAAGCGGATGGCCGCGCCGACGAAGTGCTTGTGCACCTCGGAGAGGCGCAGCAGCGTCCCCTTCCAGCCCTTCGGATAAGTCTTGTTCGCGAGCTCGCGGTAGCTCTTCCAGCCGGAGTATTTCTTCGTGTCGAGGCGCTTGAACTGGTCGCGGTTCGCGGCTTGGAGGCGATCGTAGACGCCGATCCACGACTTGAGCGGGCTGAACTCGTTGAGGCGGTACTTCTTGCCGAGCTCGATGACGCGCTCGCGCGGGATGTTGAACTGGCGGGAGATCTGGTCGACGACCTGGTCGATGCTCTCGATCTTAAGGAGGGGCTTAAGGGTCGGGTCGTGGCGGACGCCCTTGACGGTACGGAAGCCGAAGAAGTTCTCGTGGAGGTACTTGATCGGGCCGGCGGGCTCGGGGAAGGAGGGCTCGGTCTTCGGGGGCTCGGGCTTCGGAATCTCGGGCGTCGTCTCCGGCGGCGACGGCGCCGTCGTGTCCGGCGGGACCGGTTCTTTGGTCTCCGGCGGCGTCGTCTTCTCGTCCGCCGGAGGGCCACGCTCGTCCGGAATCTCGGGGCCGGGCGCCGCGACGACCGGAACCGCGACCGAGGCGACCGCGGTGCCGCGGCCGCGCGAATCCAGGAACGACCAGGAGGCGTCCCCCTTCCAGGTCGGGATCAGCTCGAGGCGCAGCGGCTTGAGGCCGGGCTTGGCGGCCTTCAGCGCGGCGTAGGCCTCGGCGACGGTGGAGACCTTCTCCA
Organism: Elusimicrobiota bacterium; assembly: GCA_038211115.1. Lineage (GTDB taxonomy): Bacteria > Elusimicrobiota > Elusimicrobia > UBA1565 > UBA9628 > GWA2-66-18. The sequence goes on along the minus strand of JBBQVX010000129.1, from coordinate 4,371 downwards.
GGCGGGCGTCGTTTAGAGTCGGGATGCGGCGGGTGCCGGGGCGCAGGCGCTTCGTCGCGATGCGCTTGCTCCACACCGTCAGCTCCTCGCGGCGCGAATCGGAGCGGAACGTGAAGATCCAGTGCGAACGCTGGTCGTCGAGGTTGATCGAGACCTTGACGAGGCGCGCGTCGGGGGCGAGCGCGCGGGCGCGGGCCTGGGCCTGCGCCTTCAACGCGAGCAGCGACTTCCCATCGGCGCCGCGAGCGTCCTCGGGCAGGTTCTCGAGGCTCTTCGGCGCCTGCGCGTCTTTGACGTTGGCCAAAGGCGCCGCGTCGAAGACGGCCTTCCCATCGGCGCCGACGAAGCCGGCGCGGCCGAACGCGTCGAGGAAGCGGTAGGAGGCCGAGCCGGTCCAGGCCGGGTCGACCTCGACGCGGACCGGGCGGAAATTCTTGTTCGCCTTCTTGAGCGCGGCGTACGCGCGATCGAGCGACCCCATCGCCTCGAGGCGCGTGTCCCACAAGGTCGGCGCCTTCGTCGCGCGGGGGCTCAGCTTGCGCACGGCGACGCGCTTGGTCCAGACCGTCAGCTCCTCATGGCGCTTGTCGGATCGGAAGACGAAGATCCAATGCGAGCGCGGGTCCGCGAGATTGATCGCGACGGAGACGAGCCGGGCGTCCGGAGCCAGAGCGCGCGCCCGCTCCTGCGCCTCGGCCTTCGCGGCGACCATCGCGGCGGTCGTCGCCTCGCGCGCTTCGGCCGGGAAGCGTTTCCAGCTGCGCGGAAGCTTCGGCTCGGCGTCATCGGCGGGAACGGCGGCAGGCTTCGCCTCGCTGCCCACCTTTACCATGCCGGCCGGAAGGCCCGGGAACTCATCCTGGACCGGCCCGTACTCCTGGACCATGTCGGCGTCGGCCTGGGTCATCTCGGTCTTCACCGGCTCGACGGCCGGAACGATCTCGGTCTTGACGGGCTCTTCCGAAACGATCTGGTCGTCCGTCACCGGCACAATGGGGTTGTCGAGCAGGACCGGCGGCGGCATTTCGCGCGACGCGCCCTTCTTGTCGTAGCCATATACCTTGAAGCCGTCCTTGGTCGGGACGATCTCGGCGCGGACCGCCTTGAAGCCGGGCTCGGACACCTTGAGCGCGGCGACGCGGGAATCGAGGTCGACGGACGCGAGCTGCTCCGGGTAGAGCATCGCTGACCGCTCGTCGCCGCCGAACGCCTTCGCCTCGACGCCGTTCGGGCCGTACGTCAGGAGCTGCTTCTTCGCGGGAGAGTGGAAGGAGAACGTCCAGCGCGGCCCGGAGCTCTTGAGGTCCGCGGACACGCGGACGAGGCGGACGTTGCCCGCGCGCTGACGCGCCGAGGCGTGGGCGCGGGACTCCGCGTCGGCCAGGGACGCGAACTTCGCGGCGGGCGGGGCGCGCGGGCCCGTCGCGGCCGGAACAGCCGTGGGATTTTCCGAAGGCGAATCCTGCACCACGACGGCCTTGCCCGAGGCGGCCTTCTTCGCCTCGCGGCGCGCGATCCACCAGCTGGCCCCGGAGACGACGACGTAGGCGGCGTTGAGCACCGCGTACATGATGAACTGAGAGCGCTGGACCGAGCCGGGCGCCGCGACCCACGCCAGATTCCCCGTCCACACCACGAACGCCAGCGAGGCGAGAAGAAACAGCAGCGAGAAGCCGGGAGTGAAGCCCTTCGGCGCGTGGCCGCGCACGATCGAGATTATGTCGGGCAGGAACAGCAGGAAGTAGGCGCCGCCGGTGATCGCCTGGATGGCGAGGAGGACGGAGCCGATGCTCGCCGCGCTCAGCGAAGCCGCGAGAGCCGCGGGGATGAAAGCGGCGGCCGCGAAGTAGACCGCGGCGGCGGCACCCAGCGACGCGGCCACGGCCGCGGCGGTGATGCCCCACGCCTTGCCCTTCGGGAGGATGGCCCCGGGAGCCTTCTCCGCGGCCTTGCGGCCCCAGCGCGCGGCGGGCCAGGACGCGAGGATGACCGCCGCGCCGAAGATGTTCTGCACGCCCCAGAACCACATGCCGCCGAGCGGCGCGCTGACCAGCCCCAGCGCCAGGCTCGACACGACCAGAATGCCGACGCGCCACTTCGGCGCGGTGACCTTGCCGTGCTGGACCGACTTCAGCAGCTCGGCCATCGGGAAGGCGAACGCGAGCACGTTGCCGATGTAGTAGCCGGCCTGGCCGAGGAAGGCGCCGACGGCGCTCAGAGAGGCCGGCGCGGGAGCCGTGACGGCCGGGACGACGCCCACGCCATTGGCGGCCGCCATCGTGCCGCCGCCGACGAGTGCTGCGATCGTCAGGCCGATGCGGCGCTTCCAGCCCTTCGCCCCGGAAGCCGCGACAACCGGCTGGGCCGAGCCCTTGACCGAAGCGTCTTCTCCGGCGCCGAGGCGGCGGAACTCGGCGTCGGCGAAATCCTTCGCGTCGCCGGCCGAGATCCGGGCGGGAAGGACGGAGGTCTCGCCCGCCTTGACCGGCGTCTTGGAAGCGGCGGGAGTCTTCGCCGCGTCGAGCGCGGCGGGAAGTTCCGGGGTCGCGGCGACGGAACCGGACACCAGCGCCTTGAGCGCTGCGACCGGACCCATCGGGGCGACGGTCGCCGCAATCGAGGCGGCCGGCAACATGGACGCAACCGCCAGGGTCGGCAGCGCGCGCGGATGGCCGCCGAGTTCGGCGAGCGACGGCGTGATCGACGGCGAGGGAAGGTGTCCGGACAGCGCCGGGGTCAGGGAGGAGTTCAGCGCCGACGGCGAGAGCGGAGAGAGGACGTTGGGAAGCGCCAGGGTCGCGGCTTCGCCGGTCCGCCCGAGTTCACCACGCCCGGAGATCGCGCGGATTTCCTGGGCGTAAATCGGGCCGGACCCGGACAGCACGAGCGCGGCCGAGAGCGCGGCCGCGATGACTTTTCGTCCCACTGAACGCAGGGAAAGAGGGGGCACTTCCTATAGCATATACCCACTTTACGCCGTTGTCAGCCCCTCGAAGGCCCAATTAACACTTATTAAATGGCCCAGGGGTCCTTGGGACTAAGGACCCCTGAGTGCCAGGCATTAAGTAATTAAAGTAAAATAAGCGTTTTTTCAGTTCATCGACGACGATCCGGTCTCGAGAGACCGGATCAGCTGGCTGATCGCGCTGGGGGTGCGCTGGAACAGCCGGGCGAGCTCGGACACGCCCATGCGTGTTTCTTTCCAAACTCGATGAATGGCCTCGCGGCGGACCGCGGAAACCTCTCGCCACTGCACGCGGCCGAGGATCTTCTCCTCGGTGAGACCGTGGCGGGTCGCCACCTCGGCGATGATCTTGCGGGCGGCCTCGACGGGAACCGGCCGAGGCAGCGCCTCGCGATGGGCCGAGATCTTATTGAGGAATGCTTCCCCCCCGATCGCCACTCCGCCCATGACGGGCAGGATCTGGTCGCCGGCCGTCTTCATGCGGTCCTTGATGTACTGGAGATACCGGACGGACTGCTTCAGGCGGCCGTTGCCGAACTTGCGCAGCACGAGGTCGGAGTCCACGAGCGGCTCCTTGTGCTCGGCCTCGACGTAGGCGGCGCAGGAGGACCACTGGTAGCGCCACGGCTTGTCCTTGAGGGCGTCCCGGACGCAGGCGAGGTGGACGTAGCGCGTCATCTCGGCCAGGTGCGTGTCCTTATCGACGATGTAAGCCTTGTAGCGGCCCTGGAACACGTGCCCGACGGCGTTGTGGACGCCGTTGAAGTACTTCGTGTACTGGGTGTTGAAGCCCTGCATCACGGCGGAGAGGTTGGGCTGGGCGGTCTCGATGAGAAGATTGACCGAGTTGCCGAGGAGGCTGTAAGCGAACACCTCGAGGCCGTGGCGCTCCTTGTACATCTTCAGCAAAGCGAGGAACTGGCGGCGGTCCTGGTTGGACAGGAACAAGTCCTGGCGATTATTTCCCTGCAAGATGACGAGGTAGCAGGCGCCAGCATACTGGATTCTCTTCGGTCGTCCCATAGTGGGACTATCCTACCATAGTTCGCGAATGAGTGCCAGGCTTTTAATGGTTAGGATTAGAGGGCGACGCGTTTTCGCAGTCCGCCGAGCGCCTCGGTCTCGCCGAGGACGACCAGACGGTCGCCTTCCCGGACCGCGCGCTCGACGGACGGATTGAGCTCGTAGACGTCGGTGCCCGCCGCGACCACGGCGACGACGAGCGTCGAGCCGCCCGCGCCGCCCTTGATCTCGCCGAACGGCTTGCCGACCATCGGCGAACCCGCCGGCACCGCGATCTCGTCGAAGCGGAAGTGGGAATCCTTGTTGCGCAGCATCGAGTCGAGGAAGCCGACCGTCACGGGGCGGATCATCTCGGAGGCCAGGCGCAGCCCCCCGATGAACTC
>JBBQVX010000128.1:0-9151 GCA_038211115.1 Elusimicrobiota bacterium | reverse complement strand
GGACTTCTGGGGATCCCAAGGGCCGAACACCGCCTTAAGATCCTTGATGACGACCTTGCCCACCGTGTAGTGCTGGTAGACGAGGAACTTGCCCTCGTAGGGTTTCTTCACGTTGCGGCGCTGGCGGAAGAGGATCGCGTTGTTCCCGTCGGGCAGCGGCCACCTGGCGATCTCTTCGTAAGCCTTGAAGAACCAGCCTTTCTGATCGCGGACCTCCGCCGCGGCCTCGGGAAGACCCGAGATGACGGACGGCGGCCCGACCTTCGGGTCCTTAAGAAGCACGAACTCCGAGAGCTCGCAGAGCCGGCGGTTCACGCCGCGCATACGCACGTGCTCGAGGCCCAGGCGGCGCTGCATCCAATGGAACGTCGGCGCGTTGAAATAGGCGTCGTTAGCCACGAGCGTCACATTGCTGATCGGCGACGAAGGATCGCGCTCGGCCTCGATCTTGCGGAGAATCTCCTCAGTCCGCCAGTCCTCTTTCGCCGGCGGGCGGTTCTCGAAGAATTGGAATGAGAAGTACGGCATGTTCAGCTTGAGCGGGCCCACCCAGCCGCCGAAGAAATTGAACATGCCGAACAGCTGCAGGACCACGGTGCCCCATGTCACGGACTTCGGCCAGGTTCCACAGAACGCGACGCCGACCGCGGCGAGGCCGGGCATCAGGAAGCGAAGCTGGCGGTTCGGAACGATCGTCCAGAAAATATAGCTGGTCGCGAACCAGGCGAGGAGCACCCAGCCCTGCTCGCGGCGGCGCGGGTATTGGGGAGCCAGCAGTCCGATCGTGCCGAGCAGCCAGACGATGGGGCCGATGGAGTTGGAGCCCTGCGCGTAATAGACCGCCCAAGCGCCGGGGCTCCACGCCGAAACCGCGAAGTCGGTGGACGCCTGCACGAGACGGGAGGGCAGGAGCGCCAAGTGCGCCGCGTACCAAGGCGCGGAGATCGCCACCGATAGAGCCGCGCAGACGAGCATGATGAGCGCCGAGCGCTTCTCGCGCAGCGCGTTGCCCGCGACCCAGTACGCGGGAAGCATGTAGCTGAAGAAAGACCACTTGTGCAGCATGCCCGCCGCGTGGAGCGCGCCGAACGCCAGGGCCGGGAGCCAATGCGTGAACTCGTCGGAGGCGAGCAGCGCCCAATAGGCGGCGGCGGCGATCGCGGTCAGCGGCAGATCCACGAGCTGGGTCGTCAGCAGGTCCTGGATCGCGGGCGAGGCGACGAAGAGGATGACGCCGGCCAGCGCGGTCTCGTCGGGACGGAAGCGCCAGGCGATGCCGAAGATCGAGACCGAAAGGAGCGCCAGGTAGAACCAGTTGAGCCACAGCGCCGCGTGGGCCGGGTCGGCCGAGGCATAGGCGTGGGTCAGTAGAAGATGATAGGCGGGCGGGAACGGCGGCATGCCGGGCTTCGGCGCGAGGTACCAGGCGTCGCCGGGCCGGCCCGCCTTGAGCGCGTCGCGGTAGTCGAGAGCGATCTCCATGTGGATCGCCTGATCCCACGAGGGAGGCCGCGTATCGTTGCGATTATAGGAGCGGAGAAGCAAGGCTTCGGCCGCCAGGAAGAGGACGAGGCCCAGGAGGCTGAAAACGAGGGCTTTGCGATTCGACGCCTGGGACGGCGGGACGTAGATGTTTGCAGCCATATAAGGGCGCGCTCATCATAATAAATTAATACCGTTCAGCTCTATTTTTGTAGAATCCGGCCTCATGCGAGCGGTCATCCTCATCGGCGGCATGGGCACCCGGCTGCGCCCTTTCACTTTGGCGACGCCGAAGCCGCTTTTGCCCGTCCTCAACAGGCCCTTCCTTGAATACCAGTTCCAGGTCCTAAGCCGTCACGGAGTCCGGGAAGTCGTGCTCTGCACGTCTTACCGCGCCGATACTTTTCGCCGCGCGTTCGGCAACGGACGCCGCCTCGGGCTCAAGATCTCCTACGTGCGCGAGCGCATTCCCCTCGGCACGGGCGGCGCGATCAAGAACGCCGAGCCGCTCTTAAACGGGACGACGCTCGTGCTCAACGGCGACGTGCTCAACGCCTTCGACCTCGGGGCGTTCCTGAAATTCCACCGCGCCCGCCGGGCGGAAATCACGATCGCGCTGACGCGGGTCAAGGACCCGACGCGGTACGGCCTCGTACTCACCGACGAGAAGGGGATGGTTCGCCGCTTTCTCGAGAAGCCATCCTGGGACGAGGTCACGACCAATTCCGTCAACGCCGGCGCCTATCTGTTCGAGCCGTCCGTATTCGAGCATCTTCCCCAGGGCAAGCCGTATTCCGTCGAGCGCGGCCTGTTCCCGGAACGGCTCGCGGCCGGGGCGCGCATCGCCGGCTACGTCGCTCCCGGCTACTGGATCGACATCGGCTCGGTCGAGGCGTACCTCCAGGTGCACCTTGACCTGCTCCAGGGCCGCGCGCCCTTCAAGCCCGGGACCTCCGCGCGGGCAGTCAAGAATTCCGACGGCGCGCGCGTGACGTCCGGCCCGAAGACGAAGATCGCGCCGTTCGTGCGCTTCTCCGGCTCGGTCAGTCTCGGCGCGAAGGTCAGCATCGGCCGCGGCGCCCAACTCACGGACTGCGTCGTGCTCGACGGCGCCTCCATCGGCGACGGCGCGCGCCTCGACCGCTGCGTCGTGGGCCCCGGCGCGCGGGTCGGCACGCACGCGACGCTCGGATCCGGCGCGGCGCTCGCGGGCGGCTCCGAGGTCGGGGATTACAGCCAGTTATGAACGGCAAGATCACGCGCGTCCACAAGCCCTGGGGCCACGAGATGATCTTCGCGCACACGAAGAAGTACGTGGGCAAACTGCTCGTCATCGAGAAAGGCCACCGGCTGAGCCTGCAGTACCACCGCGTCAAGCACGAGAGCCTCATGGTGCTGCGCGGCCGGCTGAAGCTCCTGATCGGGAAAAAGACGAAGACCGTCGGACCGGGAACCGCCTTCACGATCCCGCCGAAGACGCGCCACCGCTTTGAAGCGACGAAAGGCAAAGTGACCCTCATCGAGGTGTCCACGCCGGAACTGTGGGACGTCGTGCGCCTGCAGGACGATTACGGACGGAGAGGCAAATAACATGGCAGACCCGATCAAGTTCGGCACCGACGGCTGGCGCGGCGTGATCGCGCGCGACTTCACCTTCCAGAACTGCCGGCGCGTCGCCCAGGCGATCGCGGACTACGTCAAGGAAGAGCAGATCAAGGACAAGAAAGGCCCGCTCTCCGGCCCGATGATCATCGGCTACGACAAGCGCTTCCAGTCGGACCTCTTCGCCCGCGAGATCGCGAAGGTGCTCGAGGCCAACCAGATGAACCCCATCCTCATGGCCGAGGCCCTGCCCACCCCGGCCGTCAGCTATATGACGAAGAAGCTCGGCGGCGTCGGCGTCATGGTGACCGCGAGCCACAATCCCCCTTCGTACAACGGCGTCAAGATCAAGATCGACGGCCGCGCCGCCCTCGACCCCGTGACGAAGGGCATCGAGACCTGGGTCGACCGCACCGCGCCGACGCGTGCCGCCGAGATCAAGGTCAAGTCCTACCGCGACGTCTACGTGCAGTACCTGAAGGCCCGCGCCGACCTCCCGAAGATCAAGTCGAAGATCAAGAAGCCGATCGTCATCGACTACATGCACGGCGCCGGCTCCGGCTTGATGACCGACGTTCTCGCCGCGAAGAACCTCGTCGAGATTCGCGCGAAGCACGACCCGCTTTTCGGCGGCGTGCACCCCGAGCCGATCGAGCAGTACCTCGCGGCTCTCTCCGAGGCCGTGAAGAAGAACAAGGCCGCCGTGGGCTTGGCGCTCGACGGCGACGCCGACCGCTTCGGCCTCGTCGATGAGAACGGCAAGTACCTGACGCCCTGCCAGGTCTTCCCGATGATCGCGCTCTTCCTGATCGAGAAGAAGAAGTACAAGAAGAAGATCGTGCAGTCCGTCTCCCTCGGCTACCTGGCCGAGCGCATCGCGAAGGAGAAGAACATCCCCTTCGAGCAGCTCCCGGTCGGCTTCAAGCACGTGGCCGAGCGCCTCGCCACGGGCGAGGCCGACATCGCCGGCGAGGAGTCCGGCGGCTACGCGTGGGCCAACAAGGGCGGCATCGCCGAGCGCGACGGCATGCTCACCGCGCTGCTGTTCCTCGAGATGATGGCCGTCACCGGCAAGACGCCTTCGCAGCTCTGGAAGGAAGTCGAGACCCGCTTCGGCGCCTCCCACTACAAGCGTATCGACTACCGCATCCACAAGGCCGTCGTCGACAAGGCGCTCTGGACGCAGAAGCTCGTCAAGAAGCTGCCGAAGAAGCTGCTCGGCACCGCGATCAAGGAGCTGATCCAGATCGACGGCCTCAAGATCGTTCTCGAGGACGGCCACTGGCTCCTGATGCGCCCGTCGGGCACCGAGCCCCTCATGCGCGTCTACGCCGAGAGCGACAAGGCCGAGCGCACGCAGGGCCTGCTCGACATGGCGAAGAAGTGGGTCGCGCCCAACCTCAACAGCTAAAGACATGTTCCCGAAAAAGGCGATGCTCCTGGCGGCCGGCGCGGGCACCCGCCTGCGCCCGCTGACCTACGAGACGCCGAAGCCGATGGTGCCGGTCGTCAACCGGCCGGTGATCCACCACGTCCTCGACAACCTGCTCAAGCACGGCGTCCAGGAAGTGATGATCAACCTGCACATGCATCCGGAGCAGGTGCGCGGCTACTGCGGGGACGGCTCGCGCTGGAGCCTCAAAATCCGCTACTCGCACGAGCCGAAGCTGATGGGCACGGCCGGCGCGATCAAGAAAGCCGAGAGCTTCTTCAAGGGCGAGCCGTTTTTCGTGATGTCGGGCGACGGTCTGTCGGACATCGATCTCACCGCGATGTGGAAATTCCACCAGAAGCGCGGCTCGGCGGCCACGATGGCGACCAAGCGCATCGACGCGCGCTTCGAGTACGGCGTGACGCTCACCGACGGCGGCCAGAAGATCAAAGGCTTCCTCGAAAAGCCCTCCTGGGGCGACGTCTTCTCCAATAAGGTCAACACCGGCATCTATCTCTTCGAGCCCGAAGTCCTGAAGCTCATCCCCTCCGGCAAGGTCTACGATTTCGGCCACGACCTGTGGCCCAAGCTGCTCAAGATGAAGAAGCCGATCTACGCGTACGAGACCGACGCGTACTGGTGCGACGTTGGCAACCTGGCCGAGTACCGCCGCTGCCAGGCCGACTGCCTCGACCGCAAGGCCAAGATCAATATCCCCGGCGTCGAGATCCGCAAAGGCGTCTGGGTGCAGGAAGGCACCGTCGTCGATCCGAAAGCCAAGCTGACGGCGCCCGTCGTCATCGGCAAGGGCTGCCGCATCGCGGCCGGCGCGAAGATCGGGCCTTGCACCGTGATCGGCGACCGCGCGCAGATCGGGCGCGGCGCGAGCCTCAACACCTGCATTCTTTTCGACAACGTCACCGTCGGCGAGAACGTGAACCTGACCAACTGCATCATCGGCCCCAACGGGCACGTGCGCGAGAACATCTCCGTCTTCGAGGCGGCGGTGCTCAATATCCGGTCTTAAAATGCGCCGCGCGATTTTTCTCGCGCTGCTGGCGCTGGCCGGCTGCTCGAAGCCCCTGCCGCCCGGCATCGAGCGCCTCGACGGGGCTTCCGGGGCCCAAGCCTTCTCGTGGAGCCCGGCGTCGCGTCGCCTGGCCTTCGTCGAAGGGCGCTTCCCCGACCGTACTTACCTCGTCGTGCGCGACAGGGGCTCCCGCACGCGCCGGCGCTACAAGGGCTTCGTGCTCGGCGGAGGCACGGCGCTCTCGCGCGACGGCGGCCGCGTCCTGCTCGACGCGAGGAAGCTCGGCAAGTACGACTCGCGCGAGGAGCCGGCCGCGCATTCCATCCTCTTCGTAGACGCGAACAGCGGAGAACTCCTGTCCGAGACGCCCGCCGGCTCGGACGGCGTCGCGGCGCTGGGCCATCCCGCCTGGTCGCCCGATCCCATCGCCGTCTGGAACCACCGGGGCACGATCATGTGGCGCGGCTTCGGCGTCGAGAACGCCTCCGGCACCCTGCGCGGGCTGGCCGCCTGGAAAGCCCTTCTGCTCGACGAGCCTTATCTCATCGTCTCCGAGAGGCAGAACGAGAAGCCGCGCATGATGGTCTACGACCTACGCGACGGCGCTCAGACGGCCGAGTGGCGCGTCGCGCTGACGGGCGCGCCGCTGGCGATCCGCCTCGACGGGACCGCGCTGTCGGCCCGTTGGATGCCGGAGACCGGACGCTTCGTCCTCGAGTCCGGCGACCCGAAAACGGGCCGCCGGATCCCGCTGCTCGAGGCCGACGGCGAGATCGAGAGCGCCCTCGAGACGGAGCGCGCCCTGTACGCGATCGCGAAAGATCCGACGCGGCGCAACACGACCGGCAAAGATTTCCTCGCTCCGCGCGTTCTGCTCGTCGCGGAGAGCGACGGCCGGCGCTGGAGCGTGCCCTGGACCTCGCACGGCGGCCGATTCCTCGGAACGGATCCGATCGACGGGCGTCTGCTGTTCGCCGTGACCGACAACGACAAGCCCGCCGCGTGGGCGATCGCGCCCGGCCGCGCCGCGCTGGCCGCCGCCGGCCCCGCCATCGACGGCGGGGCGAAGTAGTGGACAGGCTCCGTACGCGCCTACCGGGCGCCGCCATCTTTCTTATCGTCTTCGCGACCTTCTGGCCGGCAGCTCGCGGCGGCTTCTTCTTCGTAGACGACGCCCGCTACGCGCTGAACCCGCACGTCAGCGCCGGCCTGGCTCCTTCGTCCGTCGCTTGGGCGCTCACCACGCGCGAGTGCGAACTCTACCATCCGGCGACCTGGCTGTCGCTGGAAGCGGACGCGGCCCTGTACGGCCCCGGCCCGTTCGGCTTCCACCTCACCAACGTCCTTCTCCACGCGCTCGCGGCGCTGCTGCTCTGCGAGCTGCTGATGAGCTGGGGATGCGCTCCCGCGGCCGCCGCGGGCGCCGCCCTTCTTTTCGCCCTTCACCCGCTGCGAGTGGAGACCGTCGCCTGGATCTCCGAGCGAAAGGGCTCCCTCGCCGGAACGCTAACGCTCGCCTCCGCCCTCCTTTATTCGCGCCACGCGCGCCGCCCCGGCCTGAAGCGCCTGCTGCCCTCGTCCGGCGCCTTCCTCCTGGCCGTCCTCGCCAAGCCGTCGGCGCTGGCGCTCCCGGTCGCCCTTCTCGCGGTCGACGTGTTCGCCTTCCGGCGCCGCGGGTTCAAGACTCTCGTCGTCGAGAAGTGGCCGTTCTGGCTCGCCGGAGCCGTCATGGCGCCCGTCACGCTCGCGACGCAGTCGGTCTACGTCCATTCCGGCGGCCGCCTGCCGGCGCTCGCCCGCGCCGGCGACGTGTTCGCCGCTCTGCGCGCGCAACTCGTCTCCGCCGCCGCGCCGGAGTCGATGACCGTGCTCCGCCCGCTTCTCTTCCCGCACGAAGCGCCCGCTTACTTCCCGCTCCAAGTCGCCGCGTCGGCCCTGGCGCTCGCGGCCCTCACGGCCGCGCTCCTCGCCGCGCGGCGAAAATGGCCGGAGGGCCTCGGCGGCTGGCTCTGGCTCATGGTGATGAGCGTCCCCACGCTCGGCGTCTTCCGCGGCGCTCTGACCGTGACCCCGAACCGCTACACCTGGCTTCCGCACGTCGGCCTGGCGTGGGCCGCCGCGGGCCTCGCGACGCGCGGCAAGAAAGCCGCGGCGCCCCTGGCCGCCGCGGCCGCGGCGCTCGCCCTGCTGTTCGCGGCGCGTACGCGCACCGAGCTCGCGCTTTGGACCGACCCGGTGGCGCGCGGTGCGTTCGCCGCGGCCCGGGCGCCGGAATCCGCCTGGGCGCGCAACGAACTCGGAGCGGCCCTCCTCCAGGCCGGCCGCAGCGACGAGGCCGAGCCCGTCCTGCGCGAAGCCGTCCGGCTCGCCCCGAACGACTCCATGGCGCTCAACAACTTCGCGGCGTCGCTCGCGGCCGCGGGGCGCACGAAGGAGGCGCTCCAGGCGCTCTCCCGGGCCGCCGGACCCGTGCCGCTCGAAAACGCCCGGGCCCTCCGCGAAGGGCGCCCCCTGACTCTGATGACGGGCCCGCCCGACCTGAAGGCCCCGTAACCTTCCTCGTCGTAAAATTTGTATAATCATCAATCGGCCGTGCGGCGGACCACCGCCCAAAGTCACGGCCCGGAGGACTCAAGACTATGCAGCGCAAGGGTAAGTATTTCTTCAATTCCGAATCGGTGAGCGAAGGCCATCCCGACAAGGTGTGCGACCAGATTTCCGACGCCGTTCTCGACGCCGTGCTCGCGATCGACCCGATGAGCCGCGTCGCCTGTGAAACCTTCGTCGGCCGCGGCCTCGTCGTCGTCGGCGGCGAGATCACGACCAAGGCGATGCTCGACATCGACCAGATCGTGCGCCAGACCATCAAGGAGATCGGCTACACGCGCCCCGAGTACGCGTTCGACTCCGCCTCCTGCGCCATCCTCAACGGCATCGGCCGCCAGTCCCCCGACATCTCCCAGGGTGTCGACACCGGCGGCGCCGGCGACCAGGGCATCATGTTCGGCTACGCTTGCCGCGAGACCGAAGAGCTGATGCCGCTTCCGATCATGCTCGCGCACAAGCTCGTCAAGAAGCTCGCCGAGGTCCGCAAGGACGGCACGCTTCCCTACCTCGGGCCCGATGGAAAATCCCAAGTTTCCGTTGAATATCTCGACGGCCGCCCCGTCCGCGTCGACACCGTCGTGCTCTCGACCCAGCACGGCCCCGAGATCCTCGACAAGACCGGGAACCAGATCACCGAGAAGTCGCGCAAGGAGATCATCGACGTCGTGATCCGCCCCGTCCTCGGCAAGCGCCTCATCGACGACAAGACGCGCTTCCTGATCAACCCCACCGGCAAGTTCGTCGTCGGCGGCCCCGCCTCCGACACCGGCCTCACCGGCCGCAAGATCATCGTGGACACCTACGGCGGCCGCGCCCCGCACGGCGGCGGCGCGTTCTCCGGCAAGGACCCGACGAAGGTCGACCGCTCGGCCTGCTACATGGCGCGCTACATCGCCAAGAACGTGGTGGCCGCCGGCCTTGCCGAGGAGTGCACGGTTCAGCTCGCCTACGCGATCGGCGTCGCCGAACCCGTCGGCGTCTACTTCGACACGCACGGC
>JBBQVX010000127.1:0-9176 GCA_038211115.1 Elusimicrobiota bacterium | reverse complement strand
GGAGCTCCGCCGGGTGCTCGCCCTCGATCCCGGCCAGAAGGGCTCGCGCAGGCTCCTCATCGGCCTGCTGCGCCGCCGCGGCGAGGCCGGCGTCGCGGCCGGACGGCTCGCGCACGCCGAGGCCGCGTTGCGCGAGGCGCTCCTCGTCGGGCCCGAGGACGGCGCGGCGCGGCGCGGCCTCGCCGAGGTGCTCCTGATGCGCGAGCAGCGCGAGCAGGCCCGCCTGAAAGAAGCGCGGCTCGCGAAAGCGGAGAGGATCCGCGCGCTGCTCGAGGAGCTCAAGGCCTCGGGCCAGGCCTACTCGGCGCGCGCGCGCGCGCGGAAGGCCGAAGCGCTCCTGCGCCGGATCCTGAAGATCGATCCCGCTGAAGCGCGCGCCTATCTCGCCGCCGGCGGAGTGCTGTTCGCCTGCGGAGAGACGGCCCGGGGGCGCGCGCGCATTGAAGACGCGCTCCGTCTCGACCGCGGCTCGTTGCACCCGGGCGAGCGGTTCGCGGCGCTGATGAAGCTCGGCCGCTACAAGGACGCGGTCGCGGTCGCGGAGAAAATACTCGACGGACGCCCCGGCCTCGTCGAGATCCGCGCGTTCCGCGATCCGTGGGAGTGGGACGACGGGCCGGCCCCGCGCCGCCGCGAGGAAGTCGCGAAGCTCGAGAGGGCTCTCTCCGGCCGCGGTGGCCCCTGGGTTCCTTATTATCGCGCGGACCTGCCGGGGCCCGGCGAGCTGGCCCGCTTCGAGGCGCTGACTGTATTTTCGAAGCGCCGCTACGGCTGGATGCTCGCGAAAGCCGGGCTGGGGGCGTTGTGCGCCGGGAGCTTTCCCGAGGCCGAGAAGCGGCTGCGGGGAGCACTCGCCTATAAGACGGTCGACTGGCGCACGCGCGGCTTCCTGGCCGAGGCGCTGCTGTGCCTGCGGCGCCCCGAGGAGGCGTTCGCGCAGATGGCCCTCGCCGCGAAGGAGGCTCCGGCCGACGAGGCGGGCCAGGTCGTCGCCTGGCGAGGCGCCCTCGAGCTCTGGCTCGGGCGCTACAAGCCGGCGCTCGCGCGCTTCGAGGAGGCGCTGCGCCTGGGCGCGCCCTACGCGCTGGCCTGGCGCGGCGCCGCGCTGCTCAAGCTCGGACGCGCGCGCGAGGCCCTCGCCCAGCTCGATGCGGCCCTCACCGCGTTCCCGCGCGACCTCGAGGCGTACGTATGGCGCGGCGAGGCCAAGCGCGCGCTCGGCCTCCATCGCGAGGCGCTCGCCGATCTCGACGAGCCGGCTCTCGCGGGCGAGAACCGGGCGACGCCGGTCTGGCTGTGGGCCCTGTTCAACCGCGCGCTGGCGAAGGGCGCGCTCGGCGACCGCGCGGGGCTCGAGGCCGACTTCGACGCGCTCCCCCCCGGAATCGTCGACTACCTCCGGCGCAAGAGCGGTCGCACGGATAAAGCCGAGCTCCTCGAAGCCGGGCTCGAGCTCGCGCGCGGCTACCGGCGAGAGGAATACAAGCAGGCGATATGGATGGACTGACCCAGCGCCGCGCCGCCGCGATCGCGATCGCGGCGGGCCTGTGCTGGCGCCTCGCGGCGGCATGGCCCGCGGGCGACGCCGCCCTCCCCTACGTCGTCCCGCAGGAGGAATACTTCCTCTCCTCCGTCATGCTTCGCTCGGAAGGCGTCTACGCGTCGGATCCCGGCGGAGGCCCGCGCACGGGCCACGGCCCGCTTTACACGACCTTCCTCGCGGCGGTCCAGGCCGGCGGGCGCCCGTCCCCGCGCCGCGCGCGCATGGCCCAGGCCGCGCTCGGCGCGCTCGGCGCGCTCGCCGCGTGGGGCCTCGGCGCAGCGCTCCTCTCCCCCGCCGCGGGCGCGCTCGCGGCTGCCTTCGTCTCGCTCGACCCGTCGCTGGCGGCCTCCGCGAGGGATCTCGACGTGCACGGCTTCTACGGCCTCGTCCTGCTGCTGCTCGCGTGCGCGGCCGCCTGGTGGGCCGAGCGCGACGGCGACCGCCCCTCGGGGAACCTTCTCGGCCTGGCGCTCGGGACGAGCCTGCTCTGCCGCAGCGCGCATCTGGCGTCGGCGCCGCTGATCGCGGCGGCCGCGTTCGCCTGGTGGGGACGCTCCGGCCTGCGCCGCGCCGCGCGAGTCCTTCTGATCGCGGCCGCGGTCCTCGTTCCATGGACTGTGCGAAACTACATCCATACGGGGCATGTGATCCCCCTTGATGCCGGCACCGGCGCGTACAACCTGATCGCCGCGGCCGACGGAGGCGACCACGCCGTCCGCATCGACGAGGCGTTCGCGATCGCGGAGCGAAGGTCGCCGGGCTTCGGCGCGGCGCATCTCGACCAGCCCATCGAGCTGCGCGAGGCCGCGCTCGTCCGCCTGGCCCGGCGGATGATTCTGGAGGCGCCCGGAGACTACGCACGCGGCTGCGCGCGGCGCCTCGCCGCGTTCTGGCTCTCGCTGTGGCCTTTCCTGCTGCCCGCTTTATACGCGGCGCTGCGGCGGGACGCCTCGCGCGGGGTGAAGGCGGCTGCGCTGATCGCGGCCTCGCTGTCGGCGTACGCCGCGATCGGGCAGGGCGTCGGCTACACGCTCGCCGCCGAGCCGTTGCTGGCGGCGCTCGCCGGGATCGGCGCCGCCGCGCTGGCGGGCCGCCCGGCGAAGCGCGGCTCGCCCGCGGCCTGGAGGGCGGCGTTTCCGCTCGGGGCGGCGATCGCGGCGACGGCGGTCCTGTGCGCGCTGCTGACGCCGCTCGACGCGATGGCCTCCCGGCGCGCCGGCCGCCCGGACTGCGGCCCGCCGGCCGCGCCGATCGCCGCTTTCCTCGACGACGGCGTCCGGCTGGCGGGCGAAGGCTGGTATCTCGCGCCGTGGGCCGGGACTTTGCGCGCGAGGCCCGACGTGTGCGCGGGCATGGCGGCGTTCTCATCGGGAGACCCGGCCGCCGCCGCCCGGAGCTTCGACGCCGCCGCGGCGCTGGCGCCGAGAGATCCCGAGATCCGCGTCAGCCTCGCCGTCGCGCTCGGCGCGGCCGGCGACCGGAAGCGCGCGCTGCGCGAGTGCGAGGCGGCCGAGGCGCTCGCCACCTCCTCGGCGCCCCGCGGCGAACGCGCGCGCCTGCTCGAGTCGATCCGCTCCACGCGGGCCCATCTCGTAAAGCGCTGAGAGCTACGCGAGGCGGCGGGCCGGAAGCAGCAAGGTCACGGCCGGATCCGAGCGCATCAGCTCGCGCTCAAGCGACGCGAACGTCGCCTCCGCCGGCTCGTATTCGAGCTGGCCCGAGCCCGCCATCAGCCAGCACGGGTCCTCCGGCGCGAACTGGGCCTTGAGCGCTTTCGCCTGCTCGCGGCGGCGCTCGCCGGAGAAGAAGTTGTAGACGACGACCGGCAGGCGCGGATCGAGGCCTGCGAGACCGTTGGTATCGCGGACCTCGATGCCGAGCGCCGTTCCGCGGACGCGGCCGACGAGGCTCGGGAAGAAGTCCGCGATCGAAACCGAGGGCGGGATACGGCAGGCGATGCCGCGCGCCTCGCAGTCCTTCACGAGCCGGTACGCGAGGCGCCCGTAGTAGTTGGGCTGGCCGCGCGTGACGACCCCGCCCCGGCGGATGGTCTTCATCGCGCGCATGACGATGCGCGCGCAGGACGTCGACTGGCCGTCGGAGCGACGGAAGACGATCGTGCGCATCGGCACGCCGTAAAGCCCCAGCATGTCCGCGACCGTCGAGTCGGACAAGTTGCTGAAGAATTCCTCGCAGCCGAGCAGCGACCACAGCACCTCGACGCTCGCCTGGTAGGGATGCCGGAAGCCGAGGCCCATGATCAGCAGCTCGCGGCCCGCAGGCGGCGGGACCGCGGGCGCCTCGGAGAGGACGCGCGCGACATGCCGGTAGAACGAGCACGTGCGCGCGAGCTGGACGTCCCCGCACGCCTTCTCGGCGGCCGCGAAGAGGCGGACGCTCTCGCCGTAGCGCTTGCGGCGGCACGCGACGTAGGCGAGCCAGAAGTCCCGCACGCCCGGCGGCCAGTCCTTCTTCAGGAGAGACTCGACGGCCGCATCGTCGTCGAGCAGAACGCACAGGCGCAGCCGCTCCTGCCTGAGCGAGTAGTCGTCCGGCGCCAGGCGGCAGGCCTCCTCGATCGCGCGCCGGGCCGAGGGCAGGTCCCCCTCGACGAAATACACCCGGGAGAGCTGGCGCCGCACGGCCGCGTCGGCGGGGGCCAGCTTCGTCGCCCGCGCGAGGCAGGCGGCCGCCTCCTCGTACTGCGCCTGCTCGAGATGGATCGCCGAGGCGCGCAGGTCGGGCTCCGGGCTCGCGGGCATCGCGCGGCGCATGTGCCCGAGCTCCGTCAGCGCGCTCCAGTACAGGCCGATGCGATTATAGGCGTCGGCGCGTTCGGCGCAGGCCCATGCGGAACGCTCGACCCGGCGCGTCGCCTCGAAGTCGTCGCGCGCGGCGTCGTGCTCGCCCCAGCGAACGCGGAGCATGCCGCGCAGAGCGCGAGCCCAGCCCTCGGGCCCGCGCGGCCCCGCCGCCTCGAGCCAGCGCTCGGCCTCCGCGCGGTCTCCGCGCTGCGCCGCGAGCAGCGCCTTCATCGCGGGGCCGGCGGCCGCGCCCGGGAGAAGGCCGATGAAGGCATCGGCGTCGCGCTCCGCCGCGGCGAGATCGCCCTTGCGGAAGTTCTCGGCGGCGCCGTGCACGAAAGTCCACGGCGCGCGCGGAGCCTTCGCGGCTTTCGCGACGCCGCGAGGCGACCCCAACCACGGGATCATGTGCGCGCGCTCCTCGCCGGCGCGCGGCGGCGTCCCCTTCGCGCCGAGCACGCGAGCCAAGCCCTGCTCGAGCAGAACGCGCGGGCTCCAGAGGAGCATGCGGCGCGCCGTCGACGGATCCGCCGGATGCCCCGCGCCGGGCCCGTCGGCCTCGGGCGCCGCGTCGGTGGAGCCCATGAGGCGCAGCAGCAGCGCCGCGGCCGCGGCTTCCGTGCGGCCTTGTCCGGTGCCGATCGGGATCGTCAGGCCTTCCACGCCCGAGGCGTGCGAGGCGAGCAGATACGCCGCCACGACGTCGTCGATCCAGACGAAGTCCTTGATCGCGCCCGAAAGCCGCGACGGCCGCGCGCCCTCCGCCATGTTCCGCGGGAAGTCGCCCGCGCCCTGCCCGGGGCCGTAGACTAGGTACAGCTCCAAGGTGACGGCGGGCACGCCGAGCTCCGCGATCTTCCGCGCGAGCGCGGCGTCGTCCTCGCGCGACGGCGCGTCGTGCGCCGTCCGGACGAGGCGCCGCAGGTCCGGCGCGTGCGCGCGCAGGACCTGCGCCAGGAGCAGCGTCGCCGCGGACTCGCGCGCGAACGTCGAGCCGTCGCGCTGCTTCGCGAGGTGGAACACCACCTCCGGTCGCGCGGCGCGAACCGCGGCCGCCAAGGAGGCCTCGTCGCCGATGTCCGCGACGTGCCGTTTGAGGCGGGGCCACGCGGGCCCGAGCCGTTCCGGCGACGACGTCGCGCGCACGAGGACATGGACCTCCGCGCCGTCGCGCAGCAGGCGCTTGGCGAGCGCGGATCCGATGAAGCCGGTGGCCCCGGTGACGAGGACGCGCCGGCCGCGCAGGCTCACCATTTGGTCTTGCGGGCCTCGAGCGCCTTCGCGGGCGGGATCAGGACCACGCACCGGTCGCCGGGCTTCAGGGCGCTCAGGGCGGCCGAAACCTCGCCCTCGGGCGAGTACAGTCGCGCCTTGTGCCCCTTCGGATAACCGGCGGATAGCCGCTCGAGCGCGGTCTTCCACGCGGACGGCGCGCCGCGCTCGGCGTACAGCACGAGCGGCAGCTCGGTCGTCGCGGCTCCGGAGTCCTGGAGCACCGTCTCGAGGTCGTAGGACTGGATGCCCTGATAGCCGTAGTCGCCGCCGAGGAAACTCGTCGAGCGCGCGAAGACGCTGCCGATCGGCGAGATCGCGCCGTAAACGCGGTACGCGAGCCCGGACTTCTGCGCGGCCAGTTCGACGTCCCGCGCGAGGCGGCTCGACGACTGCGGGTTCCCCCAGACGGCCAGGCCGACGCCGTCTTCGGCGACGGCGTCCTTCAAGACGGCGGCGGCCGAGGCGGGGCGCTCGAGCTTCCGGCAATAGCCCGCGAGCCACGCGCGGCCCTTCTTATCGTCGAGGTCGCTGTAGACGACGCGGCAGTCCGCGAGCGCCTGGAGGCTCTCGAGAGTCGTCTCCTCCGGTACGCGCACTCCGAGTCCGCAGATGATCAATTTTTCCATGTTGTCCTATTGGCGAGGCGGAAGGTACATGACGGTCCCCAAATCGAGAGACAGGAGCTTGGCCTCGAGGTCCTTCACGGAGGCGGAGACGACCTGCTGCTCGCGGTCGCCTGAGCCCGCGAGGAAAAAGACCTTCTGCCCCGGCGTGTAGCGCTCGCGTACGAGCGCCGCGAAGCTCCGCCGGTCGTCGTCGTTGGCGATCGCGTACACGATCGTCGGGTGCCGGGCCTCGAGCTGCCCCGCGTGCTTGATCAGATGGACCAGGTCGAACACGCGCAGCCCGAACGGTCCGCGCGACGCTCCGTGATCGGGCTCCGCGGTGCCGAGGCCCCACGCGACCTCGGTCAGCGACACGGCGCCGAACGCCTTGTAGCTGATCTTCTTCTCCTCGCAGACCGTGACGAGGTCGTTGGCGATGCGCCGGTAGATGAACGGGTGGATGCGCGTCACGAAGCCCGAGGTCTTGCCGCGCTTGAGCCCCGCGATGATGCGCTGGACGCGGCCCATCGCCGGCTCGTTGTCGACGCGCGTCACGGCCCGCACCTCGCCGCGGAAGAGGCCCAGGAACTCCGACACTTGAGGATCGCCGAGGTTGTTATAGAGCACCTCGCACGCGTCGAGCGCGCGCAGGATCTCGACGGTGATCTGGTACGGGTGATGGATGCCGACGCCGCACAGGTAGAATTGCGGGCGCGCCGCGACCTTCCCCTCCGGCTTCGAGAGCACGCGGCACACGAGAGCGTAGAAGCGGCAGCGTTCCGCGAACCCGCCGTCGGCCCGCGACGCCGCCTCGAGGAAGTGCTTCACCGCGCCCGCGCGGTCGCCCTTGCGGCACAGGACGTAGCCCGTGAGATACGAATCAAAGGGCGCCTGGAGCGCCCCCGCCTTGAGCTCCTTGAGCACCTCGGGGTAGCGTCCGCGCAGCGCGATCACGTTGAGCCGCTCGAAGCGCAGCTGGGCGCTGTCCGGCGCGAGCGCGCACGCGCGGTCCAGGCCCTTCTCGGCCTCCTCGAAGCGCCCGAGCAGCAGGTGGAAGCGCGCGCGTCGGCCGAGCATATCGGCGTCGTCGGGGCGGCGCTCGAGCGCCTTCTCCATCTCCGCGAGCGCCTCGGGATAGAACGCCTGGTCGAAGTAGATGTTCGCGGCCTGCAGGTGCGGCTCGGGCGAGTCGGGCAGGGCCGCCGCGGCCGCGGCCGAGTCCTTGAGCGCGTCGCGGTAGAAGCCGCTTCGGTTGAGCGCGTCGGCGCGCTGCATCAAGATCCACGCGGAGGGCTCGAGGGCGGCGGCCGCGTTCAGGTCGGCGAGGCAGCCGGGAAGGTCGCCGAGGCCGAGCTTGAGGAGCGCGCGCACCGCGAACAGCGGCCCCGTCGGCCGATCGGCGAGCTCGGAGCCGGCCGCGTCCACGCCCTTGCTCGCCTCGCCGCGCTGGCCCTCGAGCAGGGCGGAGACGAGGGCGGCCTCGGGCAGCGGGCGCAGCGCGTCGAGCTCCGTCCGCGCGGCGCCGACATCGCCGTCGGTGAGCAGGCACACCGCGCGCAGCAGCCGGGCCCAGGGCCACGCCTTCGACAGCGAGGCGGCGCGGTCGAGATCGCGACGGGCCTCGTCGCGGCGGCCGGAGAGGAGCAGGGCCTCCCCGCGCCACGCCCACCCCTCGTGAGAGCCGGCGTCGAGCTTCAGCGCGCGGTCGAGCGCTTCGAGCGCCTCGGGCCCGCGCCCGAGCAGGGCCAGCGCGCGGCCCTCCGCGCGCAGCGATGCGGCGTCCTTCGCCCCCTTCGCGGCGGACAGCGCGGCGGTCCACTCGGCGCGTCCGCCCGGAGGCAGGCCGATGAGGCAGGTCAGGTAGCTGCGGCCTTCGTTCAACGCTTCCCCTTCGCGGGCGCGGCAATGAGCGGCGGCACGTACAGCATCAGGCTCGCGTGCACCGACGGGTACGTCTTCGCGAGCGCGCCCACCGCGACCACCGCCGGCGCCGCGTCGTACTTCGGGCCGAACATCCAGCACAGGTGATCCGCGGGATAGAAGCGGCCGAGGCTCTTCTGGAAGTCCGCGACCTCGCCCTTCTTCTCCATGCCCGAGTAGAAGCAGGCGAGCAGCGGCAGCGCCGTGTTCATCGTCTTCGCGCGGTCGATCGCGGGCCGGTCCATCGCCTGGATCCCGCCGAAGTCGTCGCCGAGCCCCTTGCCGGTGAACGCGAGCAGATGGTCGATCGAGGAAACCGCGCCGAACGTCCGGTGGTCGATCTTCTGCGCGCCGCAGCGGCGGACGAGCTCGACGGCGAGGCCGCCGAACACGAGCGGATGGCCGCGCGTGATGAAGCCGACCGTCTTCCCCTTGCCGAGCTCGTCGAAGATCCGGTCGGCCCACTTCGGCTCGTCCTGCCAGGCCTGGTACGAGGCGGGCCGGATGTCGCCGCAGAACTCGGCGAGCAGCTCGCGCGTTTCGGGGCCGGCGACGTTGTTGAAGATCACGTCGCACAGGCTCAGCGCGTGGATGACCTCGAGCGAGGCCGTGTACGGCGGGAAGATGCCCAGGCCGCATAGATACAGCCTGCTCGCCTTGCGTGACGTCGCGTCCATGCCATGCCTCCTGCGGAATTCGGGGTCGACCGCGCGCGAGGCGGCCCAGTAGAATCGCGCGCGCATCGAAACGGGGTCCGACGCCGGCAGCTCCTTCATCAGCGCGGTCAGGCTCGCGCGCGCGGCCGCGTGATCGCGGAGTTTGAGCGCGAGCAGGCCGCGATACAGGCGCGCCTCGAGCCGCGCCCGTGCCGAGCCTCCGCTCTCGAGCGCCGCGAGCGCCGCCTCGGCCTCCTTCGCCGCTCCCTCCTGAATGAGGATGCGCAGGAGGCA
The DNA here is from genome assembly GCA_038211115.1 of Elusimicrobiota bacterium. Taxonomy (GTDB): domain Bacteria; phylum Elusimicrobiota; class Elusimicrobia; order UBA1565; family UBA9628; genus GWA2-66-18. The sequence continues at coordinate 79 of JBBQVX010000127.1, read as the reverse complement.
CAGCCGCAGGCTTTCATCGGACGGCGTGCGCTCAAGAGCCTTCTCGTACTGCGCGCGCGCCTCCGGCAGGCGGTCGGTC
>JBBQVX010000126.1:0-9278 GCA_038211115.1 Elusimicrobiota bacterium | reverse complement strand
GAAGACGGGCTTGGTCGGCGAAACAGTTAAAGAGTTAGGCCTGACACCTTGATCGACGGACTGGCCGGAGGCGATGCGGATCTGGTTCTGGAGGTTCTGGGACTGGAGCGCCGCGAAGTTCTGGGCCAGCTTCAGGTACATCTGGTGCGCCTGAGCCGTCAGCGCGGCCGCGTTGGCGAGGCTGTCGGCGGCGGACGGAGACGCCTGCGGCGGAGCGACTATCCTTGAGGATAGCTGCGGCGCGAAATCGGCGCCGGGCAGGCGCGGCTCGGGAATGCGAACGCTCGGCGCGACTCGCGCCGGCGCGAGCTCCGGCTTCGGCGCGGACGGTGCCTGAGGCGGCTCGCGGCGCGGCGGCGTCCAGGAGACTTTCGCGGGGCGCCCGCCCAAAGGCAGGCGAACGTACTGCGCCGGCTGCGCGGGCGCGGACTGGTGCGCGGCGCAGAACGTGCGCGCGCCGTACAGCGGCTTCAAGTCGACCGGCACGCGCTCCGAGATCAGGAACGCCAAGGTCTTCAGGACGCCGGTCACGTCGTCGAGGCCGCGGGAGTCGACCGAACGCGCGTTGTGCGTGAGCGGGCCCAGGATCTTGCCGATCATGCGCGTGCACGAGCCCTGCGGACCGAGCTCGACGAACGTGCGGACTCCGTCCTCGTACGCCGTCTTGATCAAAGCGGCGAAGTTCACGGATCGTATCGCCTGGGTCGTGATCGAGTTCGCGGCGGACTCGCGCGTGACCTCGTAGACCTTGCCGAACGCGCCCGAGTAGTAGCGGATGCCCTTCGGAGGGCGCGTGGCGAACAGGTGAAGATCGCGATACTGCTTCTCGACTAATTTAGCCGCCGGGAAATGGACGGTCGACACGCCCTGCAGCGGAAGGAACACGCAGCCGAGCCCCTCGACGAGCTTCTCGACCGCGGAGCGGTAGCCGCCGACGACGCACTCGACCGGGGCGTTGACGATCAAAAGCGCCGCGCGCTCGGCGCCCTTGAGCGCCATGTTGACGGCGTCGGCGGGACGGTCGACGACGCCGAGCACCCAGTCGACCTTCTCATTGGCGGGCAGGCGCCAGAACTGGCGCGCGGCGTCGCAGGGGCCGGCGAGCTCGGAGGTGAACAGGGACGACTGCTTCATGCGGCGCAGCATCTCGTCGCGCGACGTCCACGCGCGAGTGGCGAACAGGCCCGCGGTCTCGCCGAGGCTGTAGCCGACGACGGCGGAGGGATGCACCCCGAGAGACTGCATGAGGTCGCTCGTGACGGTGCCGTGGGCGACCGAGGCGAAGATCAGGGCGTGGTAGTCGGCATTGAGCTCGCTGTCGGCCTTGGCCTCCCAGCCGGGCTCGAAGGCGAGGCGCCACGGGGCCACGCGCGCGGGCGTCATCTGGTCGCGCAGGTGGCCGTTCTCGGAGTCCTGGCGGCGAAGGATCTCGGGCCATTGCGCGCCCAGGGCGGCGGTCATGCCGAGGTACTGGTTGCCGGAACCGGGGAAGACGAACGCGAGGTCGCCGCCGAGCGGCTTGCGCGTCGTCAGGTAGGCGCGGTCGGAAGGAAGCGGGCGCTCCGGATTGTCGCGGATCGAGTCCAGCGCCGCGCGCGCGAGCGCCAGAAGCTCCTTCCAGTCGCGCGCGACGAGGGCGCACGCGAACGCGGACTCGGGCGAGGCGCCGCGCTTGATCCACCAGCGGCGCGCGAGCGCCTCGATCGCGTCGCCGGAGTCCTGGGCGGCGGTCCAATCGATCAGCGCGGACAGGTCCGCGAGCAGCGCGGCCGGCGACGCGGACTCGACCGAGAACAAGGCCTCGGCTCGGGCGCCGAGCGGCTGGCGGCGCTCGTCTTCGACGCGCGGGTCGGAGGTCTCGCGCTCGAGTTGCTCGAGGACCGCGTGCACGACGCCGCCGTCGACGCCGAGGGACGTCACGCCGGCGCGGCGCGGGCCGTCGGCGCGGTTGCGCAGCCAGTACGAGGCGCGGCGCGGCGAGTGGAATCGCTTGCGCGCGGAGGCGAGCGGCGCGATCGGGTTGAGGAGCGCCGGGCCGGGCGGCAGTATCTCCTGGTAGAGCGCCAGCGCGGCCTTCACGAGGCCCGCGAGGCCCGCGGCGGCGCCGGCGTGGCCGACGACGCACTTCGACGAGGAGAGGGCCGTCGGCAACTCGGCCTCGGCGGTGCCGAAGAAGTCGACGAGCGCGGCCGCCTCGGAGCGGTCCTCGCGCGCGTCGCCGGAGCCGTGGCACTCGAGAAGGCCGACGGTGCTCGGGTCGACCTTCGCGTCGTCGTAGGCGCGGCGCAGCGCCTCGAGGCAGGCCTCCGCGGTCGGCACGAGCGCGTCGGCGCCGCCGCCGGAGGCGGCGCCGAGGCCCTTGATCACCGCGTAGACGCGGTCGCCGTCGCGCAGCGCGTCGTCGAGGCGCTTGAGCACGACGGTGGCGGCACCTTCGCCCGGGGTCGAGCCGTCGGCGGCCGCGTCGAACGGACGCGGCCGCCCGTCGGGCGAGAAGGGCTTGAGCGCGTGCGCGCCGGCGAGCGCGCGGGCCTCGCCCGCGACATCGGCGGCCGCCGCTATCGCTGCGTCCACCTCGCCGCGCTGGAGGGCGCGCACCGCCGCCTCGAGCGCCTTGAGGCCGGAGTTCTCCTCGGCGGAGACGGTGAAGCTCGGGCCGCCGAGGCGGAACTCGCGCGCGACGCGGCTCGCGGCGACGCTGGCCAGCCCGCCCATCACGCGGTTGGCGGTCAGCGCGGGGCCCGCGGCGTCGCGCAGGGAAGCGAGCCAGGACGAGCGCTCGTCCGCGGACAGGGACCATCCTTTGGCCTTGGCCCAGCCGTCGGCGGAGTTCTCGAGGGACCAGCGCAGGTCGTAGTGCGTGATCGCGAGGTCGAAGGCGACGCCGAGGAACACGCCGACGCGGTCGCGCCCTTCCTCGGAGAGGCTCGCGTCCGCGATCGCGGCGGCGGCGCTCTGCAGGGCGAGGAGCTGCTGCGGCAGCATCTCCTCCATCTCCTTCGGAGGGATGCGGAAGGCGGCCGCGTCGGAGCCGGCCTCGCGCAGGAAGCGGCCCTTGAAGCCGGCCGGCGCGTCGACGCCGTGCCAACGCTCCTCGGCGTACGCGCTCTCAAGCTCGGCGCCGCCCAGCACGGCTTCTTGATACGCGCGGAGATTTTGCAGCGCCCCGAATCGCGCGTCCATGCCGACGATCGCGACGGGAACGGAGGCGGCAGGCGCGCGACGGACGGAAGGCTGGGTCTTCGAGGACGACTTGCGGCGCTCGGGCGCCTCCTCGACGATCAGATGAGCGTTGATGCCGCCGAAGCCGAACGCCGAGAGCGCGGCGCGGCGCGGCGTCTTCGCGTCGCGGCGGTTCCACGGCGCCGCCTCCGCCTGCACGCGGAACGGGCTGTCCGCGAGGGCGGCGGCCGGATTCGGCGTCTTATAGTTCGCGTTGGGCGGCAAGGTCTCGTTCTCGAAGCCGAGCAGGACCTTCATCAAACCGGCGGAGCCGGCCGCGGTGAGCAGGTGGCCGATGTTCGACTTGACCGAGCCGAGGGAGCACTGTCCCGGGGTCCAGCCGCGTTCGCCCCACAGCGCCTTGAGGCTCGCGATCTCGATCGGGTCGCCGGTCGGGGTGCCCGTCGCGTGGCACTCGATGAAGTCGATCTGCGAAGGCGACAAGCCCGATTCGAGATACGCCGCGCGCATCGCGCGCAGCTGGCCGACCGTATTGGGGGCGAGCAGGCTACCGCCGACGTCGTTCGAGAGACCGCCGCCCAGCAGCACGCCGCGGATCCGGTCGCCGTCGCGCTGGGCGTCGGAGAGGCGCTTGAGGACGAACAGCCCGGCGCCCTCGCCGACGACGAGCCCGTCGGCCGCCGCGTCGAACGGAGACGGGATGCCCGAGGCCGACAGCGCGCGCAGCTGAGAGAAGCCCATCTGCGTGTACAGCGACTGAGGGCGCGCCATGCCGCCGGCGAGCATCGCGTCGGCGCGGCCGGCGCGCAGCTCCTCCATCGCGAACTTGAGCGCGTACAAGGAAGAGGCGCAGGCCGCGTCGAGCGTCCAGGAGCCGCCGCCGAGGCCGAAGGCCTTCGTCAGCACGCCGCCCGGCAGGCCGGCGACGAAGCGGTTCGCGGGGTTGACGCGCGAGGACGGCCGGCCCGGCGCCAGCGACAGCGCGTCCCGCTCGAACGCAGGCAGCAGCAGCTCGCGCGACCATGCGGCCGCGCCGTCGGTGGGCAGGACGAGCTGGCCCAGGACGACGCCCATGCGCGCCTTGTCGGAGGCGGAAAGCTTCGCCTCGGACAACGCCTGGCGCGCGGCGTGGAGTGCGAGGTGGAACGCGGGATCGAGCGAGAGCGCCCACTCGGGGTCGAGCGCGAGCCCCGCGGGATCGAAGACGAAGTCCGACACGAAGCAGGCCTTTTTCGAGTAGACCTTGTCGGCGGCTCCCTTGGCCGGATCGAACGCGGCGTCGGGGGCTACGGCCCAGCGGCCCGCCGGGATCTCCGTCGCGGCGCAGCGGCGCGCCACGAGGTTCGCCCAAAAGCGCGCGGAAGTCGGCGCGTCGGGGAAGATTCCCCCCGCGCCGACGATCGCGATCGCTTCCGGTTTCTGGCTCATCGTTTGTAGATGGTGTACGCCTGCGCGTCGTCGGCCCACTCGACGCTCGCGCGGTTCAGGCGCTGCAGGACGCCGAGCCAGCCCCCGTCGGCCGGGCTCGTGATCGACTTCGAGAGGGCGGCCTTCGAGGCGACCACGCGGATCGTTTCCGCCGACACCTCGTCTCCGGACTGAGGCAGCTCGGCGACGAGCCGCACGCCCGCCTTCCGGGCTTCCTCATCCGGGTATTCCCACGTCTGGCCGGCCTTGAGTCGCTTTTCCAGGACGCGCTCGTTCGGCACGACGAGCGCGGTCTGGTCCTTCAAGCCGAGATCGTAGACGTTATAGAGATAGACCCAGCAGTCGCGCGTCGCCGTCACGGCGATCTTCGCCTCGTCGCCTTCACGGTAATGCTGAGAGGAAATGCCGAGCTCGACGGCGAAGTCCTTGTCGGCGTTCGAATCGCGCGGCACCGCGCAGGCCTTCAGGCGCAGCCGGTACAGGCAGGCCGGACAGTCCGGCGCGTCGCGGTAGCCTTCCTCGAGCACCTCCTCCTTCACGATGCGCCCGTTGCGCGTGGTCTGAAGGATGCTCTCGGTCAGGCGAGACTCCTTGCGCAGGCCCTCCTGCTGGAAGTCCATGAACTTCGACTTCACCTCGACGCCGAGGAAATCCTGCACGGCGGCCGCGCGCGCGTGCTCCAGCGCGGCGGCGCGCGTCTGATGGCGCGTGTCCTGCGGACCTACCGCGACCGACGCGAAGCCCTCGAGCCAGGTACAGCCGGCGGAATCGGCGCCGAGCACTTTCCCCTGACGCTCCCGGACCTCGTTGCGCGGAGCCGCCGGCTCGCTCCGCGCCGCCGCGGGCGGCGCCGGCGCCCGGCCGCCCGCGCACGCGGACAGCGCGAGCGCGGACGCGAGGGCGGCGAGCGGGAGCGGACGCGTCATCTACTGGCCGCGAGCCTCATTGTCGAGGGACTGGTGGGCCTTCTCCGAGGAGGAGCGGGAGCCTTCGTAGTCGGGGCGCGGCTCGGCCTTGCGTTCGTGGCAGGCGGCGGCGAGCGCGGACAGCGCGAGCAGCGCCAGCAAAGTCTTCATCTTCGTCATTGATTCCTCCGTTAGGCGGCGGCTTCGACGGCGTTGCGGCGGAAGGCTCCGGCGAGCGACGCGTCGGCGGCGCACTCGTAGCCCTCCAGCTTCGCGACGAGCGCGCCGCGCTCGTCGGTGAATTCGATGTCGGCGCCGGCGAGCCCGTCGGCCCGCTTGACGGCCTTAGCCGTCACGCGCACGCCGCGCTCCGGAAAGCGCTCCGCGTACTGGCGGTATTTAGCGGCGAAGCTCGGCAGGGACGGCGCGCCCATCTGGGCGTGCGTCCACAGGATCATGGCCTGGAACGCGGCGTCGAGGGCCGCGGGATCGGTCAGCCACCGGTCGCGGATCGGCTGGCGCGCCCACGACGCGGGCGGCAGGGCCGTCTTCGACTCGACGACGATCCCCTCGGGCCCGCAATGCGGCGCGGAAAGCAGGAACTGCATCTCGGGTCCGTGGAAGAGCACCTCGCCGTACGCCTGGGCCATCGTGCGGCCGTAAGGGGCGCCACCCACCTTGAGCGCGGCGGCCGGGGCCGCCGGCCGCTTGGCGGCCAGCAGGACCTTCGCGCTAACGTGCAGCGCGCCGCCCGCGCCGCGGAGCTCGGCGGCGACGGAGAACGAGCCGTCCTTCTTCTCGGCGGGGCCCGCGTGGGCCATGATCGTCGTGGCTTGGCCGCGGCGGACGACCACGCCCTTGGCCACGCGCAGTTCGTCGAAGCCGACGAACGCGAAGCCCGGGTTTAAGTGCAGCGCCGCGTGCGCGAGCCACTCGGCCGACAGCGCCAGCGGCAGGACGGCGCGGCCGTTGAGGACGTGAGACTCGAGGAACGGGTACGCCTCTAGCGTCAGGTCGCGTTCAAAACTCACGGGCAATACGGCTGAAGCCGCCTTAGATCCGGGCAGCGCCGCGAGGACCACCGTTTCGGCCGGGCCCGCGCCGCGCAGTTCGGCGACGAGATGTTCGCCGCCTTCCTTCAAATCGATCACACCCACGCCCTCGGAGGCGAACAGCTTCTTCAAATTCACGTCGACCATCCCTCCGTCCCACGGGCCCCAGCCGAACGAGGCGACGCGGCACTCCGGCAGGCGCGCCGAGAGGACTTGGGCGGCTTTGTTCAGCGCCTCATTGGCGACCGCGTAGTCGGCCTGGCCGATGCGGCCGTAGCGGGCGGTCGACGACGAGAACAGCGCGAGCAAGCGAAGGTCCGACGGCTTGACGGCGTCGAGCAGATGGCGCAAGCCCGCCAATTTCGTGTCGAGAACGGAGTCGAGCATCGCCGATGTTTTATCGAGAATAGATTTGTCGGCCAGAACGCCCGCGCCGTGAACGATCCCGCGGATGGGTCCGAAATCTTTCACCGTTTCGGCGATCAAGGACTTAACCGCGTCCGCGTCCCGCGCGTCGACCGCGCGGTAGCGCGCCTCGGCGCCCGCGGCGGCGAGCGCCGCCAGCGTCGCGCGGATCTCGCGCGCGGCGAGGAGCTCCTTCGCCTTCGCGCCGATCTCCTTCGGAGACAACCCGCCCGCCTTCGCGATCGCGCCGCGAAGCTCGGATTCCGTCTTGAAGCCGACGTACGCGGCCGGCTCCTCACCGGGCAGCGGGCTGCGGCCGACGAGGATGAGCCTCGGTTTAAACGCCTTCGCGAGCGCAAGGGCGCACTCGGCGGTCACGCCGCGCGCGCCGCCCGTCACGATCACGGCGTCGCCGGCCTTCAGCGGCTCGCGCGACGGCGGTGAGGCCGGCCGTTCCACGAGCTGCACGGTCGTGAGGCCGGCCCCAGCCAGGCCGCACTCGACGGGGCCTTCGAAGCCCATCTCCTTGACGAGAAGCTTCGCGGCCGCCTCGAGGGACAGCGCCGGGTCGACGTCGATCGCGCGGCACGCCGACTTCCACTCGCGCGCCGCCGTCTTCATCAGGCCGGCCAATCCGCCGAACGCAGGGTCCTGGTCCTTGCCGCCGGAAAAGCCCAGCGCGCCGTCAAGACGGGTCACGGTCATGACGAGCCCGCGCGTTCCGCGCGACTCGAAGGAGCGGCCGGCGGCCTGCACGAGGGCGAAGGACTTCTTGAGCCAGGCCTCGGACTCCGCGGTCCACGGGCAGCCCTTGGCGGCGGGGCGGGCCGGGGCGACGACGATCAGGGCGCCGAGGTTCGCGGGAAGCGAGGAGGCGTCGTCGACCAAGACGAGCTCGGTCTTGAAGCCCTTGGCCTGCAGCTCGCGGATGACGGCCGTGTCGAGGCCGGAGTCCTTGGTGACGGCGACGGGCAAGGACTTGTCGAGCGGGAACGCGTCGCGGGGGCCGGCGGGGACGAGTTCCGGCACGAGGCGCGTGATGACGCACGGCTCGCCGTGAAGCTTCGCGGAGGGAGCGCTCGCAACGGCCGCGGGCTTCAAAATCGGAGCGGACGCCGCGGCGCCTTCGGACAGATATGCGGCGATCTGCGTCAGCGTGCGGAGGGTGCCGAGGTGCTCGGGCTTCACCTTGGGGCATTGAGGAAGCTTCTCAGAGACGGCCGAAAGAATCTCGACGCGCTTGATGGAGTCGATGCCGAGGTCGGCCTCGAGGTCCATGTCGGGGTTGATGGTCTCGGCGGGGTAGCCCGTCTTATCCGAGACCACGGCGACGAGCACGGGCAGCACGTCGGCCTGCGGCGCGGCGGAAGCGGCGAGTGGTCGCGCGACCACCTCTGATGTCTTGGACGACATATGCGCGCCCGCGGCGGGAGCCGTCGCCGCCATGCCTTCGGACAAGTACGCGGCGATCTGCTTCAGGTTGCGGAGGGTGCCGAGGTGCTCGGGCTTCACTTTGGGAGCGCCGGGGAGCTTCTCGGAGACGGCGGAGAGGATTTCGACGCGCTTGATGGAGTCGATGCCGAGGTCGGCTTCGAGGTCCATGTCGGGGTTGATCGTCTCGGCCGGGTAGCCGGTCTTCTCGGAGACGACGGAGAGGAGCACGGGCAGGATGTCGGCCGACGGCGCGGCGACTCGTCCCAGGATGGGTTCCGATGTCCGGGACGACATATGCGCGCCCGCGGCGGGAGTCGTCGCCGCCATGCCTTCGCAGAGGTACGCGGCGATCTGCTTCAGGTTGCGGAGGGTGCCGAGGTGCTCGGGCTTCACTTTGGGAGCGCCGGGAAGCTTCTCGGAGACGGCGGAGAGGATTTCGACGCGCTTGATGGAGTCGATGCCGAGGTCGGCCTCGAGGTCCATGTCGGGGTTGATGGTCTCGGCCGGGTAGCCGGTCTTCTCGGAGACGACGGAAATGAGAACAGGGAGGATCTCGAGGTTCGGCGCCTTCGGCGCCGTTACGGCGGTGACGGGAACCGGAGCCGGGGACGGCAACGGATTCTTAGCGGCAACGAATTGAGGGACCGCCGCGGGAACCAACGGCATGCCGCCGGACATTCTCGCGTATAACGCCTGCTGCTGCTCGACTAAGGCCTGAACGCTTCGCTGCGCGGAATCTTGCCCCTGGAGGAACTGGAGGTGGAGCGCCGCGGTCTGCTCCTGGAGCTTGGTGAGGGCGTCGATGCTGGCCTGGGCCGCGGAGAGGGCTTGGCCGAGGAGGCCGGCATCGCCGCCTGCGGCGGCGAGCGTC
>JBBQVX010000125.1:0-9307 GCA_038211115.1 Elusimicrobiota bacterium | reverse complement strand
GGCCGCCAGTTTCCGTCATGCGTATAGCCGTGGGGCGAATACGCAAAGTCTGCCCCTTCATCTTGAGTGCCTGCTCCTTATTCATATGTTGTTATTGGGGCATCTAACGAAGCTGTAGATTGGTCCCTCTGGATTCGAAATTCCTTACTATACGCGCGCATTGCTCGAATATAACCACGAATTCGCAGCGGATGGGGATTATTCTACAGCTTCAATGGTTAGACATCACTTCGCTCCCCGTTGGTCAAGGCGGATTGACCAGAGGCCTGAGTTCACTTTAATATCCGCGAGCCTCGCATCTGAAACGTTGCCACTCTCCAGTTCTTCCGGCGTTATTTTCGCGAGAAGAATATTCTGAAGCGGGCCCTTTTGCTGAAAAACCCCATCGTTGAGGGTCGTTTTATAATAAATAAACTGTCCGTTTTCTTTTCTGCAATCGACAAGGTAAATGTTGCCATTTGAAAGTCTTACGTTCAATGCCCCGGCGCTCCACAATAAGCAAGGAAGCTCCTCCTGCTCCCAGGCAGCATGGATGAGCCATTTAACGGATTTATGATCTACCGATCGCTGCGCGAAGCAGATGACCGTCAGGGTTAGAGCGAGTGCAGTTATCCACTCTGTTTCGCTGATAAATCCCCACGCAAGAGCTATAAGTGCCGAAGCGAGGAATCCGCGGCGCATGAGACTCATTGTTTGAGCACGACGAATTGAATCAGCTTCATGAAAGGTGAGTTTTGCCGGATCCGAATAGAAGATTGAATATCCGATGAACAAAAGCGGGAGCGAAAGAAGCAGTGGCCATCTTCCCGTCGTTACGATGTAGGTAATAAATCCGAGGCCCGCTATAAAGGGGAGAAGTGCCAGACCCATGATTTGTCCCTTCTGTGATGGCGACAACCGGGCATTGCTCCCTGAACAAGGCCCCTCCACTCGTACCCATTGAAGCGGCACGCCCGCATGGACACTAATAGTTGCACTTCCGTCTTTAGCGGCCTTCTTTAGTTCGTCAAAAGTCCTAAATGGAAAATTCTTGAGCCCCGGCACCGTCGTTGACCGTTGCTCTTCGCGTTCTGCCATTTCGTTCTCCAATGTAAAAAAGGATGTCTAACCAACAATTAGACTGACCAGCTCAACTCCACGTGAAAAATATCCGATCGGGAATTGTGCCGCGAAACCAACCCTTTAACGGCGTATTTTGCCTCGCCCCTTAAATCATGATAGGCGGCCCGGCCGGAACCGATCATAAGAGTCATCACTTGCAGATTGTAATCCCCAGACCCGCTTCCCGCCAGGCCCCATTCGCAGTAAACGAAGTGTTGCCCCAGGAGGCCTTCCTCAGTTGTCCCTCTAATTCCGAAATGCTAACTTAGAGTTATGTCCACCTCGACGGCCGCCCGTCGGACCGCGCTCTACGATTCCCACAAGCGTCTGGGCGGCAAGATCGTCGACTTCCACGGCTGGGAACTCCCCGTCCAGTACGAATCCGTGATGAAGGAGCACGAAGCCGCCCGCCACCGCTGCGGCCTCTTCGACGTCTCCCACATGGGCCAGGTCTTCGTCACCGGCCCCGACTCGCTGAATTTCTTGCAGAAGGTCAACGCCAACGACATCTCCAAGATCGGCCCCGGCAAAGCCATTTACTCGCATTTGCCCAACGAGAAGGGCGGCGTCGTCGACGACATCATCGTTTCTTGCCTTGAGAAGGACCGTTACCTCGTGGTCGTCAACGCCGCGACCGCGGACAAGGACTTCGCCTGGTTCCAGAAGAACGCGAAGGGCTTCGACGTGAAGCTCGAGAACCGGTCCGACGATTTCGGCATGATCGCCGTGCAGGGCCCCAAGGCGGCGGAAATCGCCTCGATGCTCGCGCCCAAGATGGCGGAGCTCCCGCGCTTTGGCGCCATGGAGCTCGAATTGTACGGCCAGCACGCCTACATCACCCGGACCGGCTACACGGGGGAGGACGGCTGCGAGTTCATCGTTCCCAATGAAATCGTCGTCCGCGTGTGGGAAGATCTGCTCGCGCAGGGACGCTCGCTCGGCGCCGTGCCGTGCGGCCTCGGCGCCCGCGACGTGCTGCGCCTCGAGGCCGGCTATCTCCTGTACGGCCAAGACCTCGACGACGACATCTCGACCTATGAAGCGAACTACGGCTGGGTCGTGAAGCTCGACAAAGGCGACTTCATCGGCAAGCCGGTCCTCGCCAAGCAGAAGGCCGAGGGCGTTAAACGAAAGCTGACCGGCATCAAGCTGCTCGAGCGCGGCGTCCCGCGCGCCGGCGCCGTCGTCATGATCGATGGGAAGGAAGCGGGCAAGCTGTGCTCCGCCACGTTCTCGCCCAGCCTGCAGGCCGGCATCGGCACCGGCTATCTCAATGATCCGGCCCTCGCCCCCGGCACCAAGTGCTCGGTCGTGCTGCACGGGCGCGAGATTCCGGCCGAGATCGTCAAGACGCCTTTTTATATTTCGCCTAATCTGAAGAAGGGAGCCTAACCGAAATGCTCGACCCGAAGAAGCTCAAGTTCCTGAAGTCCCACGAGTGGCTGAATTTGGAAGGAGACGCCGCCACGGTCGGGATCTCGGACCACGCGCAGAAGGAGATCACCGACGTGGTCTTCATCGAGCCCCCGAAGGTCGGGCGCACGATCAAGCAGGGAGAGCCCTGCTGCGTCGTCGAGTCGGTGAAGGCCGCTTTTGACATCTACGCTCCCGTGTCGGGCGTGATCACCGCGGTGAACGGGGACGCCGTGAAGGATCCCGCGCTCGTCAACGCCGAGGCCTTCGGCAAAGGCTGGCTGTTTAAATTGAAGGCGTCCGCGCCCGCCGAGGCGGGCAAGCTGATGGACTACGCCGCGTACGAGGCTTTTTTGAAGGATGAGGCCGCGCATGGAAGCCACTAAGGAAAAGGAAGCGGTGACGACCCAGCTGCCGCCCGCCGACGACTTCGCGAGACGCCACATCGGCTCCGGCACGGCCGACCAGAAGGCGATGCTGTCCGCCCTCGGCCGCCCGACGCTCGATTCGCTGATCGACGCCGTCGTCCCGCCCGCGATCCGGATGAAGAAGGCGCTCGACCTGCCCGCCGCCTTGTCGGAAGCCGAGGCGCTCGCCGATTTGAAGCGGATCGCGTCGAAGAACCAGGTCTGGCGCTCGTACTTGGGCCAAGGCTACTCGGACACCGTGACGCCGCCGGTGATCCAGCGCGAGATTTTGGAGAACGCCGGCTGGTACACGGCGTACACCCCGTATCAGCCGGAGATCGCGCAGGGGCGTCTTGAGGCGTTGCTTAATTTCCAGACCCTGATAATCGATTTGACGGGTTTGCCCGTCGCCAACGCGTCCTTGCTGGATGAAGGAACGGCCGCGGCCGAGGCGATGGCCATTTGTTTGCACGCGGCCGAGGATGCGGCCGACCGCGTTTTCTTCGTCTCGAGCGAGTGCCATCCTCAGACGATCGAGGTCGTGAAGACGCGCGCCAAGCCGCTGGGCGTGAACGTGGTCGTCGGCGAGCCGTCTCAGATTTCCGGCAAGAAGCTCTTGGGCGCGCTGGTCCAGTACCCCGACACGCGCGGAGCGGTGCGGGACTGGTCCAAGTTCGCGGAGGAAGTGCACGCCGCCGGCGGGCAGCTCGTCGTCGCGGCCGATCCGCTGGCGTTGACGCTCTTCAAGGCGCCGGGCGAGTTCGGCGCGGACATCGCGGTCGGGACGACGCAGCGCTTCGGCGTGCCGCTCGGGTTCGGCGGGCCGCACGCGGCCTACCTCGCGGTGAAGGCGGAGTTCCAGCGGCGGATTCCCGGACGGATCGTCGGCGTGTCGAAGGACTCGCGCGGGAAGTCCGCGCTTCGCCTGGCGCTGCAGACGCGCGAGCAGCACATCCGGCGCGAGAAGGCGACGAGCAACGTGTGCACGGCGCAGGTTCTGTTGGCGGTGATCGCCGGGATGTACTCGGTCTATCATGGACCGGAGGGGCTGACGCGGATCGCGGCGCGCGTGCGCGCGATGACTTTGGCGCTGCGCGCGGCTTTGAAGAAGGCCGGCTACGACATCGGAACGGAGCCCGTGTTCGACACGATCTGCGTCTCCGGCCCCGAGGCGAAGCTCGCGTCCGTTTTGTCGGCCGCGAAGGCGCGCCGGATCAACCTGCGCGCGCTCGGCAAGGGCGCCTTGACCGTTTCTCTTGATGAGACCGTGACCGAGTCCGACCTGCGCGATCTGCTCGAGATTTTCGGCGTCCCGGCGGCGGACGCGATCGACGACATGATCCCCGGGCCGCTCAAGCGGACCTCGAAGTTCATGACGCACGAGGTGTTCTCGGCGCATCGCTCGGAGACCGAGATGCTGCGGTACCTGAGGAAGCTCGAGGGCAAGGACCTGTCGCTCGTGCACTCGATGATCCCGCTCGGCTCGTGCACGATGAAGCTGAACGCCGCGGCCGAGATGCTGCCGGTGACGTGGCCCGAGCTCGGGCGCATGCACCCGTTCGCGCCCGCCGAGCAGACGCTCGGTTATAAAGAAATGACGTCCCAGCTCGAGGCGTGGCTCGCGGAGATCACGGGCTTTGCGGCCGTCAGCCTGCAGCCGAACGCGGGCAGCCAGGGCGAGTACGCCGGCTTGCTCGCGATCCGGGCCGCGCAGGACGCGCGCGGACAGGCGCACCGCAAGACCTGTCTTATTCCGGTCTCCGCGCACGGGACGAACCCGGCGACGGCGGCGATGGTCGGGATGAACATCGTCACGGTCGCGTGCCTCGAGGACGGGGACATCGACTTGAAGGATTTGAAGGCGAAGGCCGAGGAGCACGCGAAGGACCTCGCGGCGCTGATGGTGACCTATCCCTCGACGCACGGCGTGTTCGAGGAAGGGATCAAGGAGATATGCGAGGTCGTGCACTCCCACGGCGGCTTCGTGTACATGGACGGCGCGAACATGAACGCGCAGGTCGGCTTGTGCCGGCCGGGCGATATCGGCGCGGACGTGTGCCATCTGAACCTGCATAAGACGTTCTGCATCCCGCACGGCGGCGGCGGGCCCGGCATGGGGCCGATCGGCGTGGTCAAGGAATTGGCCGCGTTTTTGCCGGGCTCGAAGGACGTGCCGGCGGTGTCGTCGGCGCCGTTCGGGTCGGCGTCGATTTTGCCGATTTCCTGGATGTACATACGAATGATGGGGCCCGATGGTTTGGCCTCGGCGACCAAGAACGCGATTTTGAACGCCAACTACATAGCCAAGAGGTTGGGAGGGCAGTTTCCCGTTCTCTTCAAAGGCAAGAACGGCCTCGTGGCGCATGAGTGCATCGTCGACCCGCGAGGGCTGAAATCCATGGCCGATGTGTCCGTGGACGATATCGCCAAACGGCTGATGGATTACGGCTTTCATGCGCCCACGGTCTCTTTCCCGGTCGTCGCGACTTTGATGATCGAGCCGACGGAATCCGAATCGAAGGCGGAGCTCGACCGCTTCTGCGACGCGATGCTCTCGATCCACGCGGAGGCGCTGCGCGTGGAGAAAGGAGAGTGGCCCAAGACCGACAACCCGCTGAAGAACGCGCCGCACACGGCCGAGTCCGTGGTCGCCGACGCGTGGACGCATCCGTATTCGCGCGAGACGGCCGCGTATCCGGCCGCCTGGCTGCGCGAGCGGAAATTCTGGCCGTCCGTGGGCCGCGTCGACGGCGCCTACGGCGACCGCAACTTCTTCTGCTCGTGTTCAGCGCTGAGCTAGGCCGCCGGGACCCTTCGGGCCCGGCGCAGACGCCGCAGAGGAAATCCTCATTGCGTCTAGACACCGCGGGGCACATGGCCCTCGACGAGGCGATTCTGCTCGAGTCGCCCGCGGACGCCCTCGTCCTGCGCGTCTATGAATGGAAGGGCGAAGGCTGCACGTTCGGCTTCTCGCAGAAATACGCCGACGCGAAGACGTCCTGCGCGCCGGGCGTTGAACCCGTGCGCCGCGCGACCGGGGGCGGGATCGTTCAGCACGACGGCGACACGACGTTCAGCCTCGTGTTCCCGTGGGACCGGACGTGCGCGCCCGAGGCGATCTACAAGAACATCCATCGCGGCGTCCACCAGGCTCTTAAGTCCGCGGGCATCAAGACCTCGATGGCGACCGTCCGGCAGCCGGGGCTCGCGGCCGCGTGCTTCGCGCGGCCGGAGTGCGCGGACCTCGTGGGCGAGGACGGGAGCAAGCTCCTCGGCGGAGCCTTGCGCAAGCGGGGGCCCAAAGGCTTATATCAGGGGTCGCTGCGGCTGAAGGTCGGGGCGGACGTCCTCATCGACGCCGTCACTCGGGAGTTCGGCGCGCCGCGGCTCGACATCGCGCCGGCGTGGCTCGACGAAGGGGTCAAAATGGAAAAGAAATACCGATCGGCCGCCTGGAACGAAAGGAGATGAGCATGAAGACCTTCGTGCTGTTGAAGCTGGCGCCGGGCAAGGAGCAGGCCGCCGTGCGCACGATCCGCGCGCTCGAGGGCGTGACCGAGGTGTACATGGTGTTCGGCGGCTGGGACATGATCCTCGCGGCCGAGTCCGACACCGTCGACAAGCTCTCGAACCTCATCGTCGCCCGCATCCGCGCGGTGGACGGCGTCGCCGCCACCGAGACCTTGGTCACCACGAACCTGTGACCCGCGCCGGGCGCCTTTCGCCGCGGGCGGAAGGCGCGGCGCTCGCGCTGGCGGCTCTCGCCGCGCGGGCGGCCTTCCTCGCGGCGGCGGCGAGCGCCACGGGCGTCGCGTGGCGGGACTTGGCACTCCGCTACGACGGCCACGTCTACCTCGAGATCGCCAAGACTTTCCCCAGGTTGTACGTCTCGGAGCAGGGGCCGTACCTGACGACCTGGTTCCCGCTCTATCCCGCGCTGATCCGGCTCGCGGGCTTCCTGACCGGCGACCTGCGGACGGCGGCGCTCGCGGTGTCGCTGGCCGCGGCGACGGCGGCCGTGCTGCTGTTTCGGCGGCTCGCGGGGCGCTTCAGCCGGAGGCCGCTCCTCGCCGCGGGGCTGTTCGTCTTCTTCCCGCCGATGTGGCTCCTGACCGGAAGCCTCTCCTTCGTCGAGCCGGTGTTCCTGTGCGCGGTCCTGGCGGCCGTGATCGCCGCCGTCGAGGACCGTCCGGGCTTGGCGGCGGCGGCGGGCGCCGCGGCCGTGCTCTCGCAGAAGTCGGGCTTCCTGGTCCCGGGGATCGCGGTGCTCGTCGCGTGGGACCGGGGGCGCTTCGACCGGCGCTGGCTCGCGGCGCTCGTCGTACCCGCCCTCGCGCAAGCGGCGCTCCAAGGCTACCTGTGGCGGCTGTACGGCGATCCGCTCATCAACGTGAAGGTGACGCGCGCCACGTTCGGCGGGGCGTTCTTCGGCGTGCCGTTCTCCGCCTTCCTGCGCGGGATCGTCACGCCGTCCGCCTTCGGGGGGGCGTGGCGGCGCGCGGCGATCGCGCTGAGCGGCTTCGGCTATCTGGCGCTGACCGGCGCCGCCTGGCGCCGCGGAGCGGCGGAGGAACGGCCGCTGCTGATCTGGCTGGGCGTCGTCCTCGCGTTCTACTTTTCGCTCGGCGGCTTCTGGGCGTTCCACGCGCTGCCGCGCTACCTGCTCATGGCCGCGCCCGCGGCGCTGCTGCTGGCCGAGCCCCTGCTTCCGCGAAAGGAAAGGCTGCTCCTCGCCCTGGCGCCGCTCGTCCTGCTGCCGTATTTCGTCGGGCTCGTCGAGGCGGCCCAAGCCGAATCCCTGCTGCAGCGGGTCTGGGGCGCCGGCTACTTCGAGGCCGCGTCCGCGCGCCTGCGATGACGAGGGCCCGCCGGGAGCTTTTCATCGTCGTGGCGGCCTCGCTGCTGATCGCGCTGCCGTTCCTCGGGAAGGCGTTCCACGTGGACGAGCCTTTTTTCCTGGACCGCGCGCGCGAGCTGCTCTCGGGAGCTGCCTGGACGCCGCGCGCGTGGTCGGACTACAACAACAACCCGCCGGTGATCCTGTGGCTCCTCGCGGCGGCGACCCGACTCGCGGGGGAGAACGAGGCCGCGCTGCGCGCGCTCTTCCTGCCGCTCGACGCGCTGGCGGCCGCGTCGCTCTACCTGCTGTTCGCGCGCTTTCTCAAGAAGCCGCTCGCGTGGGCGCTGCTCGCGGTGCTGTCGCCCGCTTGGGTCCTGAACATGGGGCATCTGATGGCGGAGAAGCCCGCGATGGCGTTGGGCCTCGCGGCGGCGTGGCTGCTGGCCCTCGGGGCGGAGGAGCGGCGTCCGCGCCTGCTCGCCGCGTCGGCCGCGCTGCTGGGGGCGGCGATGCTCTCCAAGTACGCGGCGGTCTCGCTGCTGCCGGCGGCGGCGTGGTACCTGTTTTCGAAGCGCTTCTCCGTCAAGGACATCGCGCTCTACTGCTCGGTCGCCGCGGCGGCGCCGGCGCTCTTCCTGCTCGGGCACTCGTCGGCGCTCGGCGCCGTCGCGACGACGATGGCCGGGGCCGCGGGCGGGGAGTGGAGCCGCGCGCCGCACCGCGCGAGGTCCGCGCTCGCTTTCACCGGCGGGCTCTCGGTCCTGCCGCTGTTCTGGCCGCTGGCGTTCGACCGGCGGCGCGGGCTCGCCGCGGCGGCCGCGGCCGTTCTGCTGTTCTGCCCGTTCCTGGACGCGGCGGCGGTGCGCCCGCTCGACCGCGCGCTCGGGGCGTGGATGGCCGCGGGCGCCGTGGCCGCCTTCCTCGCGATCGCGTCCGCGCGCCGCGCGAGCGGCCGGAGCCTGTGGCTGCCGTGGCTCGCCGTCTCGGCGGCGCTCGCGGCGGCGTACTGGTCCGTGATGGCGCGCGTCGTGCTGTTTTCGATCCCGCCGCTGACGCTGGCGCTCGGCGCGGCGTTCGAGGCCCGCCCCGAGGACCGGCGCCTCAGGCACCTGCCGTGGGCGGCGGCGGCGGTCGCGGCGATGCTGTCGCTTTCGCTCGGCTGGGTGGACTTCCGCTACGCGGGGGCGCAGAAGGACCTGGCCGCCGAGCTCTCGGCCGGCGGGCGCCCGGCGTGGTGCGCCGCGAAGCTCGGGCTGAGGCACTATCTGCTGCGCGCCGGCGCGCGGCCGCTCGACGGCGAGGCCGACTGGGAGAAGGTCCGCCCCGGGGAGCTCGCCGTCTTCGCGAAGACCACCACGAACTTCCGGCCGGGGAGCCCGCGCCGCGTCCGCGCCGAGCGACGCGTGATTTCCTGCGTCATCCCGCTGCGGCTGATCAGCGGCTTCGGCGGGGAGGGCGGCTTCTACTCCAACATCAGCGGCTTCCTGCCCTACTCGCTGGGGACGGAGCCCGTCGAGGAGTTCACCGTCGTCGAGCCGCTGTAGAC
>JBBQVX010000124.1:0-9489 GCA_038211115.1 Elusimicrobiota bacterium | reverse complement strand
CTTCCGCGAGAACCCGCAAGAGTACGAGCGCTCGCGCCGCAAGTCTATCAAGAGCGGCCGGCTGAAGCAGCTGATCTACCGCACGGCCAAGGTTCCGCCGTCCGAGGTGGACGCGGCTTACGCTCAGGTCCTGAAGTCCGCGCCCAAGAAGGACGCGGCCAAGATCACGAAGGAGGCCGTCGCCCAGAACCTCCAGCAGCAGCGCGCCGTCGAGCTCATCAATCATTGCCTCAAGCAGCTGTCGACGCAGGTCGAGCACCAGATCTGGTTCGATCGCGTGGACGGGGGGGCCGCCTCGTGAGCGACATCCTCGTCGTCGGTTCCGTAGCGCTGGACTCCGTCAAGACGACCGCGGGTAAGAGCGTCGAGGCTCTCGGCGGCTCGGCCACTTACTTCGCGCTCTCCGCCAGCTACTTCTCGCAGGTTTCGCTCGTCGGCGTCGTCGGCGAGGACTTCCCGCGCGAGCACCGGCGCACGCTCGAGCGCCGCGGCATCGACGTGTCGGGCCTCAAGACCGCGAAAGGCAAGACCTTCCGGTGGTCCGGCAAGTACGGCAAGGATGCGGGCGTTGCGGAGACCTTGGCCACGCATCTGAACGTCTTCAAGACCTTCCAGCCCGAACTCTCCGAAGAGCAGCGCGAGACGCCCGTCGTGTTCCTCGCGAACATCGACCCGGAGCTGCAGTCCGAGGTCCTCGCGCAGATGAAGAAGCCCGCGCTCGTGGCCTGCGACACGATGAACTACTGGATCGACTCCAAGCCCGCCGCGCTCAAGAAGCTGCTCGGCAAGGTCGACGTGTTCTTCTCCAACGATCAGGAAGCGATGAAGCTGACCGGCGCGCCGAACGCGCTTCAGGCCGCCGAAGTTCTCTCGGACTGGGGCCCGTCGGTCGTCGTCGTCAAGAAGGGCGAGCACGGGGCGTTCATGAAGGTCGGCTCGCGCTTCTTCGTGTTTCCGGCCTACCCGCTCTCGCGCATCAAGGATCCGACGGGCGCCGGCGACACCTTCGCGGGCGGCTTCCTCGGCCACCTCGCGTCGACGGGCGCCTACTCCGACGTCGGCCAGCTCAAGCGCGCGATGGCGTACGGTACGACGATGGCGTCGTTCAACGTCCAGGACTTCTCGACGAAGAACATCGAGAAGCTGGAGCGGGAAGCGATCGACGCGCGCTTCCACGACTTCGCGGACTGCCTGCTCGTGCCGCGCGGCGAGGAAGCGTCCAAGGGCCGCCGCGCCGTCGCGGCGTGATCCGCCTCGAAGGGCTCCGCAAGACCTTCGGCGCGTACACCGCCGTCCACGGCCTCGATCTCGAGGTCAAGCCCGGCGAGATCTTCGGCTTTCTCGGCCCCAACGGCGCCGGTAAGACCACGACGGTCAAGATGATGACCGGGCTGCTCAAGCCGACCGCCGGCCGCGTCCTCATCGGCGGGCGCGACATGGCGGCCGACCCGATCGCCGCCAAGCGCGCGATGGGGCTCGTCCCCGACGAGCCCTTCGTCTACCCGAAGCTGACCGGCGCGGAGTACCTGCGCTTCATCGGCGAGCTGTACGGCGTGCCGCTCTCCGACATGAAGAAGCGCGTCCCCGAGCTGCTCGAGATGTTCGAGCTCTCTCCGTGGGGGGGAGAACTGCTCGAGAGCTACTCGCACGGCATGCGCCAGAAGCTCGTGCTGGCGGGCATCCTCCTGCACGATCCCAAGATCCTGGTGCTCGACGAGCCGATGGTCGGCCTCGACCCGAAGAGCGGACGTCTCGTGAAGGACATCTTCCTGAAGCTCGCCGAACGCGGCACCGCCGTATTCATGTGCACGCACGTCCTCGAGATCGCGGAGAAGCTGTGCGACCGCATCGGCATCATGATCGGCGGGAAGATGATCGCGTGCGGCACGCTCGACGAGCTGCGGACCCAGTCGAACAAAGACGGAAAGGATCTCGAGAGCATCTTCCTGAGCCTGACCGGCGGCGCCGAGTACTCGACCCTGCTCAAGTACCTCTGATGCTCGGCACGCTCCTGCGTCGCCGCGGGCGCACCTTCACCAACACGATCGGCCACTGGACCGGCTACGAATGGGTCCGCAACGCGGCGTTCGGCTCCGCGGGCCTCGGGCTCTTGTTCGGCCTCCACTACGGATTCTACCGCCTGCTTAAGTATCTCGCGACCGTCGAGCTCATCGGCGTCCTGCTCACGTGGAAGCTCACCGCGATGCTCCTGCTGATGACCTTCTCGATGGTCGTCGTCTCGAGTCTGCTGACGGCGCTGACGACCTTGTTCTACTCCTACGACCTCAAGTTCCTCCTGAAGGCGCCCGTCAGCCTGCGCGCGGTGTTCCTGGACAAATCCCTCGAGAGCGCGTTCTTCGCGTCGTGGATGATCGGGCTCATCCTGGTCCCCTACATCACGGCGGTCATGCGCGTGCAGCATCTGGGCCTCGGCTACATCGCGGCCTTCGCCGTCGCGGTACCGCCGTTCCTGCTCCTGGCCGCGTCGTTCGGCATCGGCTTCACTTTGCTGCTCCTTTATTTATTCCCGTCGTCGCGCACCCGCGACGTCGTCTGGGTCTTCTCGAGCCTGTCGCTCACGGTCACCTATGGCCTCGTGCGCTTCGCCGAGCCGGAGAAGCTTATCCGGCCGGACGCGCTCAAGGTCGTCGCCGAATACCTGAACTTCCTGCAGGCGCCGACCGCCCCCTATCTGCCTTCCTGGTGGCTCGCCGAGGCGCTGCGCATGGCCGCCGAGGGCCATTGGAAGGGCTGGGCGCTGCGCGCGGCCGGGCTGTGGGGCGCCGCGGGGCTCGTGTACGCCCTGCTGGTCGCTCTGGCGGGCGAGATCTACTTCATCGGGTACAGCGGCGCGCAGGAGGGCGCCCTGCGCAAGCGGGAGCACGCCTTCGAGCTCCTGCCCGAGCAGGCCCTGTCGGGGGGGAGGACGGAGGCCGCCCTTCTTTGGAAGGAGCGCACCGCGTTCTTTCGCGACGTCAAGCACTGGTCGCAGATCCTGCTGATCATCGGCCTCGTCTTCGTCTATCTGTTCAGCATCCGCCGCCTGCCTCTCGACTCGGCCGAGCTGCGCAGCCTCGTCTCCTTCCTGAACGTCGGGGCCGCCGGCTTCGTCCTCGCGGCGCTCGGCCTGCGCTTCACGTTCCCGGCCATCAGCCTCGAGGGGAAATCCTGGTGGATCCTGCGATCCGCGCCGCTCGACATCGGTATGGTCATGCGGGAGAAGTTCCTCTTTTCGGCGATCCCCATCCTGACGATCGCCGGGACCTTGGCCCTGATGACGAACTGGATCCTCGAGGCGGACCGCTTCACGTCGTGGCTCTCGTTCACGGCGCTCGTCGTCGTCGGCCTCGCGATCTGCTCGATGGGCGTGGGCTTCGGCGCGCTGTTCCCGAACTTCCTCGTCGAGAACATCCACCAGATCGAGTCGTCGGTCGGGGGCTTCGTCTACATGGCCGCGTGCCTCTTCTACGTGGGCCTGACGATCGCCGTGCTCGCGGCGCCGATGCAGATGCACTTCGCCGAGCGCTTCGGCACGGGCGTCTGGAATTCCCGCGTCGCGCTCTTTTCGGGCGCGAGCTGGGTCGCGCTGAACGCCGTCGCGATGATCTTGCCCTGGCAGCTGGGCCGCCGGGCCTTGGAGAACCATGAATAAATACATCGTCGCCGTTCTGTTGTTAACCTCCCCGGCCGCGTTCGCGGCGGCGCCGACCGTGCAGGTCGCCATCGTCATCGACGACTTCGGCCTCAACTATAAAAAGACGCCGCCCGATGAGGAGTGGATCGCCTTGCCGAGCACGATGACCTTCGCGGTCATGCCCGAGTCGCCGCGCACGAAGAAGATCGCGGCGATGACCTCGGCCGCGCCCGCGACGAAGGAGCTCATCATCCACTATCCGTTCGACCCGTTCCAGTCGCTGAAGATGGCCAAGGACGCGGTGGACCCCGAGGACGCGATCAAGATCGCGAAGCTCCTCGACAAGGCCATGAAGCAGATTCCCGGGGCGAAGGGCCTCAACAACCACCGCTCGTACCGCGGGACGATGAACCGGCCGCTGATGCACGCGTTCATGGCGCTGCTCAAGCCGACGGGCCTGTACTTCATCGACTCGAAGGTCTCGGAGAAGAGCGTCGCCTACTCCGAGGCGAAGCTCGCGAGCATCCCGGCGGGCATGAACTACGTCTTCCTCGACACGGCGGAGCTGCACACGCAGGCGTTCTGCGCGAAGGGCCTCAAGCAGGCCGTCGCGCGCGCGCGCAAGCAGGGCTCGGTGATCGCGATCGGCCACCACTACTTCCGCTCGACGTTCGACTGCTTGAAGGAAGAGATGCCGAAGTACGAGAAGGAAGGCGTCGAGTTCGTGCGCGGCTCGGAGCTGGCGAAATGATCAAGGCCCTCCTGCTCGCGGCGCTCGCCGTCACGCCCTTCTCCGCGCGCGCGGCGAACGGATTCATGGGCCATTACGGCTACCTGCTGACGATCCCCGACGGCTTCTCGTCGAAGCCTGCTTTCCACGGGGCCATCGAGGTCGCCGACATCTATCCGGAGGCCTGCGCGGGGCTGAAGTCGAAGGCGGCCTGCGCGAAGATCGGGATGATCGACCTGGCCGTCATGCCGATCCGCATGGTCGACCAGGATGTCGGGAAAAAAGGCTTCGACGCCTACATCGCGACGGTCACGGACGCGGCGAAGGAGGCCGGCATCAAGGCGTTCGTGAAGCGCGGCAAGCGAGCGGGCTTCCCGTCGGTGATCATCGCGATGCCGGGCCATCCTCAGCCGCTCAACACGATGATCCTGATCCGGGGCTCGAAGGTCTACTACCGGCTCAAGTACAACGACAAGGCGGGCGCCAAGACGGCGGCCGGGATCGCCGATTCGCTGAAGGAGATCGCGCCTCACGACAACCCTCCGGAGCCGGGCGCGCAGTAGCCTCGGCGGACTATCCTTGAGGATAGTCGTGGGCTACGCCGAGGCGAGTTGGGCGCGGCGCCGCTTCCAGATCCGGTAGGGCCGCCGCAGGAAGCGGCGGTCCGCCTGATGGAGGGCGTAGGTGATCGGGAACGCGGCGAAGACGTCGATCGAGTAATGCAGGCGGGACAAGAGCACGGTCGCGCCCATCAGCAGCGAGAACCCCAGGAACGCCAGCTTCAGCGTCCGGCCCCGGTAGATCAGGAAGGCGAGAAACGGCATCGCCGTGTGCGACGAGAAGAACAGATCGTGCTCGAAGGTCAGCTTCGAGCCGACGATGTCGAAGAGCGAATAGCCGCTGATCGGCAGCGCCTCGTAGGGCAGACGCAGCGAGGTCAGGTTGATGCAGACGCTGCGCACCGCGATGAGCAACGCGAAGCTGAAGGCGATCGAGCCGATGCGCTTGGGCTCGCGCAGCAGCGCGGCGCCCACGGCTAGCGCCATGAATGCGGCGAAGCCCCAGACGAAGAAGAAGCGCATGTCGACGAGGGGCAGAAGGCGGAACAGCAGGTCGGGTGCGGGGTGCGCCTGCGCGCCGAGGAAATGGGAGTAGCGCCCCAGGTGATAGTTCAAGACCAGGGCCAGCGCGAGCGCGGTGAGGCCGACGCCCGTCTCCGTCGAGATCGCGTCCTTCATCCAGGGACAGTTTATGATAAAATCAACCTATGTTGCTCAGCTTCGCCGCGGCTCTTCTCGCCTGCGCCGCGCCGGTCGCGGCGACCTCTCCCGCCTTCGACCAGCTCAATGAACTCGCGGGCGGCGCGGCGCGCGCGCCGGTCCCGGTCGTCGTCCCCGCCGGAACGAGCGCGTGGACGGGCTTCCCCGGACGGGTCGCGCTCTTGAACCGGATGCTCCTCGTGCCCGCGGCCGAGGACCTCGACCAGGATGGCCTGGCCGACGCGGCCGAGGCGGAGCTCGCGAGCCTTGCGCGCCCGTACTTCGTCTTCTCATCCCAGGAGAACGCCCTGCGTCCCGGCGAGCCGAAGACCTTGTTCCAGGTCCGTCCCGCGGGCTGCTCGGGACCGCGCTCGCGCTGCGAAGGCAAGGACTTGATCGTGAACGTGACCTACCTCAACCTCTGGCAGCGCGACGGCGGCTACGGCAAGATCTCCTGGTGCGGCGACCGCCACATCGGCGACGACCAGGCGCTCAACGTGCGCCTCGCGTCGTCGGACGACGGGAACACCTTCCGCATCGTCGCGGTCGAGAACTGGGACTACGTCTGGCCGACGAAGTCCGGCGCGGTCCGCTTCCACCAGGGCACGCATCCCGAGATCGTATTCTCCGCCGGCAAGCACCATCAATTCTTCGACACGTCGATGCACGGACGGGCGTCCTCGTACACGAAATGGGGCTGCAAGGAGACGCTCGATGAAAACGGCCCCAAGTTCATGTCCGTCCTGAAGGGGAACGTCGGCGAGCCGGAGCACCGGGCCGGCTTCGTCGACGACCTGACCGCGATCGGCTTCCCGGGCGAGAGCGCCTGGAGCCGCAAGCCGTTCTGCGGCGGCCTGCCCTGCGCCGCGGACAACCCCACGTCGAGCACCGCGGGAATCTGGAGCTCCGCGAGCTTCTTCGTGCCGCCGGGCCCGAAGCCGCCTTTCTAGGCTAGAGCGCTTCGCGCTTCGTGCGCGTCAGGGAGATCTCGTAATCCTGCAGCGGCGCGCCGGGAATGGCGCTGAGCACGCGCAGCTGAAGCTCGTCCTTGCCCCTCAGCGTGAAGACGGCGCGGTGCGCGGCGCCGTTGGTAAACAGCAGGTCCGTCTGGCGCATGCCCGGGGTCCTCGCCGTGCCGGTCGACTCGCCGATGATCGCCCCGCCGTTCAAGGCCGCGTCGGGCAGCAGCGACGTGGTCATGACGGCCTCGAACCGGCCGTTCTCCTTCGCCGGGACCAAGGTCAGGCGGTCGGTCAGGCGCTGGTGGAACTGGAGCTCCTTGAGCTCGAGCGTAAGGTCGGCCTTGCCGCCCCAGCCGGTCTTGACCGTCAGCAGGAGCTCGTAGCGGCCGAGCGCGTAGTTTAAATTCCCTTCCCACCGGCCGTCGAGGTCCTTGAGGCCGGTACGGGCGTTCTTTCCGGTCAGCGGCGCTTCGCCGGGGAGCGCCGCCGTCTTTAAAGTCGTGCTCGAGCACTCCGCGGGTGAGAACAGGTCGCCGGACAGCGCGGCGGGGCGGCCGTTGCCGCACAGCCGCGGCGCGGCGAGCAGCGGGACGGCCGCAGCGGAGGCGGCCAAGGCGAGAACGGCGATCTGAATTTTCTTCATCAGGGAAATCGTAGCGGCGGTGGGACTCGAACCCACAAGGGCGTGAACCCGATCGATTTTGAGTCGATTGCGTCTGCCATTCCGCCACGCCGCCTACGAGGCCATCTTATCAAATCTTTCTTTTCTATACTGAGGCCATGAGCCGCTCCTTTGCGCGACGCGTCAGGGATTTTCTCGGGCTATTCGAGAACGCCTTGGGCTCCGTGCTCGGTCGGTGGGGCCGCGAGGACGTCGTCCGCGATTTCCACCGCCTGTATTACGACTCGGCGGCGGCGGGCGGGACCTGGCTCGACACGCGCTGGCTCGGCCGGCCCGTCCTCAAGACCCCGCTCGACCTGTGGAACTACCAGGAGATCATCGCCGAGTCTCTTCCCGAGCTGATCATCGAGACCGGGACTTACAAAGGGGGCTCCGCGCTGTTCCTGGCCTCGGTGTGCGAGGCGCTCGGGCACGGCCGCGTGGTCACGATCGACGTCGAGCGGCCGGAGGACCTGCCCTCGCACATGAGGCTCGAATACTGGACCGGCTCGTCCGTCGATCCCGCGATCCTGGCCCGCGCGGCGAAGGCGGCCTCGGAGTCCCGGGGCGCCCTCGTGATCCTCGACTCGGACCACTCGGAGGAGCACGTGCTCGCGGAGCTGCGCGCCTACGCGCCGCTGGTGCCGCGCGGCGGCTGGCTCATCGTCGAGGACACGCATTTCAACGGCAACCCGGTCTCCTCGGCTCACGGCCCCGGTCCGCGGGAGGCGCTCCTCCGCTTCCTGGCCGAGGACGACCGCTTCGAGGCCGACGAGAAGCGCGGCGGCAAGTTCCTCCTGACGTTCAATCCCGGCGGTTACCTGCGGCGCGTGCGGTGAGCGGCCGGCCCCGCCTCAGCATCGTCGTTCCGGTCTACAACTGCGAGCCGTACCTCGTGGAGATGTTCGAGCGCTCCTTCCTCGACGGCCTGCGCCGCTACGCGCCGAAGGGCGCGGAGCTCGTGATCGTCGACGACGGCTCCCCGCTCGAGGCGCAGACGCGGCGCACGGCCGAGCTCGCGGAAAAGATCCTGCCGACGCGGCTCCACCGCAACTCGTCCAACATGGGGTTCACGCGCAGCGCCAACGAATGCCTGCGCCTCGCGGCGGCCGACTCGATCCTCCTCGTCAACTCCGACACGCGCCTGACGCCGGGGGCGGTCGAGTCGCTCGAGCGGACCTTGGCCGGGGCGCCGGACGCGGGTATGGCGGGCCCCGTCTCGAACCGGGCCTACGGCGCCGGCCTCCAGCAGATCGATGGCCTCTCACCGTTGCGGGACTTCTCCGACGCCGAGCTCGCGCGCGTCGACCTGTTCGCCGAAGGCGTGCGCGCCAAGGGCGAAGGGCCGGTCGAGGCGGGTTACCTGATGGGCTTCTGCATTCTCTTACGGCGGACGGTCTATGAACGCGTCGGGGCGCTCGACGAGAACTACGGCCTCGGCTACCTCGAGGAGATGGACTACTGCCGCCGCGTGCGCGCCGCGGGCTATAAGATCCTCGTCGACCGGTCGGCGTTCGTCTTCCACGGGGGCCTCAAGGAGTCGCGCGTGGCGGGCGACAGCGGCGGCTCCCAGACGTTTCGCACGCGCCCATGGGCCGCGCGCTGGAACATCCTGCGCAACATCGTTTACTCGTTCTGGAAGCACCGGGCGTTCTCGCCCCGGGATCAGCGGCCGCGGCCTTAGCGCGGGGGGAACGAGGCGCGCAGCTCGGCCGCGAACAGCGCGGGCTCCTCGAGCTCTGGAAAGTGCCCCGCGCGGGCGAAGCGCGCGATGCGGGCGCCCGGCAGGTGCAGCTTGATCGACTCCTTATCGGTTCGGGCGTGGGAGCGGTCCGCGTCGCCCCAGACCGCGAGGCAGGGCGGGCGCGCCGGTCCGAAGTCCGGCACGGGGCCGGCCAGGTAGCGCTGGAACGCGCTCGCCAGGCCGAAGGCGGCGCCCCGATCGAAGGCTTGCCTGGTCTCGTCGGTGAACCGCTCGAGCAGCTCGCCGCGGCCGAGCGCGGCCCGGTACCACTCCCCGGCGCGCCGGCGTCGCAAGGCGCGCATCGCGAGCTGGCCGACGACCGGGCGGCTCAGCATGCCCTTGGGGTCACGGCGGTCCTTCCAGCGCAGCTCCTCGTCCCAGCCCGCGGCCTGCATGACGGCGAGCCCGCTGACCAGGTCCGGCCGCGTGCCCGCGAGCCGCAGCGCCGAATAAGCCGGCACGCACGGAAAAGCCAGCACGTAGGGCCCGAGGGCGAGCC
>JBBQVX010000123.1:0-9734 GCA_038211115.1 Elusimicrobiota bacterium | reverse complement strand
CGTCGCTCCGATCACCCACCCCGCCGCTCCCGTGCCCGAGTCCCACGAGTTCGCCGTCGTCGTCAGCTCCCAGCGCTCCGCGATGTAGCCCGAGTCGTTGGTCACCGTCGCCGTCGACGCCGCCGTCAGCGTCGCCTGCCCCGTCCACGCCACCGTCTGCGTCGCCGACTGCACGCCGATCACCGACACCGACACGTTGTTGGCGATCGTCACGTCGATGTTCAGGTACGCCGACGGGTTCGCCGCCTGCGCACGAGCCGCCGTCAATCCCAGTAGCGCCAGCGCCGCTCCCAGCCACTTCATTTTCATTTTCATTTTTTGTCCTTTGATTTTTTAAGTCTGAATTCGTCCGACC
The DNA here is from genome assembly GCA_038211115.1 of Elusimicrobiota bacterium. Lineage (GTDB taxonomy): Bacteria > Elusimicrobiota > Elusimicrobia > UBA1565 > UBA9628 > GWA2-66-18. Next base: position 9,379 of record JBBQVX010000123.1, on the reverse strand, counting down.
GCTACTTCTGCGCCGTATGGACCAGCAACCGGTAATAAGCCCGCGTCGGGATCTTCTGCTCGAGCACCTCGAACGCGACGATGAAGAAAATATCCCGTCCGCGCAGCTCGGGCTCGTCCGGGATCGACAGCTTGAAGCCGAGGCTCGAGATGCTGCTCCCGTCGATCTTGACCACGTCCTTCTCGGGCTTGAGCCACGACGGGTCGCGCGCCTCGATGTAGCCGGCGGGCGGAAGGATCATGCTCTCGATCACGGGGATCGAGCGCACGCGGAAATTGAGCGCGCGGTCGTTCGGGTTGACGATCTTGACCTGGAGCTTGTGCTCCTTGCGCAGGTCCACCGGGCGCCCGACCGCCACGCCGGTGGCCTCCGCGTTCGTCGGCGAGATCGAGAAATCGAGGTCGGCCAGGCGCTCGTCCACGAATTTCTTCTTAAGCTCCTCCTCGCTCGGGGGCGTCGAATCGATGTGAATCAGCAGCCGGCTCTTCAGCCCGACGAGCAGCGCGCGATGATCCACCGAGTGGGACCAGATGTCGGCCTGGAAGCGGCGGCCGAGAAGCTTCGGATCGTTGGGGATCGCGATGATCAGGTCCGTCACCGCCTCGCGGTTCGCCGCGATCGTGAACGTGCCCTGATCGACGCGCACCCAGTCGAGGCTCGGGATCGGCTCGTAGCCCGCGTTGACCACGGAGGCGCGGACGGTCTCGATGCGGATGTCGGTGGTCTCGCCGCCGGTGTTCACGACCCGGAGGGGGAGGTTCACGAGCTTGTACATCGAGTACGTCTGGCCGATCCGCAGGTTGCGGATGATGACCTCCCCGAAGGGGGTGCGCAGGCCGGCGGCCGACGCCGGATTTCCGAGCGAGATCAAGGCGATCGCCAGCGCCAAGCAGCGGTTCGAGAACTTTTTCATGTGGGGGTTTTCTCCGTTCACGCACGTGTTAGGCATGTCCCGAGTGTACCCCTATAGCATCGGGGTCTCATGGCGAGGCGGCAACGTAATTGAGAAGTAATATTCGCAAAAACATCACATCTAAAACAGCATGTAAACGATAATTAACGACACTAAACAGCACTAAACAGACTGTCCATTTACATTGAACTGGTATTGATCAGTATCATCTTGTGCTGTTTATCGTTTTACGCGACGCCCCTCGACGGCCTACGGCGGCGGGGGGCAATTTGCTACATTCGGGGTCATTTCCATGCCCCGATTGACCTTCGCCGGACTGACGATCGCGCTCGCGGGGGGCCTGCTCGCGGTCTGCCCGCCGCTGGCCGACCCCTACACGCTCGTCAAGCTCGCCGCGCTGAGCGGGGGGGCCCTCCTCGCGTGGATCGGCCTCTGGGGTTCGCCCCTGCGCGCGACCGCGCTCGACCGCCCGCTCGCGGCGCTGTGGGCGGCGATGCTCGTCTCGACCGCGTTCTCCTCGGACAAGGCGCTCAGCGTCCTCGGGGTCTACCCTCAGCCGTTCTACGGACTGGTGCCGCTCGGGCTCTGCACGGCGCTCTACTACGCGGCCGCGATGAGCCCGGACGGGGACGACGACCGCCTGCTGACGGGCGCGCTCCTGGCCTGCGTCCCTCTAACCGCGTTCGGCGTCTGGCAGCGGTTTCTCGGAGATCCCATCACGCGCAAGGCGCTGCCGGAGGGCCTGCGCATCACGTCGACGATCGGCAATCCCGTCATGCTCGGCGCCTGCCTGGTGCTGCTGCTGCCCTTGGCGCTCCACCGGACGCTGACCAAGAAGGACCCGCTGGGGCCCCTCTGCGGCGCGCTGCTGCTCGCGGCTCTGGGCATGACCGTCTCGCGCGGCGCCTGGCTCAGCGGCGCCGCGGCCGTCGTCGTCTACTTATGGACGACCGGCAAGGTCCGTCCGAAAACGCGGCACGTGCTGGCGCTAGCGCTGTTCGCGCCGTTCGTCTTCCTGGGCGCGCAGCGCGCGCTCGCCAAGAAGAACAGCGACTCGCTTCGCGCGGAGACGATCAAGTCCGGCCTGGCCGCGTTCGCCGCGCGTCCGCTCGTCGGCTGGGGACCCGACACGTTCCTCATCGCCTTCCGGCGCTACAAGACGGAGGAGTTCCTCCACCTCACGCACAACAGCCCGACCGTGCAGCTCAGCGCGCACAACGACCTCCTCCAGGCCGCCGTCACGCTCGGCGTCCCCGGCCTGCTCGCCTATCTCTGGCTGCTCTGGGTCCTGGGGACGCGCCTCCTCGCCGCCGCGCGTCGCGACGCGGGCGCGGCGGCCGTCGCCGCCGGCCTGGCGGGGCTGTTCGTGCAGGCGAAGCTCAATCCGATTCCGATCTCCGCGTTGGCGCTCGCCGCGATCATGACGGGCCTCGTCTGCCGCGGCCGGGCCGCGCTTCCGCGCGCGGCGTCCCGGGCCGCGGTCTGCGGCGCCGCCGCCTTCTGCGCCGCGTGCGCGCTCCTGTCCGGCATGCTCTGCCGCGCCGACTTCCTGTACCGCCGCGGCCAGGAGATCGTCTTCACGGCGGTCCTCGGGGAGCCGGCGTACATGGACGGCGTCGCCTCACTGCGCCGCGCGACCGAGCTCAACCCGTGGTGCCTCGAGTACGCGCTGCAGCGCTGCGCCAATCTCTTCCGCGTCGTGCCGTTCGTCTCCAAAGAGCAGGCGAAGGAGCTCCTCGCGCGGTCGCGCGAGATCACGGCCGACGCGGTGCGCCGGCACCCGCAGAATCCGATGGCCCGCGAGCTCCGCTCGACGGCGCTGGCGCTCTCGTCGCGCGTGGGGGAAGACACTTTGCGCGAGGCGCAGAAGGAGATCCAGCTCGCCTCCGAGATGGACCCGAGCTTCGTCTTCTCCCTGCGCCGCCGCATGGACATCGCGCGGGCGCTCGGAGACCGCGAGGATTTCGAGCGCGCGAAAGCCCAATACATCCGCGTCAGCACGATCTCCGGGGAGCGCGCGGAGTGGAAGCCGCTGCTCTAGGGGTAGAGCGGCGTGGCCGTGACGCCCATGGTCTCAGGCCCGAGCGACACGCTCGAGTCGGGCATGAAGAAGCGGAACCAGAACGTGCGGGACTGGCCCGGCGGGATCTGCACGCAGTTCTGCACGGCTCCGGCGTAGTTGCCGGCCACGCCGCATGTCCGGAAAGTCGGAGACAGATTCGTATTGAAGTCCGTGGGCAGCGGCTCGACGACGCCGGACTTGATGACCGCCATCAGCGCGGCGGTCTCGTCGCCCGGCGCCGTTCCGAGTGTCCACGGGCTCGTGGGCACCGTCGCCATGTCCGCGACCATCTCGAGCGTCACGGGCCAGTTGCCCACGTTCACGACGACCATCGAGCTCGTCGAGACGCTCGACCGCGTGACGCTCGGGTTGATCGCGCCGAGGTGTATGAGCCCCGTCGACTGCAGGATCTGGAAATTGAGGCGGGTGAAGTTCGCGTAGTTGACCCGGCTCTCGTGGTTGTAGCTGCCGACGCGGAAGTAATACGTACTCGCCAGATCGAGGGGAACGCCGGCCACGCCGACGCTCAGCGTGCTGCTGAGGACGTTGAACGTCGCCGAGGAGAACACGGGCGCCCCAGGGGGGGCGAGGGCGCCGAAATTGTTCGACGACGCCTCGAGCACGTAGCCCTCGCTCGTCTTCGACGAGGCGTCGGGGGGGGAGGCGGGAAACGCGATCCACGCGACGGTGACCGAGGTCCGCTGGACCGACAGGAACTCGAGCGCGCCGACGACGGGGGGCAGGGCGAGGGTCGTGAAGGTCGACAGAAAGGTCGGGTAGGATAGATCGCCGTTCTCGCTCTTCGACCATAGCATGGCGAAGTACGTCGTGTTCGGGATCAGGCCCGGCACGCCCGTGCTCAGGCGCGCGCCGGGGTTGTCGCCCGAGGTCGAGAAGATCACGTTCGCCTGCGTGTACAACGAGAACGTGTCAGGAAACGTGTAGCTCGCGACACGCAGGTAGTACTGCGAGCCCGCCGAGAACTTCCCCTGCGCCCCGTCGACGCCCGGGGACGTCCACTGCAGCGACACGGTCGAAGTGTTCACGTCGGAGAGCCCGGTCAGGTCGGTCACGGCGGCGGGAAACGCGAACTGCGAGACGTAGCCGGGGTTGATCCGGTTCGTCGCCGAGGCCATAGCCGTCGAGCCCGCGACGTCCTCGTCGAGCGCCGCGTCGAGGCGGTTCGTGGCCGACAGAAGCCCCACCGCCGCGCCGCCGCCGCCCGCGAGACTGCGCGCCATGTCGTGGGTCGCACTCGTCATGCGCTCGCCCGCGCGGGCGGACCCGGCCGCGGCGAGGGCCGCCGCGAGGAATAGGAGAAGCCGGCTACTTAATGCGGGTCGCCGCAAAGAAGGACCCCGCCGTCATCGTCGTCGCCGTAGCGTTCGTCGTATTTTGCCCCCATTGGAGCGTCAAAAAGCCGGCCGTTCCGCCGTTGACGACGCTCCCCATCACCATAATGGAGTTGGCGATGCTCGCGCCGATGGGGATTAAGCCGGTATTGACGCCTACATCGCGCATATTTCCCGACTGCAGGGTCGTCAACGTCCCGTTGTTGGCGCGGTAGGCGATGTCGATCACGCACCCCGCCGGGGCGTTGAAAGCGATGCGGATGTCGGGCGTGGCGCTCGTCGAGGATGACTTGAGCATCCCGTAGATAGTGTAGGTCTGGTTGGCGCCGATCGGGACCGACAGCTCGTTGTCGTCGAGGACAGCGTTGCTCGTGCGATTCAGGTCGGCGGCCTTGATCGCCGCGGTGGTCGCTCCGATGCCGAAGAACTGCTTCGCGGTCACCGAGCTCGTGAACACGCCCGTGCTCGCGCTGATGCCCGTGCCCGATGCGTCGATGCCGTCGCTGGCCGCCGCAATCTTCAGCACGCCGTCGTTCATGGTGATCCCGGAGCTCACCGTGAGCCCGAACACCGAGCCGACGCCCGTGGACGTGATGGTCGCGAAGGTCGCGGTCGTCGCGACGATGCCGGTCCCGGATGCGTCGATGCCCTTGCTGTTGGCCGCGAGCTTGAGCGTCCCGTCGCCCATATTGATGCCCGAGCTCGTGACGATGCCGAACGCGCCGACGCCGGTCGACGTGATGTTGGCGAAGGTGACCGTGGTCCCGGTGATCCCGTACTGCAGCGTCAGGTTCCCGCCGGCGGTGAACGTCGAGTACGTGATGCCGGAGTTGATGCGGATGACCTTGTCGCTCGCGAGCTGGACGGAGGTGTACGCGTAGGGGCTCATCGACAGCGGCTGGCGCGGCGTCATCTCGGTGACGTCGGGAGAGACCTGCACGCCGAGGTAAGCGGACGTGCCGGACAGCATGTCGGCGTTGAGGTACGTGACCGTGCCGATCTGCGCGGTGAACTGCCCGTTGACGACGGTGACCGGCTGGTTCTCCGTGAAGAGCTGGTTGCCGCCGCTCGGCGCGTCCCAGATTTTGAAGGTCATCGTGAAGGTGCCGTTGCGCGGGGCGTTCGTCGCCGGATCGATCAGCTTGCCCTGGAACGGGATGCGCATGGGCATGACGATCGCGGCGGCGGGGAGGGCCGCGAGCAGGGCGACGGCGGCGGCTTTTAGGAATGTCTTCACGGGTTCCTCACAGGATAGCGGATGGGCGGGCGGTCCGCCGGGCGAAGGCGCGAAAGGGGCGCGAAGAGCAATTCGCGGGGAATTCGCAATCGGTCATGCCCGGGCGCCCGCCCCGGGCGAGAACCGGTAGCCGACGCCGTGCACCGTCTGGATCATGGCGGCGCACGCTCCGACCTTGCGGCGCAGCGACTCGACGTGCTTGTCGAGCGTGCGGGTCTCCACGTTGCCGGGATAATTCCAGACCGCGGCGAGAAGCTCGTCGCGCTTGAACGCGCGCTCCGGGTGCTTGAGCAGGTGCGCGAGAAGGTCGAACTCGAGGCGGGTCAGCTCAACGGGCTTGCCGATGACGGCCGCGTGCCGGGAGACGAGCTTGAGCTCGATCGGGCCGCCTGTCAGCACCGTGACGATCTCCTCGGGCGCGTCGCCGGCCCACACCGCGCGGCGCAGCAAGGTGCGCACGCGCGCGAGGAAGATCGGGGGCTGGAAGGGGCGGGTGATCGCGTCGTCGGCGCCCGCGTCGAGCAGGGCCACGGTGTCGCCCGAGCTCGCCTTGGGGTCGACGCACAGCACCGGCAGGAGGCGCATGTCCGGCTGGGCGCGCACGCTCCGGATGAAGTCGGCGGCGGCACTCCCGGCTCCGGCGGCCAGCACGAGCAGGTGGGGCTTGGCCGCGCGCAGCGCCGGGAGCGCGGACGCGCCGACCGGGAACTCGACGACGCGGTGCCCGCCGCCCGCGAGCAGCCCGACGAGCTGGGCGCGGAACTTGGCGTCCTCGGCGCCGACCGCGATCAGCATCGCATCAGCCCCCGAACACCGGATATTCGCCGAACACGTCCTTGAGGGCCTGCGTGACCTCGCCGACGGTCGCGTAGGCTTCGACGGACTCGAGGATGAGCGGCATCAGATTGGTCTCGGTCTTCGCGGCGCTGCGAAGACGCGCGAGTACGTCTTGCACCTTGCCGTTGTCACGCTCGCGCTTGAGCTTCTTGAGGCGGCGGACCTGCCCTTTTTCGACCGCATTGTCGATCTTGAGGATCGGGGGAATCTTCCCGCCGGCCGCCTGCTCGTTGACGCCCACGATCTTGCGGCGGCGCGCCGCCAAATCGAGCTCGAAGCGATACGAGGTCTCGGCGATCTCGCGGTGGAAATAGCCCTTCTCGAGCGCCGGCACGACGCCGCCGAGCTCCTTGATGCGCGCCATAATCAGGGTCGCGCGCTTCTCGATCTCCGCGGTCATCGCCTCGAGGTAGTACGAGCCGCCGAACGGATCGGGCGTGTCGGTGACGCCGGTCTCGAGCGCCAGGATCTGCTGGGTCCGCAACGCGAGCATCACGGCCTCGTCGGTCGGGAGCGCGAGCGCCTCGTCGAAGGAGTTCGTGTGCAGGCTCTGCGTGCCGCCGAGCGCCGCGGCCATGGACTGGTAGGCGACGCGCGCGAGGTTGTTGAGCGGCTGCTGGGCCGTCAGGGATACGCCCGCGGTCTGGCAGTGCATCGGAAGCATCCAGGAAATCTCTTTCTTGGCGCCCAGCTCCTCTTTCATGAGCTTCGCCCAGATCGACCGGGCGGCGCGCAGCTTCGCGATCTCCTCGAAGAAGTGGTTGTGGACGTCGAAGAAGAAGGACAGCTGCGAGGCGAAGGAGTCCACGTCCAGCCCGCGCTTGATCAGCCTCTCCGCGTAGTCCCGGCCGTCGGCGAGCGTGAACGCGAGCTCCTGCACGGCGTCGGCGCCGGCCTCGCGGATGTGATAGCCGGAGATCGAGATCGGGTAAAAGCGGGGGACCTCCTTCACGCAGTACTCGATCAAGTCGAGCACGAGCCGCATCGACGGCTCCGGCGGATACAAGTACTCGTTCTGCGCGATGTACTCCTTGAGGATGTCGGTCTGGCAGGTGCCGCGAACGCGGTTGAACGGGACTCCCTGCTTCTTGGCGAGCGCCATGTACATCGCGAAGATCACGGGCGCGGGCAGGTTGATCGTCATCGACGTCGACACGCGGCCGAGATCAATGCCCGCGAACAAGGCCTCCATGTCCTCGAGGCTGTCGACGGCGACGCCCTCGCGCCCGACCTCGCCGAGCGAACGGGGATCGTCGGAGTCGAGGCCCATCAGCGTCGGCAGGTCGAAGGCCGTCGAAAGGCCCGTCTGCCCGTGCTCGAGCAGGTACTTGAAGCGCTCGTTCGTGTCCTTCGCCGTCTTGTGGCCCGCGAACATGCGCATCGTCCACGGCCCCATGCGGTAGCCGCCGCTCTTGAGTCCGCGCGTGAACGGATAGCGGCCGGGCATGCCGACCGCCTCAGGCGGGGGCGCATCCGAGGGTCCGTACTCGCGCTTGACCGGAATGCCCGACAGCGTCGTCGGGTCCGGAGCAGGCGGCACCGGCGTCTTGATTTTTTCGGCGGCTCCGCTCAAGGCCGGTCTCTCCGGATGTGGTTGCGGCGCTCTTCCATCTTGCGCAGGTTCTCTTGGCGCCGCTGCTGTCCGTTCTCCGCGCGCTGCTTGCGCTTTTCGTCGTGCTTCTGCATCATCGCGGCGCGCTTCTCGAGGAACTTCTTGCGGCGCGCGCGCATGCGCTCCATCATCTTCTTGCGCATGTCCTGCCGCGCGGCGGGCGGCATTGCCTTCCACTTCGCCTTGACCGCGGCGAGCCGGCGGCCCTGGCCTCGCATCTGCGCGCGGTGCGCCATGAAGCGCTTGAGCTGGGCGGCGTGCTCGGGCGCCCGTCCCTTCCCGATCGAGGTCTCCTGGTTCGAGATCAGCAGCTCCGGCGCGCCGCCGCCTTGGCCGGTCACCTCGACCTTGCCCTCATCGAACACGCCGACATGGGAGTTTTCTCCCTCGACCTCGACGCCGAACTCGGTGCCGCGCACCGCGGCGACGGCCGTCGGCGTGCGCACGAGCAGGCGCTGCGTCCCGAGCTTCTGGATCTTGGCCAGCAGCGAGCCGACCGACAGAAAGAAGGACGATTCGCCCTTCGTCGTCTTTTCGATCTTGAAGTCGGACTTCTCGCGGACGGTGATCAGGCTGCCGCCGTCGAGCGAGACGTCGGCCGAGCCGCCCTCGGCGACGACGACTCGGTCGCCTTCCTCGAGCGGCATGCCGGCTTCGCCGGAGACCTCGGGCGAGCCGTCGGCGGAGAGCACGGTCACGTCGCCGGTCGCGCTCGTGATGCGAGCGTCCCACTTTTCTTCTTGAGCGCGCAGCGGAGAGGCGACAAGGCTCGCGAAAAGCATGACGGCGGCGATGATTTTCATGGTCGGCTCCCTACGGCGCCAGCGATATCTTGAAGAATTTGTGCTTGCCGACCTTCAGCGTGAAGGTCGTCTTGTCCTTGACGGGCCCGTCTACGGTCACCTTCACGCCGTCGATCTGGACGCCGCCCTGCTCGACGAGCCGGCGCGCCTCGCTCCCCGACATTCCCGCGACTTCGGCGATGATCTTCGAGAGAACCGTCTGCGTGACGCGCTTTTCATCGCCTTCGGCGATGACCGGCTTTTCTTTCTTGGAAAAAGTGTTTTCGAAGTATTCGAACGCCGCGTCGCCGGCCGCGGCGCCGTGGTATTTGGCGACCAGGAGGCGGGCCAAATTCTTCTTGGCCAGCATCGGATGCAGGGCCTTGATCTCGGTGAGGTCCGCTTCGGTGAGCAACGTGTAGTAATCGAGCATCAATTCGTCGTTGACGCGCATCGTCTTGCCGAACATGTCGTTCGGCGCGTCGTTGAGGCCGATCGAGTTGCCGTAGGACTTCGACATCTTCTTCTCGCCGTCGAGGCCGACGAGGAGGGGGACCGTCAGCGCGACCTGCGCCTCCTGGCCC
>JBBQVX010000122.1:0-9752 GCA_038211115.1 Elusimicrobiota bacterium | reverse complement strand
ACTGCCCTTGAAGAAGAACAAGACTTACGCGAAAGTCGGCGTGATCGGCGGCAGCGGCCTCTACTCCTCCGACGCGATCAGGAATCCCCGCGAACTGCGCCTGAAGACGCCGTTCGGAGCGCATTCCGGCCCGATCGTGCTGGGCGAGCTCGAGGGAATTCCCTGCGCGTTCCTACCCCGCCACGGCAAAGGGCACGTCGTGACGCCGACCGAGGTCAACCATCGCGCCAACATGTGGGCGCTGAAGTCTCTCGGCGTCGAACGCGTGCTCGCGTTCTCGGCTGTCGGCTCCCTGAAAGAAGAGCTTGCCCCGCGCACGTTCGTGTTCCCCGACCAACTGGTGGACCGCACGAAGGACCGCGTGCAGACGTTCTTCGGCGCCGGCGTCGTCGCGCACATCGCGTTGAATCCTCCGTTTGCTCCGGGCCAAAACGCGATCGTTTATCAAAGCGCCCAAGAACTCGGCATCAAGTCCGTGTTCGGCGGCACCTACTGCTGCATGGAAGGCCCCGCGTTCTCAACGAAAGCGGAATCCGAAATGCACCGCTCGTTCGGCTGGTCGCTGATCGGCATGACGGCCGCCACCGAGGCCAAGCTCGCCCGCGAAGCCGAGTTCGTCTATTCGCAGGTCGCGATGGTCACCGACTACGACTGCTGGAAGGAAGGCGAGGAAGTCCACACCGAGATGGTCGTGGCCAACCTGCACGCCAACTCCGCCAACGCGCAGAAGCTGATGCGGCTGGCCGTGCCGCGCATCGCCGCGGCTCCGCTCGAGCCGGCGTTTTCCGAAGCCCTCAAGGGCGCCCTCTTCACCGCGCCCGAGGCGCGGAACAAGGCGACGCTCAAGAAGCTCGACCTGCTCGTGAGGAAATACATCTAATGGCCAAAAACACCAAGCGCGCGATCGAGCGACTCATCGAGACCGCCGTCCAGGCGCAGAAGCGGGCCTACTGCCCGTACTCGCGCTATCCCGTCGGCGCCGCCGTGATGACCGCCGGCGGCCGCGTGTTCCCTGGCTGCAACGTGGAAAACGCGAGCTACGGCCTCGCGATGTGCGCCGAACGCGCGGCGATCTACCACGCCGTCGCCAGCGGCTTCGACTCCATCGAGGCCGTCGCCGTCGTCGGCGCCGCGGCGAAGCCCTGCGGCGCCTGCCGGCAGGTCATGCACGAGTTCAGCGACAAGGACACCGCGATCTACCTCGTCGACCTGAATCCGAAGACGGGGCGCCGCTCGGTCAACAAGACCACCGTCTACAAGCTGCTCCCGCTCGCTTTCGATCCGCTCGCTTCGGGCCTGCTGCCCGCGAACCCGCGCAATCTCCTGCGGCGTAAGACCACCAAGACCAAGAAGAGGAAATGACCATGGACGCCTCCCCGATCAAAGCCGTCGCCGACTGGATGAAGACCGCCGACCTCGCCGAGGTCGTCTACCGAAAAAACGGAACGGGCTTCTCGCTGACCGCCCTGGGCGCCGGCGATCACCCGACGCTCATCGCTCCCGCGATGCCCGGGGGCCGCTTCTTCCCGGTAGCGAGCGACGGCGTCGGCGTCTTCCAATGGAACGAGCCCGGCAAGGCGCGCAAGACCGACGAGGGCGTCGACATCGCCGCGGGCGACGTCATCGGCGTGATCGTGAGCGGCTCCGGCGCGTCCAAGCCCGTCGTCGCGGCGCAGGCCGGCCGTGTGGCCAAGCTCTTCATCGACGCCGGCCAGGCCGTGGAATACGGCCAGCCGCTCCTCCTTCTCGAGCTTCGATAAATGTCCAACGCCGCGATCTTGTGCACTGCTTGCGGGGCGCCCTCGGCGACCCCGCTCGCGCAGTGCGCCAAGTGCGGCGGACGGAACGCCCGCGTCTGCGGGGGTTGCGGCTTCCAGAACTCGGTCCCCAAGAATTACTGCGACAAGTGCGGCACCCCGATCTCCACCCTCGGCCCGATCACGGCGCCGCCGCTCGCGCAGGGCGGGCCGAAATCCGACATTCCGCAGACCGTCGTCAAACACGTCAAGCCGCCGAAAAAAGAAGAGTCGCCGGTCGTGGCGCTCCCGCCCGCCAAAAAGGGCGCCTCCGAACCCGGGGCGCCGCAAGGCGCCCAGCCGATTCAGCCCGCAGGCCAGCAGATTCCCGATCCGTTCGCCGCGATGCCGGGAGCCGACGTCTGGACGCCCATCGCGCCGGCGCAGTCCCAGGAAACGAGGCCCTCCAGGATTCCGCGCTGGGTCGGCGTGCTCCGGCGCATCCTCACCGCCGGCTTCGGCACCTTCGCCGTCATCGCCTCGCTCATCGGCGTCTGGCACTGGACGGAGAAGAATAAGCCCGAGAACGCCTCCCGGGCCGCCGCGGTCCGCTACCTCACCGCCCTTCAGGCCGGCGATTTCGCCGCCGCCTACTCGCAGTTCTCCGAGCCGGCCCGCAAGAACTGCACGCTCGACGAGTTCGTCGCCTCCCGCGACACCCACACTTGGACCTGGTCCGGCCTGCACATCGAGCACACGGAGCCCGGAGCCATGCTCTTCGCCTACGAGCTCGAGATCACGGGCATGCCCCCGCGCACGGACCGCGTGCTCTTCGTCGAGGAGAATAAGAAGTGGCTCCGCCCGTACAGCTGGACCCTAATGCGTAAGGTCGAGGAGGCCTTCGACAAGAACAACGCGGAGTTGGGCCTCATGCTCGCCCAGGCCGCGGCCACGGTCAACCCTCGCGATCCGATGGCCCGCGGCTATCTCTGCGAGGCGGCCTACTACCGGAAGCTGCCGGCGGACGCCGAGCGCCAGTGCGTGTCCGCTCTCGAGCTCGCGCTCACTTATCCGTCGAACCTCACGCTCAAGAGCCAGTACCACCTGCACGCGATCCTCGCCGACACCTACAAGAACGCGCTCCAGAAGCCCGACCTCGCGCTCGAACAGTTCTCCCAGATGATGGCCTTCCCGAGCATCTCGCCTGCCGACCAGTGCGAGATACTGCTCGCGCGCTCCGAAGCGCACCAAGCCCTCAGCCGGCCCGGCGAGGCGCTGGCCGACACCGACCTCGCCGGCAAGCTCTGCACGCGTCCGCAGGACCTGGCCTATATCCAGCAGATCCGTCTCAAGCTCAACGCCCCCGCTCAATGAGGATGAAACCGTGTTCAAAAAAATACTGATCGCCAACCGCTCCGAGATCGCCGTGCGCGTGATCCGCGCCGCGCGCGAGCTCGGCATAAAAACCGTCGCCGTCTATTCCGACGCCGACCGCGAGTCGCGCCACGTCGCGATGGCCGACGAGGCAGTCTGCATCGGCCCCGGCCCTTCCAAGCTCTCGTACCTCGACCAGGAGGCGGTGCTCTCCGCCGCGAAGAACACCGGCGCCGACGCCATCCACCCGGGGTACGGGTTCCTCTCGGAGAACGCCGATTTCTCGGAGCTGTGCGCCAAGCGCGGCATCACCTTCATCGGGCCGCCGCCTTCCGCGAGCCGCAAGCTCGGCTTCAAGAGCGCCGGCAAGGCCGTGGCGCTCGCCGCGAACGTCCCCGTGGTCCCCGGCACCAAGGGCGACATCACGACCGACGTGTCCAAGGAAGTGGCCGAGATCGGCTATCCCGTCCTGATCAAGGCCTCCGCCGGCGGCGGCGGCAAGGGCATGCGCATCGTGCGCGCGCCCGCCGAGCTCAAGCCGCAGCTCGAGGCCGCGGCGACCGAGGCCAAGGCGGCGTTCGGCGACGGCTCCGTGTTCATCGAGAAATTATTGGAACGTCCGCGCCACGTGGAAATCCAAATCATCGCCGACAACCACGGCAACGTGGTGGCCTTCCCCGAGCGGGACTGCACGGTCCAGCGCCGGCACCAGAAGCTCGTCGAGGAATCCCCCTCGCCCGCGCTGACGCCGGAGATCCGCCGCGACATGCAGAACGCCGCCATCCGCCTCGCCAAGGCCGCGGGTTACCAGAACGTCGGCACCGTCGAGTTCCTGTTCCAGGACGGCAAGTTCTACTTCATCGAGGTCAACGCCCGCCTGCAGGTCGAGCATCCGGTGACCGAGGCCGTCGCCGGAGTGGACCTCATGGAGCTCATGATCCGCGTCGCCGCCGGAGAGAAGCTTCCTTTCGGACAAGAGCGCGCGTCTGAAATCCGCTGCCACGCGATCGAGCACCGCATCAACGCCGAGGATCCCGACAACAACTTCATGCCCTGCCCGGGCCGCATCGAGTCGATCGAGCTTCCTGGCGGCGCGGGCGTGCGCGTCGACACGCACGTCTATCCCGGGTACACGATCCCGAGCTACTACGACAGCATGATCGCCAAACTCATCATCAGCGCCGGCGACCGCCCCGCCGCGTTGCGCCGCTCGTTGCGCGCCCTGGGCGAGCTCAAGATCGTCGGCGTCAAGACGACGGCCGGGATGCATGCGAAGGTCGTCGCGCATCCCGTGTTCATGGGCGGAGACTTCGACACCCATTTCATCGAGAAGACCGGACTGCTCGACAAGAAGGAGCCCGCCCATGTCTGATTTCAAGAAAACGATCACGGCCCAGCTGAAGGACTCGGCCAAGGTCCTGACCGCCGTCGCCAAACTCTCACCCGTCATCGACGCGGCCGCGCAGGACCTCCTGCGCTCCTACCGCAACGGCGGCAAGCTGCTCTCGTTCGGCAACGGAGGCTCCTCGTGCGACGCCTCGAACTTCGCCGACGAGCTCACCGGCCGCTACCGCCGCAACCGCCCGGGCCTGCCCGCGATCTCGCTCGCGGCCAACCAGGGCGACCTGACCTCGATCGCCAACGACTTCGGCTTCGAATACGTCTTCGAGCGCCCGCTGCGCGCGCTCGGGCGCCCCGGCGACGTCGCGGTCGCGATCTCGACCTCGGGAAACTCGAAGAACGTGTTGAGGGCCGCCGCCGCCGCGCGCGAGCTCGGCATGACCGTCATCGGCCTGACGGGGCGCTCGGGCGGCAAGCTCAAGGATCTCTGCGATCACTGCGTGCGAGTGCCCTCCGACTCCACCGCGCGTATCCAGGAAGCGCATATCACGGTCATCCAGATCTGGTGCGGCATCCTCGAGGACGAATTGTTTCCGAACGCTCCGCTGGCTCACGGCTGATGAATTCGACCTCGAAGATCCTTCCGCTCAAGAAGCTCGCCACGCTGCGCGAGCTGTGGCGCTGGGAAGGCCGCTCCGTCGTCTTCACGAACGGCGTCTTCGACATCCTGCACGCCGGCCACGTCAAGGTGCTCGAAAAGGCGAAGGCGCAGGGCGATCTGCTCGTCGTCGGGATCAACTCCGACCGCTCGGCCCGCGCCCTCGACAAGGCGCCCGGACGCCCCGTCAACAAGTGGCGAGATCGCGCCGAGGTCGTCGCCGCGCTCGGCTGCGTCGACGCCGTGGTCAAGTTCGGCGAGACCACCCCCGAGAAGCTCATGGCGCGCCTCAAGCCCGACGTTCAGGTCAAAGGCGGCGACTACAAGCCCGCCGACCTGCCCGAGGCGAAGTACGCGGGCAAGGTCGTCATCGTCGCGCTCAAGAAGGGCTACTCGACGACGGGCCTCATCAAGCGCCTCCAAGGCAAGCGCTGACCCATCGTCCGACTCTTTAAAACTGTCGTTGACGACAGTTTGTGGGCATACGCCTGTGGATAGTGGGGATAACCCAGGGAGCGTTCGCGAGCGGATTATTTCAGCTCGGTGATCGTGATCTCGATCCGCTTCTCGGGCCCGTCGACGAGGAGAAGCGGCTTCCCCTTCTCCGCCTCGAACGCGGTCTGAAGCTGGAACGTCGCGATGTCGGCGGCGCGCGTGGCGGACTTCACCGGCCCCGAGAGCTCGAACTGGCATTCGGCGCGGACGCGCGATCTCTCGTTCGGGTTCTCGACGACGACGCAGTTGACGATCGTCGCGCGCTTCTTGAACTCGATCGTCTCGCGAGCGCCGTCTTTGAACGCGTAGGACACCTCTCCGCCGTCCGTGTAGTTGGCCTGGGAGGCGTCCTCGAGCACGAAGGAGCTCGCGTAATCGAGAGTACCGATCTTCATGACGAACGCCACGCGGAACTGCGGCGCGCCCGCCCGGGGCGACGGGGCGTTCAGCTTCCGCTTTGCGGGCTGCGCGGCGGCGGATACGGCAAGGAGCACAAGAAGAGCCGGAAGGAGTTGTCTCACGGACACAGTGTAAGCCCCGTCCCGGCCTTTGTCAATCGAGCTAGCGATAGACCGCCGCGATGGGAACACCGTCCACCGCGACCGCGCGATAGAGGCGGTTCTCGGCGTAGACCTCCCCCGAATTGCCCGGATTGGTGCTGATCCAATAATCCGCGGGCTCGCCGGGAGCGACCCAGATGAACGCGTCGCGCTCTTCTTTCGGCAGAATCCCGGCGGAGCCCCGCTGGAAATCCGAGGCGAAGACGCGCAGCGGCCGCCTCGAGTCGTTCGTGAGCAGGAGCTCCAGCGCCCGGCGCTGCGAGACGGCCCAATAGTCCCGCATGACGGCGGGGAGGACGTCCGGCCCGCCGAGGCGGGCGAACGCGTTGGCGTAGGCGAATTGGAACGGGTGATTCGCGACGATGAATCGGACGGGCTCGAGAAGGCCCGCCAGCAGCAGCGCGGCGGCCGCGAGCTCGACGCGCCGCCTCGTTTCACGGCCTCGAATCCGGCCTATCCGCTCGCGCAGGCGCTCGAAGCCGAGGACGCCGACGATCACCATGAACGGGTAGACGAAGTAATGATGCCTCCAGCCGTTGTAGAGCGGCGCGCCCACCGAGGCCGCGAGCGCCAGCGGAAGCGCCGTCAAAACGAACGCGAGTTCGGCCTCACGCGGCGCCTTCGGCTTACGGAAGGCCCCAATGGCGAGCGCCGCCGCACCGCACAAGAACAGGAAGAGGAACGCCGGCGGCGTGGTCAGGGCGATCCAGCGCGCGTTGTACAGGCGTCCTGCCGCGAACTCGGTCGCCGGGCCACGCACGCTCAACACCGCGCCGAGCGAGTCGACGAAATTCAGCAGGGTATTCCGCCAGAGAAACGGCCAGAACAGAATCATCGCCGGAGCGAACGCGAGCGCGAATACGCCGGCCGGCCGCCAAAGACGCGCGCGCGCGAGCAGTCCCAACGTGAGGGCGGGCAGCAGGAGCCCCGCCGCCCGCGTGTCGGTCAGCCAGGCGCACGCCAGCGCGTGCCAGAGCGCGCTCGGAACGTCCTTCCTCGAGAGAAGGCGGAAGAGCGTGAAGGCGCCGGCGATAAAGAAGGACAGGAACGCGAGATCGACGGTGTTGTAGAACGAGTCGGCGAGAATCCGCGGATGAAGAACGAGCATGAGCCAGCCGAGCAGCGCCGGCTTCCAATCGCCGAACGCGCGCGCGCACGTCAGATAGAAAAGGAGCGAGGCGGCGAAAAAGAGCAGGAAATTGGCCCGATGCCGAAGCAGGAGAACGGACCGGGGGTCCGAAACGGAGGCCGCGCGTCGGGCGAAGTACAGCGCCGTCTCCCAGAACGGACCGTGGCTGCGGTTGTGGTCGATCCCGGCCTGATGAAGCACGTCGCGCCACGGGAACGTCCCGCCGCCGCCCATGCGGCCGGCGTCGGGCATGTGCCCGACGGTAGCGGCGGAAACGACGTAGCCCCCCCAGGTCTCGCCGAAGCTCTGGTTGTTGTATTCGTCGAGATGCACGCCGTAATCACCCGAGACGACGAGCCCCGCGCCCAGAAAGGCGAGAAAGAACGCCGCCGGAACGGCCCGGAGGAATCCGCTTATGGCTTGTCGGCCGAGGCCGCGGTCGCGGCCGGCGCCGCGCTCTTATCGGCGATCATCGTCTTGGCGCCCTCGATGGCCTTGTCCACGTCCTCGACGCGGTGCTTGGGATGCGCGACCTTGAATGCCTCGAGCCCCTTAAGCCCTTCTTCGAGCTTGCCTTTGCCGAGCAGATCGACGGATGCCTCGAGCTCCATGTCGTAGCCCATCTCCCTCTTGGCCTTCGCGCTCTTCGAGTCGCCTTTGAGACCGGGCTCGTTCGGATCCGCGTAAGTCTGAGGCTTGCCGCGCACGGCGGCGACGCCCTGCGCTCCTTTGCCTTTCTTGCGCTCGCCGCTGACGGCGGACTGCGCGAGGGTGCTCTTCAAGTTCTTAAAGAAGTCCGACCAACTGGACTTGGCCGGGGCGGCCGCTTTCGGCGCGGCCGCGGAGTCCGCGGCGCGGGCGGGCATGATGAGTATCGCGGCGACGACGGCGGCAAGAATCAGTTTCATGATGTTTCTCCCCTTGACGAAAATCAGCTTCCTTTGATGAGGCTGTCGACGGCCGGCTTGTAGCTCGGGGCGAGGGACACGGCCTTCTCAC
Source organism: Elusimicrobiota bacterium (assembly GCA_038211115.1). Classification (GTDB taxonomy): domain Bacteria; phylum Elusimicrobiota; class Elusimicrobia; order UBA1565; family UBA9628; genus GWA2-66-18. Next base: position 1,460 of record JBBQVX010000122.1, on the reverse strand, counting down.
CCATCGCCTTGGCTTTCTCGAGTTTCTTGAGACGAATCGACGTCTTGACGAGGTTCAGCCAGATCATCGCGTCGTCGGGCTCGGCCTCGGACGCTTGAGTGAAGCGCTTCTCGGCCTCGACGTTGTCGCCTTCGAGGAAGGCCACGCTGCCGAGGTTGTTGAGAGCCGAGGAGTTCACCGGGTCGAGCGAGAGGACCTTGTTGAACTCCGTCAGCGCGGCCTCGCGGTTGCCGAACTGGTACTCGATGATTCCGAGCTGAAGCTGCGCCTCCACATCCTTCCCGTTCTTGCGGATGTCGCCCTCATACTGCTTCTTGAGGAAGTTGTAGCGGTCCTTGGCGAGCACGTTGATCTGCTCGTCGTACTTGCGCTCGAGCACGGTCGCCTCCGGGAATTTCGGGCTGAAGTCGGTCGGCGGCATCGTGACCGGCTCGTAGGTAGCCCAAGCCTTGTGCAGGCCGTAGACGTGCACGCGGCCCTTTTCGGCCTCGGCCTTGTAGGCGTACGCCGCCTTCGAAACCGCGTCAATGAACGGCTTGCCGATGTACGTGACCTCGATCGGCACCCACATCGTCCCTTCGTGCTCGACGAGGAGATCGGCGGGGATGCCCGCCTCGGCGGCGTCCTCGGCCTCGGTGTCGAACATCATCGTCATGTGGCCGGGGTAGTCGAGGATCGCGACGCGGACTTCGCTGTCCTCGAGCATCGCCGCGTACAGCGAGGTCAGATCCGAGCACTGACCGGCCTTGCTGCGCAGCGTCTCGCGCGGGAACTGCGTGTAGTCGACCGGGAAGTTCGGGTCGTCGTGGGCGGTCTCGAACGGATTTGCCGCGTTCGCGACGAACTTGAGGCCGTACTCCGACAGCGCGTTCCAGATCCGCATCGCCTTCACCGTGGACTCGTTGAGCGCGGCCGCCTTACGGTTCTTGAACTCCAGCGTCGAAACTCCTCGCACGAAGTCGCGCACGGGCGGGTCCTTGCGCGTCACAAAGTTCGCGATGCGCTGCGGATCCTGCCAGGTGATCGCGTTACGCGAGTACAGGCGCAGCGGCTTCGTGATCGACACCGTTTGCTGCTTGCCGCTCTCGAAGTAGGTCATCGTGAACTCGGCCTGGATCGGCGTGTCCTCGCTGATCTCGAGCACCTTGTTGTTGAGCGTCGCGATCAGCGGGATCTCGATGGTCTGCTTGGGATCCAGCTTCTTGATCTCGGTGTCGAAGCCGAAGTCCATGTAATCCTTGAGCTTGAACGTCAGCTTCACGTTCTGGAAGGTCGAGTTGACGTTGTTGGTCAGCACGGCCGAGCCCATCGGATTGCGGAGGTACCACTTGTAGTTCGCGGCGAAGATGTCGCCGAGCGTGATCGTCGAGATCTCGACGGGCGAGCGGTTAAAGGAGCCCGCGACGAACACCTCGAGAGGGCGGCCGGCCGGGCCCACATCCGAGGTCTTGGACTTCGTG
>JBBQVX010000121.1:0-10242 GCA_038211115.1 Elusimicrobiota bacterium | reverse complement strand
CGCCCTTCACGAACACTTCCGCGTCCTGCCCCGGCTTCTCTTTCTCGTTCATAAGCCTCCATTTTACCTGGCTTACGAACGCCGATAATCGCAATTAATTCAAACGGCGAAATATTCCATTAGGCGCTGAACCTCAACACTTCATGGTTTATCACATCGAAGCCCAGCCCTATGAACATTGGCCGGAAATTTTCATATTTGGCCTGGCTGCGTGCGCCGCGATCCACAGTGGAACAGGGCTTCCATGGCTGATTGCGACTCATTGGCTGACGGATGGGGCGTGGTTTCATCTTGCCGCCGGTCCTGCGATCAGCGGGGCATTCCCTTTGTCGAGAATATTGTTTCTTGCCGTGGGAGTTCTGTCTTTGATGATGCTAAAGACCTCGAGGCCGAGTCTGCGGAATGGATAAAATCATCAACTAAGACGCCCGCAGGTAAGTTTTCCGCCCCCCCGCCCGTATGCGAGGAGAGATGCCGAAGCTACGAACCTGCGCCGCCTCCGCCGCGGCCCTGCTCCTCACCGGGGCCCTCGTGATCTGGGGCTACACCGCGGGCCGCTGGCGCTTCAACTATCCCAGCCGCACTGAATTCACGATCCGGGGCATCGACGTCTCCCATCATCAAGGCGATATCGACTGGCCTGCCGTCGCCGGCGAAGGATACCGCTTCGCCTATATCAAGGCCACAGAAGGAGGCGATTTTAAGGATTCATCGTTCCAGCGCAACTGGGAGGAAGCCAAACGCGCCGGCTTGGCCGTGGGCGCGTATCACTTCTTCACCTTCTGCAAGCCGGGCGCAGCCCAGGCCCAAAACTTCTCCGACGCCGTCCCGGAGGACGCGCAAGCCCTCCCCCCCGTGATCGACTTCGAATTCGGCGGGAACTGCGCGCAGCGCCCGCCCCGGGAGGACGTGCTCAAGGAGCTTAACGCCTTCGCGCGGATCGTCCGGCGGAAATACGGGAAGGATCCCGTGCTGTACGCGACGAGCGAATCCCATGAGCGGTACCTCGCGGGGCGGGTTGAAGGATATCCCCTCTGGATGAGGGACGTCTTCCGCCGGCCGGGACGGATTGGCGCGCGGGAGTGGACTTTCTGGCAATACTCGAACAACACCCGCGTGAACGGCGTCCGCGGCCCGGTCGATCAGAACGTGTTCAACGGGCGCGAGAAGGAATTCCGGCTCTTCGTCCGGCCACGTTAGCGGGCTTGACGTCTACCCGGTGGCCGACTCGCTGTATAACCTGGCGAGCTTCATCATCTACTGGGGAGAGGAAGGCGGCGCGTCTAAGACGGCTTGACCGCGCCGAAGGCGCGAGCGACGACCTCGGTGCAGAGCTTGCGGTAGATGCCGAGGATGCTGAACACGCGCAGATCGGTGCGCACGTCGTAGATGCCGACGACGTCGGGCTTCGCCTTCTTGATCTCGTTGATCGCCTTCACGAAGCTGCCGTTGCCGACGGCACCCGTGATGCTCGTGCCGCGCACGTCGGCCGAGAGCGGGATCGAGAGGCCGTGCTGGCACGAGACGCCCTTGACGAGGCCGAGCTCGGGCGCGTTCTTGGGCTTGTCCTTCGGCGTCATCGCCACGAACGACAGCGGCCCCGTCGTGTCGTAGAAGAGCATGAGGCTGCCCGAGGGGATCAGGCCAGGGACGGCCGTGTCCTCGTCGTTCTCGCCCGTCGCCCGGGCGAGCGGCGCCAGGCCGAGCAGGACGAGGAGGAGCGGGATCTTCAAGGCTTGGCGACCCGGCCGCTGAGCATCGTGCACGCCTGCGTGTACAAGCCGAGGACGTAGGCGTTGACCTTGATGTCGGCGCGGACGTCGTACAGGATGCCGTCGCGCTTGCCGAGCGCGTTCTCGACCGCCGCGGCGTACGAGCCGTCGCCCCACGCGAACAGATAGACCGCGGAGCGGTTGCAAGCCTTGCCCGTGACGGTCGGATCCTCGGGGGTGGCTTTCACCTCGGCCGGGGTCGCCGTCCGGTAGCCGCGCGGCACCTTGACGTCAGTATAAAGGAGGCCGCACGAGGCCAGAGATGAAACGGTCATAATAAGGAGGAGGTATCTCATGCGGGAAGCATACTCCATTCCTGCTAGACTTTCCCATGCCCGAAGCGCGCTGGTTCGATCTCGGCCCCGTCACGGAGTTCAAGAAGCGGCCCCTGACCCAGGTGAACGCCGGAAAGACGGCGCTCGCGGTCAGCTGGGCCGGCGGCAAGCTCGGCGTCGTGTCGGGCGTCTGCAACCACGCCGGGGGCCCGCTCGGCGAGGGAAGGCTCGACGGCGAGTACGTGGTCTGCCCGTGGCACAACTATAAGTTTCACCGCTCGACCGGCGAGGGTGAGCCGGGCTTTGAGAAGGACCGCGTGCCGAGCTACTCGCACAAGGTCGAGGAAGGCAGGCTCCTGGTGCATCTGGTGCCCGCGACGCCCCGGCACAAGACCCCGCACCCCCCGCACCGCCTGGCGCGTCCCATCAAGCGCGCGCCCGGCCCGGTCCGCGTCGTCGGCATCTCCACGACCGCGATGGACGCCAAGAATCAGCGCTTTTCCGCGTCGGACGAGCTGTTGACCCATGCGCTGAAGTCCGTGAAGGACGAGTGCAAGGCCCAGACCAAGCTCATCAAGCTCAACGATCTCAAGTTCCGGACGTGCGAGGGATACTACTCGAAGCACATCCAGGCCTGCACGTGGCCCTGCACGATCACGCAGTTCGACCCCGAGGACCAGATGGAGCGGGTCTACGAGGCGATCGTCCATTGGGCCGACGTCGTGCTCGTCGCGACGCCGATCCGCTGGGGCGCGGCGTCCTCGCTCTACCAGAAGATGGTCGAGCGTCTGAACTGCGTCCAGAACCAGATTCCGACTAAAAACCGCGTGATGATCAAGAATAAGGTCGCGGGCTTCATCGTCATGGGCGGCCAGGACAACATTCAGGCCGTCGCCGGCGGGATGCTGAGCTTCTTCGGGGAGATCGGCTTCGTGTTTCCGCAGTTCCCGTACGTCGCGCACTCGCGCGGCTGGGAAGCGGAGGACATGGACCGCAACAACGACGTCGTGAGGAAGAACGTCGAGCTGCACGAGGGCGCCGCGTCGCTGGCGAGCCGCGCGGTCTCGATGGCGCAGGCCCTGCTCGAAGCCCGCGCCGAGTAGCCGTCTTTTTGGTAGAATCTCCGTCGAGGAACCCATGAAGACCATCGCCCCCGCTTTACCCCCTCTCGTCATCGGCTCGCAGGAGCACAAGGAGTTGCTGTGCTCCTTCTTCATCGAGAGCCACGACCCCTACGTCCCGGCCGAGCTGAAGTGGCCGCCGCTGGAGGACGTCGCCGCGGAGCGCCTGCGCGCGCTGCCGATCTGGGAAGAGGCCGTGCGCACCGAGGCGGAGACCGCGCTCGCCGTGCTCACGATGGGCGCCGCCGAGAAGGACCCCGTCCTGTCCAAGGCGATCACTTTGCAGGGCTTCGAGGAGCAGCGCCACGCCGATATCCTGAAGCTCCTCACCGAGAAGTACGGCATCCCCGTTCCGAAGTTCGCCCCCGCCGCCCCGGTCGATCCCTCGTGGGCGTTCATGCGCATCGGCTACGGCGAGTGCTTCGACTCGTTCTTCGCGTTCGGCCTGTTCGCGCTCGCGCGCGACTCGGGGTTCTTCCCGCCGTCGCTCGTCGAGCTGTTCGAGCCGATCATGCAGGAGGAAGGCCGCCACATCATCTTCCACGTGAATTGGGTGGCGTACAACCAGGCCCAGCTCCCGTACGCGGGCCGGCCCGGCTACGTCTTCAAGCGCGGCCTCGCGATGTGGCTGCAGGCGCTCTCGCGGCTGAAGACCGCGATGCGCATCAAGGGCACCGCCGACCAGGACAATTTCACGATGAACGCGCACGCCCAGTTCGGGGACATCTCGCCGCGAGAGTTCGTCGAGCTGTGCCTGCGCGAGAACGAGAAGCGCCTGGCGCCGTACGATCCGCGCCTGCTGCGCCCCGAGTTCGTGCCGGCGATCGCGCGGACGATGCTGCCGACCTTGCCCCGCCGCGGCGGCCAGAACTAAGACCTCGTGAATCCGGTCCTCGCGCTGCTGCTGAGGATCCCCTTGCACGGGACCGGCCTTTTCGTCGCCGCCCTGCCCCGGACGTGGGAAATGGCGCTCGGCGGCTTCCTCGGACGGTGCGCGCTGCGCTTCAATACGCGCCACGTCCGCGTCGCGCGCGAGAACCTGGAGCGCTGCTTCCCCGAGCTGTCCGCGGCCCGGCGCCGGGAGCTTCTTAAGGAGAACTACGAGCATTACGGCCGCATGGTGCTCGAGCTGGCGCACATGTTCGCGCCGATCCCCGGGCACTTCCGCGCCTACGTCCTGCGCAACGTCTCGATCGAGGGCTACGAGAACTGGGAGCAGGCCGCGGCGCGCGGCAAAGGCGTGCTGTTCCTCGGCTCGCATATCGCGAACTGGGAGTTCGCCGCCTCCGTCGGCTCGCTGAAAGAGATGAAGATCACGATCGTGACGAGGCGCCTGAAACCCGCGTGGCTTCACGACTGGATGGAGAAGGTGCGGCTGTCGGTCGGCGTGCGCGCGGCGTATCAGCCCCGCACGATCCCGACCGTGATGAAGGCCCTGCGCGACAACGGCGGCGTCGTGTTCGTGATGGACCAGTACATGCCCCCGCCGATGGGCGAGCCGATGCGCCTGTTCGGGGTCAACGCGCACACGCTGGCCGCGATCGCGCCGCTCGCGCGTCGCACGGGAGCGGCGATCCTGCCCGTATTGCCGAAGCGGGAGAAGGACGGCCGCGTGAGGATCATCATCGAGCCCGAGATCCCGCTGACCGACGACGACAAGGCCGACAACCAGCGTCTCGCGCACCACGTCGAGGACTGGATGCGCGCCGTGCCCGGCCAGGCGCTGTGGGCGCACCGACGCTTCAAGGACGTCGACTGGTCGGACCGATTGGCCCGCCGCTAACTGGGTCCTTTCCCCGCCGCGCTCTGCCCGCTTGGCCCCCCCGCTGGTCTTCCCGCGCTGTTATTCTAGGCGAATGAAGACCATGAACCGCCGGCCCTCGACCATGATGTCCCGCGCCCTTCTCGCCGCTTTCCTCTTCGCGCTTCCGGGCAGCCGTGAGGCGTTCGCGCAGGTCCTGACGAGGGTCGGGCCCGCGGGCTCCGGCGTCTCCGCCTCGGTCGGAGGAAGCCTCGGCGGCCTCAACGGGGCACCCGGCCTCAACACGACGCTCTCGCCGATGAATTTGTCGTTGTCGGCGCCCGCGGCCGGCGGGCTCGGCCTGACGCCCGGCGTCGCCGCCCTGAAGGTCGCGGCGCTGATGCCCGCGGCGCTCACCGTCTCGCCCTCGGCCGCCGTGATCTCGGTCAAGAACCTCCCGATCATCGACGCGGCCGTCGCCAAGACGCCCGCTCCCGTCCAGGAAGCCAGCCCCTCCGCGATCGAGTCCCTCAACGCCGCGGCCGGCGAAATGAAGAAGAACGACTCGCTCTCGATGAGCGGAGGCAATAATTTCGACGGCAACCGCGACAAGCCGGGCGGCGGCGGCGACTCCAAGAACAAGTCGTTCATTCCGTCCGGCGCCCCGGCCGAGGCCCCCGTCATCGCGATGCAGAAGGTCTTCTTCCCCGGCGTGAACACGATGCGCCTCTCGATCCAGGGCGCCGACCAGGTCGCGATGGTGACGAAGGCCATGCGCACCGGCGGCTTCCTGATCATGACGACGCTCGGCTCGAACGCGCAGGGCCACAGCGCGACCGCCGTGCTCGTCAAAATATCCAATCCCGACACGAACGACGACGGCGTCATGACCGCGCTCTTCACCGTCATGCGGCCCGTGGCGATCACCGGCTACACGACGTCCGACGGCGTCTCGATCGCCCAGGTTTCCTACCCGAAGCTGATCCAGAGCGACAAGGACCGCCTGCTGGAGCTCGGCGCGCTGGCCCAGAACACCCTCGAGCAGTTCGCGTCGTTCGATCCCTCGATCGACAAGGACCTGATCAAGCACGCGCTCGAGGAAAGCAGCGTCGAGCGCCTGACGAACCTCCTCTCGCAGGAGCTCCCCCTCACGAACGAGGTCAAGGTCCAGCTCCTGCAGGAGACGTCCACGGAAGCGCGCCTGCAGTCCCTGATCCTCGAGATGACGGCCCACTTCAAGGCTAAGGCGGCGAAGCCCAAGCCGGCGGGCGCGAACGGCCCCACCGCCGCCGACAGCCTCAAGTCGATGGAGACGCTGATGGCGAAGATGAAGGCCATCGGCATGCCGGAAGGCGTCCAGGCGACGACCATCGCGGAGTACGAGAAGCTCGCGCAGATGAACCCGAAGGATTCCGAGGCGCAGAAGGCGCGCGCCTACGTCGAATGGCTGATCGAGTTGCCCTGGTCGCAGCGCACCGAGGACAGCCTCGACATCACGAAGGCGCGCGAGATCCTCGATAAGGACCATTTCGGCCTGGAGAAGGTGAAGGAGCGCGTGCTCGAGTTCCTCGCGCTGCGCAAGAAGACCGGGTCCAAGAAAGGCGCGATCATCGCCTTCACGGGCCCCCCCGGCGTCGGCAAGACCTCGATCGCGAGCGCGATCGCGCAGTCGCTCGGCCGCAAGTTCGTGCGCCTCTCCCTCGGCGGCGTCTCCGACGAGACCGTCCTGCGCGGACATGGCCGGACGTACCTCGGCTCGATGCCCGGCGAGATCATGCGCAAGATGAAGGAGGCCGGCACGGTCAACCCCGTCATGCTCATGGACGAGGCCGACAAGATCGGACGCAACGGCAACCACGGCGACCCGACGGCCGCCCTGCTCGAGATCCTGGATCCCCAGCAGAACAACACCTACCGCGACCGCTACCTCGACGTTCCTTACGATCTGTCCGAGGTCCTGTTCGTCGTGACCTCCAACGAGCTGTCCAACATCCCCGAGCCCCTGCGCGACCGCATGGAGATCATCGAGTTCGACGGCTACACCACGCTCGAGAAGATCGAGATCGCCCAGCGGCACGTCGTGCCCCAGAAGCTCGAGGCCACGGGCCTCACCCCCGCGGAGGCGACGCTGACGAAAGGCGCGATCCGCCGCGTCATCGAGGGTTACACGATGGAGGCCGGCGTCCGCAAGCTGCGCCAGCAGATCGAGTCCATCCTCCGCAAGATCTCGGCTTGGACCGAGACGCGCGGCGAGAAGGCGCCCGGCACCGTCGACGAGAACATGATCGAGAAGTACCTCGGCGTCGAGCAGTTCAGCCCGCGCCAGACGGCCCAGAACGGCATCGGCGTCGCGACGGGCTTGGCCGTGAACACCTTCGGCGGTTCGACCCTCAACGTCGAGGTCTCGAAGGAGCCCGGCTCCGGCCAGCTCAAGCTGCGCCAGCAGTTCGGCCCCGACATCGAGGACTCGGCCAAGAACGCCTACAAGTATGTGAAGCTGAACGCGGAGAAGTTCGGCCTGAAGGGCACGGACTTCACGAAGATCGACCTCGACATCAACATCACCCCGGCGGGCAAGGTGGACGGCCCGTCGGCGGGCGGCCTCATGGTGACCGCGATCATCAGCGCGCTGACCGGGCGCTCGGTGACGCCCGGCCTCGCGATGACCGGCGAGATCACGATGCGCGGCGACATCCTGCCCATCGGCGGCCTCAAGCAGAAGGTCATGGCCGCGCACCGCATGGGCTACAAGGAAGTGATCTTCCCGGCGGCGAACCTCAAGGACATCGAGGACATCCCGAAGGAAGTCCGCGACGGCATCAAGCTCACGCCGGCGCAGACCTACGACGACATTTACCCCGCGGCGATCGTCGCCGCGGAAGCCGCGAAGGACGAAACCGCGAATAAATAAGCGGAGACGTTCGAGGCCGATTGGGCCGAATGGGTCGCCGACCCATTCGGCCCAATCCTTAATAGGACCTTTTCCCCGTCATTCCGGTCCCGATGGGCCCCATCGGCGCTCCTCGCGCGGGAATAGAATAGGCAAATGAAAACGATGACCCGACGTCCCTCGACCGTCCTGTCGCGCGCCCTGCTGGGCGTCTTCATCGCCTCTCTTCCGGGAACCGGCCTCCGCGCGCAGACGCTTAGCCGCGTCGGCGCGTCGGGCTCGAGCGCGGTCTCGGCCGCCGCGATCGGCACGACGATCCTCGGCGGCGTCACGACGACGCCCGGACTCTCCGCGACGCTGTCGCCCGCGAGCCTCGCGCTGACGCCGCTCTCCGCTGCGAGCGCGCTCGTCCCGACGTCGTTCATCGTTCCCGCCGCGCTGATTCCCGCCGCGATCGGCGCGAAGATCTCCCCCGTCCCGGCCAAAGGCGAGCCGGTCGGCGCGAAGACCGTCCTCGTCGGAGCCGCCCTCCAGTCCAAGACGCTGAACGCGCCGTCCCTCAGCGCCGGCTCCTCGAAGTCCGCCGCCGCCGCCGCCTTCGAAGGCGGGGACGAGAAGCGCCCCGAGAACGCCGTGCCCTCGGCCCTCACTCCGAACCTGTCCGCCGCCGGCTCGGCCGACCTCGTCCCGGCGCAGCCCACGCCCGCGCAGATCGAGACGATGCGCGCGGCGCTCATCAAGAACGCGAAGCCCGGCCAGGCCTTCGACCGCGCGGCGATTTCGGCGCTCGCGACGGCGGCCGGCGTGCCGGTCACGCAGGGCCTCATCGCGATCGAGAAACTCGCCGCGGAGAGCCAGCTCGCCCGCGTCGCTCCCGGCGTCTACATCTTCACCCGGGCGGTCCAGCGCGACAGCTCCCGCATCGACGATCCGATGATGGAGAAGGCCAACGGCAAAGAGATCGACGGCATCGACGCGCTCAACGGCCTCACCTTGGCCTCCCACGCAAGCGCCATCGCCTACTTCGGCGAGGCCATGCGCCTGTTCGCGGCCGTCGGAAACGACGAGGCCCGCGCCGAGGCGACGATCCTCTACAAGAACGCCTCGCTCGAGCTCACCCGCGACGTGCTCGCCGAGTACGACCGCATCCTCGCGAAGAAGCCCGACGACGCGGACGCGCGCGAGACGCGCCGCAAGATCGCGGCCGCCCAGAAGGCGCTGACCGGCAGGTTCCACGCCGCCGGCATGCCCGAGCCCGCGGCGCTCGATTCGACCACGCAGATCTGGCTCGGGACCTTCCTGTCGAAGCTGCAGCCCGGCGACGAGGCCAAGCAGGGCCTGCAGGGTGCTTCCGTGTCCACCGGCTGGTCCCTGTTCCAGGCGTTCCACCGCGGCGCGCCGCTTCCCGACGCCGGCGTCCAGCTGATGGGCCCGGCCGACCGCCGCCGCACGCTGTTCCCGCTCATCGCGAAGAACGACGACAAGTACAAGGCGCTGAACACCTACGGGACGAACGTGACGCGCTCGGCCGTCGAGGGCAAGCTGCCCCCGATGATCGGCCGCAAGGCCGAGATGCGCCAGATCGTGAAGACTTTGCTGCGCGTCGAGAAGAACAACCCGTTGATCATCGGTGAGAAGGGCGTCGGCAAGACCGCGATCGCCAACGGCCTCGCGCAGATGATCGTCGACGGGGACATCCCCGAGCTCGACGGCGTCAACATCATCAAGCTCGACCTCACGAAGGTCGTCGCGGGTACGAAGGACCGCGGCGAGTTCGAGGAGCGCATGGTCGCGATCCTCGAGGAAGCCAAGAAGTCCAACGGCAAGGTCCGCCTCTTCATCGACGAGATCCACATGCTCATCGGCGCCGGCGGGGCCTCGGGCTCGCAGGACGCGGCGAACATCCTGAAGGAAGCCCTCGCCGACGGCACGATCTCGGTGATCGGCGCGACGACGATGGAGGAGTACCGCAAGATCGAGAAGGACGGCGCGCTCGCGCGCCGCTTCAACCCGGTCAAGCTCGACCCGCCCAGCAAGGACGAGGCGGAGAAGATCGTCGAGGGCGTGAAGGGGCGCTACGAGAAGAAGCACAAGGTCACGGTCAGCGCGGAGACGGTCAAGGCCGTCGTCGCCATGGCCTCGCGCTACATCACGGACCGCAACCTCCCCGACTCGGCTCTCGACCTGCTCGACGACGCCGGCGCCGAGGTCGAGCTCAAGGCCTCCGAGGCCGCGAAGGCCGGCGTCGAGGGCGCTCGCCGCGAGGTCCTGCCCGAGGACATCGCCCAGGAAGTCGCGCTGTGCACCGGCATCCCCGCCGGCAAGCTCGGCGCGGCCGAGAAGGACCAGCTCAAGAACCTCCCCGCCGAGCTCGGCGCCGTCGTCATCGGCCAGCCCGAGGCCGTCGCGAAGGTCGCCAAGGGCGTCCAGCGCGGCCGCATGG